>NZ_CP032229.1:4226242-4528116 GCF_004328625.1 Streptomyces seoulensis
GCCAAGAACGTCCGCGAGTACCGCATCGTCATGGGCCCGGACAACCAGAACACCCTGCGCGCCGAGCACAACCTCGCCCTGTGCCGGCTGCGCGGCGGGGACCGGGCCGGGGCGGGCGAACTGCTCACCCGCGTCCTGGAGGGGCTGGAGCGCAAGCTCGGGGACAGCCACACGCACACCCTGGCCGCCGCCGTCAGCCAGAGCTGCTTCGCCCGCGAGCACGGCGACATCGACCAGGCCCGCGAGGCCAGCGAATCCGTCCTCGCCCGCTACGAACTGCTGCTGCCCGAGGGCCACCCCTTCATCATCGGCGCCCGCGCCAACCACGCGCTGGTGCTCCGCAGCGTCGGCGAACGCGACCACGCCCACGTACTGATCGAGCAGAGCCTCGCCGACATGTCCGCCGCGCTGGGGGAGACCCACCCCTACGCGCTGGGCTGCGCCGTCAACGCGGCCGCGCTGCGCAACCTCGTCGGGGACACCGAGGCCGCCGCCGACCTCAGCCAGATCACCATCCTGCGCGCCACCGACACCCTCGGCCGCACCCACCCCCTCACCCTGACCGCACGCGTCGCCTACGCGGCCGACCTGCGCGCCCTGCGCGACCGCCAGCAGGCGGAGAAGGTCGAACAGGAGGCCCTCGCCGACCTCGCCGCCACCCTCGGCCCCCAGCACGTCCACACCATCTCCGCCCGCTCCCGCAACCGCCCGTACTGGGACTTCGAGCCGCAGGCCAGCTGAGGAAAGCCCAGGGCACGAAAAGGGCCCGGCCCCCGGATCAGATCCGGGGGCCGGGCCCTTTTCGTTGCTCAGCGAGCCGGGGTCACGCCTCGAAGACCTCGTTCACCAGCTGCTCCTGCTCCGCCTGGTGGCGCTTCGCGGAGCCCACCGCCGGGGAGGAGCCGTGCGCGCGCGAGATGCGGCGCAGGCGCTCGCCCGCCGGGACGTCGGCACCGACGGCCAGGTCCAGGTGGTCGATCAGGTTGAGCGCGATGAACGGCCACGCACCCTGGTTCGCCGGCTCCTCCTGCACCCACAGGTACTTCTCGGCGTTCGGGTACTTGTTGACCTCGGCCTGGACCTCGGCGCCGGGCAGCGGGTACAGCCGCTCGATGCGGATGATCGCCGTGTCCGTGGCACCGCGCTTCTGCCGGCCGGCCTCCAGGTCGTAGTAGACCTTGCCGGAGCAGAAGACGACCTTGCGGACGGCGGCCGGGTCGACCGTGTCGTCACCGATGACCGGACGGAACTCGCCGGAGGTGAACTCCTCCGCCTTGGAGGCCGCGGCCTTCAGACGCAGCATCGACTTCGGGGTGAAGACGATCAGCGGCTTGTGGTCCGGGTTGTGGACCTGCCAGCGCAGCAGGTGGAAGTAGTTCGCCGGCGAGGTCGGCATGGCGACCGTCATGTTGTTCTGCGCGCAGAGCTGGAGGAACCGCTCCGGACGGGCCGAGGAGTGGTCCGGGCCCTGGCCCTCGTAGCCGTGCGGCAGCAGCAGGACCACACCGGAGGTCTGGTTCCACTTCTGCTCGGCGGAGGAGATGAACTCGTCGACGACCGTCTGCGCGCCGTTGACGAAGTCGCCGAACTGCGCCTCCCACATCACCAGCGCGTCCGGGCGGGCCAGCGAGTAGCCGTACTCGAAGCCCATGGCCGCGTACTCGGAGAGCAGGGAGTTGTAGACGTTCAGCCGCGCCTGGTCCTCGGAGAGGTACTGGAGCGGGGTGTACTCCTCGCCGGTCTCCCGGTCGATGAGCACCGCGTGGCGCTGGCCGAAGGTGCCGCGCTGGGAGTCCTGGCCCGCCAGGCGGACCGGGGTGCCCTCCAGCAGCAGCGAACCGACGGCCAGGGTCTCGCCCATGCCCCAGTCGATCGTGCCGTCCTCCACCATCGCCGCACGGCGCTGGAGCTGCGGCTGGAGCCGCGGGTGGACGGTGATGTTGTCCGGGACGTTGACCTGGGACTCGGCGATCCGCTTGACGACCTCGGCGGAGATCGCGGTCGGGACCGCGGCCGGGAAGCCGTCCTTGGGCGGCTGGACCTCGCCCTGCGCCGGCTGCGAGGTGACCTCGCGGACCTCGGTGAAGACCTTCTCGAGCTGGCCCTGGTAGTCCTGGAGCGCCTGCTCGGCCTCCTCCAGGGTGATGTCACCGCGGCCGATCAGCGACTCGGTGTACAGCTTGCGCACCGAGCGCTTCTTGTCGATCAGGTCGTACATCAGCGGCTGGGTGAAGGCCGGGTTGTCCGACTCGTTGTGACCGCGGCGGCGGTAGCAGATGAGGTCGATCACCACGTCCTTGTTGAACGCCTGGCGGAACTCGAAGGCGAGCCGCGCGACGCGGACCACGGCCTCCGGGTCGTCACCGTTCACGTGGAAGATCGGGGCCTCGATCATGCGGGCCACGTCGGTCGCGTACATCGAGGAGCGCGAGGACTCCGGGGCGGCGGTGAAGCCGACCTGGTTGTTGATGACGATGTGGACCGTGCCGCCGGTGCGGTAGCCGCGCAGCTGCGACATGTTCAGGGTCTCGGCCACCACGCCCTGGCCCGCGAAGGCCGCGTCGCCGTGGATCGCCACCGGCAGCACGGTGAAGTCCGTGCCGCCCTTGTTGATGATGTCCTGCTTGGCGCGGGCGACGCCCTCCAGGACCGGGTCGACCGCCTCCAGGTGCGAGGGGTTGGCGACCAGGGAGACCGCGATCTGCTCGCCGTCAAGACCGGTGAAGGTGCCCTTGGCGCCCAGGTGGTACTTCACGTCGCCGGAGCCGTGCATCGACTTCGGGTCGAGGTTGCCCTCGAACTCCCGGAAGATCTGCGCGTACGACTTGCCGACGATGTTGGCGAGGATGTTCAGCCGGCCGCGGTGGGCCATGCCGATGACGACCTCGTCCAGGCGCGACTCGGCGGCCGAGTCGATGACCGCGTCCAGCAGCGGGATGACGGACTCGCCGCCCTCCAGGGAGAACCGCTTCTGGCCGACGTACTTGGTCTGCAGGAACGTCTCGAACGCCTCGGCGGCGTTCAGGCGGCGCAGGATGCGCAGCTGCTCCTCGCGCTCCGGCTTGGAGTGCGGGCGCTCGACGCGGTCCTGGATCCACTTGCGCTGCTTGGGGTCCTGGATGTGCATGAACTCGATGCCGGTGGTGCGGCAGTACGAGTCGCGCAGCACGCCGAGGATGTCGCGCAGCTTCATCATCGACTTGCCGGCGAAGCCGCCGACAGCGAACTCGCGCTCCAGGTCCCACAGGGTGAGCCCGTGCTCGGTGATGTCCAGGTCGGGGTGCTTGCGCTGCTGGTACTCCAGCGGGTCGGTGTCGGCCATGACGTGGCCGCGGACCCGGTAGGAGTGGATCAGCTCGAAGACGCGGGCGGCCTTGGTGACGTCGTCGTCGTGGCTGGCGTCGATGTCCTTGAGCCAGCGGACCGGCTCGTAGGGGATGCGCAGCGCCTCGAAGATGTCGTCGTAGAAGCCGTTCTCGCCGAGGAGAAGGTTGGCGACCTGGCGCAGGAACTCGCCGGAGGCGGCGCCCTGGATGACCCGGTGGTCGTAGGTCGACGTGAGCGTCATGACCTTGGAGACGCCGAGCTTGTTCAGGGTGTCCTGGCTGGTGCCCTGGAACTCCGCCGGGTAGTCCATGGAGCCGACGCCCATGATCACGGACTGGCCGGGCATCAGGCGCGGCACGGAGTGCACGGTGCCGAGGCCGCCGGGGTTGGTCAGGGAGACCGTGACACCGGTGAAGTCGTCCATCGTGAGCTTGCCCTCGCGGGCGCGGCGGACGATGTCCTCGTAGGCCTGCCAGAACTCGAAGAAGTTCAGCGTCTCGGCCTTCTTGATGGCCGCGACGACGAGCTGGCGGTCGCCGTTGGGCTTCACCAGGTCGATGGCCAGACCGAGGTTCACGTGCGGCGGCTTGACCAGGGTCGGCTTGCCGTCCTTCTCGCCGAACGAGTAGTTCATCGGCGGCATGGCCTTGATGGCCTGCACCATGGCGAACCCGATGAGGTGCGTGAAGGAGATCTTCCCGCCGCGGGCCCGCTTGAGGTGGTTGTTGATGACGATGCGGTTGTCGAACAGCAGCTTCACCGGGACCGCGCGGACCGAGGTGGCCGTCGGCAGCTCCAGCGAGGCGTTCATGTTCTTCACCACGGCGGCGGACGGACCGCGCAGCGTGACGTACTCCGGGCCCTCGGGGGCCTCGGCGGCGGGCGCGGCGGCGGCCTTCGGCTTGGCCGCGGGCGCCGGGGCCTGCTTCGCCGGAGCCGGAGCGGCCTGCGCGGCCGGGGCGGCCTTGGCCGCGGGTGCCTGCGCCGGGGCCTGGGCCGGCGTGGCCGGGGCCTGCGCGGGCTTGGCGGCCGGGGCCGACTGGGCCGGTGCCTGGGCCGGGGCGGGCGCGGCCGGAGCCGGTGCGGCCTGGGCCGGCGGAGCGGTGGGGGTGGTGCCCGCGGCCCCCGCGGCCGCGGTACCCGCCGGAGCCGAGGCGGCGGGCGCCCCCGGCTTGTAATCGGCGAAGAAGTCCCACCAGGCACGGTCTACCGAATTCGGGTCCTGGAGGTACTGCTGATAGATCTCGTCGACGAGCCACTCGTTCGGGCCGAACGCCGCGGCGGCGTTCTTCCCGGCTTGGTCGTCGGTGGAGACGTTCGAGTTACTGGGGGACTGTGGCGACACGGCGGTAACCGCCCTCTTCCGCTTCACAAGGTGATGGACAGCGGGAATAAAGGCTACGCCTCCCAGAGCGGGAAGGTCAGGTCGGGCCCGTTCATCGTCGTGCAAGTCACATCGGGAACCGCGTTTCGGGCCGCGAAATGGCGGGAAACAAGCGGGGTTCCGGATGCGGACGGGGAATCGCGGGCACGCCTGATCGGGGCCCTGAGCGTCCTCGCTCCGCGCATCGCGCCGGCCCGTGCCTGATCACACGTGTCCGCCTGGGCGAACGATTGTGATCTTGATCATCCGACTGAACCGCAAGGGGACCGGGTGCGTCAACTCGACGCCGATGCCGTCCCCGGAAGGGTGACGATGATCCGGCAGCCCCGCTCGGATTCGGCCACACCGATCCGGCCGCCGTGCAGATCGACCGCCCAGCGGGCGATGGCCAGCCCCAGACCGGTGCCGCCGTCGCTGCCCGGACCGTGCGGGCGGGTCACCTGGCCCCGGTTGAACCGCTCGAACACGCGGTGCCACTCCGAGCGGGGGATGCCCGGACCCTCGTCCAGCACTTCCAGCTCCAGCGACTCCGGGCGCGAGCCGCGCCGGGCCCGCACCGTCACCCGGCCGTGCGGGGGGCTGTGCTTGACCGCGTTGTCTATGAGGTTCGCCACGACCTGGTGGATGCGCTCGGGATCGGCGTGCGCGGTCAGCTCGGGCGGCGACACGTCCAGGTGCAGATGCACGTCGGTACGGGTGTGGCTGCCGGAGCCGGAGGCGATGCCGGCGCGCGCGGAGGCGACCATGTTGGCCTCCTTGAGCACCCCGGACAGATACGGCCACACCTCGAAGCGGCGGGCCTTCAGCGGGACCACGCCGTTGTCGAGGCGGGAGAGGTCGAGCAGGGTCTCCACCAGCCGGCCCAGCCGGTCGGTCTGGCGCAGCGCGGTGCGCATGGTCTCCGGGTCGGCCTCGGTGACGCCGTCGACGATGTTCTCCAGCACCGCGCGCAGGCCAGCGATGGGGGTGCGCAGCTCGTGCGAGACGTTCGCCACCAGCTCCTTGCGCTGGAGGTCCTGGGCCTCCAGCTCGTCCGCCATGACGTTGATCGTGACGGCGAGGTCGCCCAGCTCGTCGCGGCGCCCCTCGCTCACCCGGCGTGTGTAGTCACCGTGCGAGATGGAGCGGGCGACCGCGTTCATCTCGTCCAGCGGCGCGGTGAGCGAGTGGGCCACGAACTGGGTGATCAGCAGCGTGGCGATCATCGAGAAGACCGTGATGAAGCGCAGCTCGGTCTTGGTGTGCACCGCGATCATGGAGAGACCGGTGGTGATCAGCACCGAGATGACGACCAGCGCGCCCAGCTTGGTCTTGATCGAGAACGGGCGTACGCCGCCCCAGGGTTCGGCCCCGGAGCGCCGGCGCCCCGCTTCCCGTCCTCGGCTCACGGGGTCGGCGTCTCCAGCGCGTACCCGACCCCGTGCACCGTGCGGATGCGCTCGGCGCCGATCTTCCGGCGCAGGGCCTTGATGTGGCTGTCCACGGTCCGGGTGCCCGAGGCGTCCGCCCAGTCCCAGACCTCGGCGAGCAGCTGCTCGCGGGAGAGGACCGCGCGCGGGGTGTTGGCCAGGCACACCAGCAGGTCGAACTCGGTGGGCGTCAGGTGGACGTCGTCCGACTTCACGCGCACCCGGCGCTGGGCGTGGTCGATCTCCAGCTCGCCGAGGCGGAGTATCCCTGAGCGGGGCGTGGTCGCGGCGAGCGCGGCGCGCTCCATGCGGCGCAGCAGGACGTGCACCCGCGCGGCCAGTTCCCGCATGGAGAACGGCTTGGTCATGTAGTCGTCGGCGCCGACCCCGAGGCCGACCAGCATGTCGGTCTCGTCGTCGCGCGCGGTGAGCATCATGACCGGCACCGCGCGGGACGCCTGCACCCGGCGGCAGACCTCCAGGCCGTCGAAGCCGGGCAGCATGATGTCGAGGATCAGCAGGTCGGGCTGCCATGCCTCGGCCGTGTCGACCGCCGACGGACCGTCACCGGCGGTCTGCACGAGGAATCCCTCGGCGCGGAGCCGGGCCGCGATGGCGTCGACGATTGTGGGATCGTCCTCGACGACCAGTACCCGGCGCTGCGCGCCCTGTGACGTCGTCGCCGCACCGGTCTGGGAGGTGTGTGTCTGCTCCATCGCCCGCCCCTGTTGCTTTCCGGAATCCGTGGGGTGATCCCATGACTGCGATTGACGCTTGAATGATCCGCGTCACGCTGCACATTACGGGGACACGCCGGGCCGTCGCTATCCAGGTCGGACGGCGAGATGGACCACGTCGGGAACGCCACGGGCAACGGGGACCTCTTCGGTACGCACCTGTCGGAACCCGGCATTCCGCAAGGTTCCTTCAAATTCCGGAGAGGGCTGCGCGGACCATGTCGCAAGGACCCCGCCGGGCCTCAACACCCTTGCGCACGCGGCGAGTCCGCGTGGTGTGTAGAGCCCCTGGTTGCCCTCCGTGACGGTCCAGCCGGGTCCGTTGTCGATGTCGAGACATACCGCGTCGAACGTGTCGGATGTCTCATTGACGAAATGGACCAGATCCGCCTCCACGACGCGCGTGCGCGGGTCGGCCAGTGCCCCGGCGGAGATCTCGGCCAGCGGCCCGGCGCGGTGCCAGTCGATGACGGCGGGCTCGCGCTCGATGACGGTGATGCGTCCCCAGCGGGGGTCGGCGGCCGCGTGTGCCAGAGAGAAGCCGACGCCGAGCCCGCCGATCAGCACCTCCGGCGCCGGGCGGTCGTCCAGCGCGTCCCGCGCCGCGTCCACCAGTAGCCGCTCCGAGCGGCCGTCGGAGGTGTCCATCAGGAAGCACCCGTTGGCGATGATCTGGAGCAGCGCCCCGCTGCGGCGCAGCGCCACCTCCCCGTACGGTCCCTCGCGCCGGTCCAGGACAACCGGTTCCCCGGCGCTGCTGTCGTGCGTGCCAGTCATACGGCCATCCTGCCCCGGCGGGCGTGCGGGGGATTTCCGTTCGCCGAGAGCGAACGATGTTCGGGGAACATTCAACCGCTCAGGAGCATTGAGTCAGTGTTACTCAAGTTGACTGCCGAAGGGGAGATCATGGCTGCTGAGTCGGGTGAGTCCATGGAGTTCACAGTCGTCCTGCCCGTGCTGCCGCTCGACGGCGAGGTCGTGCTGCCCGGCATGGTCGTGCCGCTGGACCTGAGCGACACCGAGATCCGGGCCGCCGTGGAGGCCGCCCAGGCCGCCGCCCGGTCGGAGTCCGGCAAGCCCAGGGTGCTGCTGGTCCCGCGCATCGACGGCACCTACGCGAAGACCGGCGTGCTCGGCACCGTCGAGCAGGTCGGCAGGCTCGCCGACGGCGACCCCGGCGCCCTGGTCAAGGGCCGCCACCGGGTGCGCATCGGCGCGGGCACCACCGGCCCCGGCGCCGCCCTGTGGGTCGAGGGCACCCGGGTGGAGGAGACCGTGCCCGACCCCCTGCCCGGCCAGGTCACCGACCTGGTCAAGGAGTACAAGGCGCTGGCCACCACCTGGCTGCGCAAGCGCGGCGCCTGGCAGGTCGTGGACCGCGTCCAGGCCATCGACGACGTCTCCGCGCTCGCCGACAACTCCGGTTACTCGCCGTTCCTCACCACCGACCAGAAGACCGAGCTGCTGGAGACCACCGACCCGGTGGCCCGGCTGAAGCTCGCCGCCCAGCAGCTCCGCGACCACCTCGCCGAGCAGGACGTGGCGGAGACCATCGCCAAGGACGTCCAGGAGGGCGTCGACAAGCAGCAGCGCGAGTTCCTGCTGCGCCGCCAGCTCGAAGCGGTCCGCAAGGAGCTGCGCGAGCTGAAGGGCGACGGCCCGGACGCGGCCGAGGAGTCCGACGACTACCGCGCCCGCGTGGAGGCCGCCGACCTGCCCGAGCACGTCCGCGAGGCCGCGCTCAA
Organism: Streptomyces seoulensis; assembly: GCF_004328625.1. Lineage (NCBI taxonomy): Bacteria > Bacillati > Actinomycetota > Actinomycetes > Kitasatosporales > Streptomycetaceae > Streptomyces > Streptomyces seoulensis. The sequence goes on from NZ_CP032229.1 coordinate 4,234,845, forward strand.
GGAAGTGGAGAAGCTGGAGCGCTCCTCCGACCAGTCGCCCGAGGGCTCCTGGATCCGCACCTGGCTGGACACCGTCCTGGAGATGCCGTGGAACGAGCGGACCGAGGACGCGTACGACATCCAGGGCGCCAAGGAGATCCTGGACGCCGAGCACGCGGGCCTCGACGACGTGAAGGCGCGCATCACCGAGTACCTCGCGGTGCGCAAGCGGCGCGGTGAGCGCGGCCTCGGCGTGATCGGCGGACGGCGCGGCGGTGCGGTGCTGGCGCTGGTAGGGCCTCCCGGCGTCGGAAAGACGAGCCTCGGCGAATCAGTCGCGCACGCGATGGGCCGCAAGTTCGTCCGCGTCGCGCTCGGCGGTGTCCGGGACGAGGCGGAGATCCGGGGCCACCGGCGCACCTACGTCGGCGCGCTGCCCGGCCGTATCGTCCGCGCGGTCAAGGAGGCCGGGTCGATGAACCCGGTCGTGCTGCTCGACGAGATCGACAAGGTCGGCTCGGACTACCGGGGCGACCCGGCCGCCGCCCTGCTCGAAGTGCTGGACCCGGCGCAGAACCACACCTTCCGGGACCACTACCTGGAGGTCGAGCTCGACCTGTCCGACGTGGTCTTCCTCGCCACCGCCAACGTGCTGGAGGCGATCCCGGAGGCGCTGGCCGACCGGATGGAGATCGTCCGCCTCGACGGCTACACCGAGGACGAGAAGGTCGTCATCGCCCGCGACCACCTGCTCCCGCGCCAGCTGGAGCGGGCCGGTCTCACCGGCGACGAGGTCACGCTGGACGAGGGCGCGCTGCGCAAGCTCGCCGGGGAGTACACCCGTGAGGCGGGCGTGCGCACCCTGGAGCGGACCGTGGCCCGGCTGCTGCGCAAGGTCGCGGCCCAGCACGAACTGGGCGAGCGGGAACTGCCGTTCACCGTCCGCGAGGAGGACCTGCGCGGCCTGGTCGGGCGCCCGCACCACGTGCCCGAGTCCGCGCAGGACCCGGCCGAGCGCCGTACCGCCGTACCCGGGGTGGCGACCGGGCTCGCGGTCACCGGCGCCGGCGGCGACGTGCTCTACGTCGAGGCGTCGCTCGCCGACCCGGAGACGGGCGCGGCGGGGCTGACCCTGACCGGGCAGCTCGGTGACGTGATGAAGGAGTCGGCGCAGATCGCGCTGAGCTTCCTGCGCAGTCACGGCGCGGAGCTGGAGCTGCCGGTGGCCGACCTGAAGGACCGGGGAGCGCACATCCACTTCCCGGCGGGCGCGGTCCCCAAGGACGGCCCGAGCGCGGGCGTCACCATGACCACCGCGCTGGCCTCCCTGCTCTCCGGCCGGCTGGTCCGCACGGACGTGGCGATGACCGGTGAGGTCTCGCTGACCGGGCGGGTGCTGCCGATCGGCGGGGTGAAGCAGAAGCTGCTCGCCGCGCACCGCGCCGGGGTGACCACCGTGATCATCCCCAAGCGCAACGAGGCCGACCTGGACGACGTCCCGGCCGAGGTGCTGGAGAAGCTCGACGTGCACGCGGTGACCGACGTGCGCCAGGTGCTGGAGCTGGCCCTCGCGCCCGCCGCCACCGTGGCGCAGGCGCCGGTCGCGGCCTGAGCACGGCGAAGGCCCGAGTCCCCTCCCTGCGAGGGGGCTCGGGCCTTTCGCGCGTCCTTATCCGTTGGCCAGCGCCTGCACCCGGTCCAGGGCGCCGTTGAACTTGTCGTGGTCGCCGACCGTCGGGCCGGAGGAGGTGTACTGCCACATCGTCTGCACGCCCCAGCCGGCGGGCAGGGTGCCCGGCGCGGTGGCGTACCGGGCGATCCACAGCGGGTAGGTGGCGCCGAAGGCGGCGGTGTTGCCCGTGCACTGGGTCCACCAGCTCGTCGCCGTGTAGATCACCGCGTCCCGGCCGGTGCGCGCCCGGTAGGTGTTCAGGAAGTCCGCGATCCAGTTGGTCATCGCGGCCCCGGCCATGCCGTAGCAGGCGTCGCCGTACGGGTTCCACTCGATGTCCAGCACGCCGGGCAGCGTCCGCCCGTCCCGCGACCAGCCGCCGCCGTGGTCCACGAAGTAGTTGGCCTGCGCCGCACCACTCGTGGTGTCCGGGGTGGCGAAGTGGTACGCGCCCCGGATCATGCCCACGTTGTACGAGCCGTTGTACTGCTGGGCGAAGGACGGGTTGGTGTAGTACGTCCCCTCGGTGGCCTTGGTGTAGGCCCAGCGGACCCCGCTGTTCCACAGGGTGGCCCAGTCGACGTTGCCCTGGTGGCCGGAGACGTCGACGCCCTCGGTCTGGGCGGCCCGGGTGCCGGCCGGGGTGCCGGAGCGGCCGTCGTGGGAGAGGACGCCCATGCCTAGGTAGGCGTCGCCGCGGTGGGGCGCGGCCTGGGCGGGAGCGGCGAAGAGGACACCGAGGACGAGGCTGAGCGCGCCGAGCAGGGCCGTGACCAGGACGGCGGACGTGCGCGGGCGGGCGGGACCGGGTCTGTGCACGGGCATGGCGTGGCCTTTCGGGACGAGGTGGGGGACCGGAAATGACCGACGAGCCTGTTGCGCCGGGCCGCCGCGAGGGGCCCGCCCAAAAAGCTACGCACGTAGATGCGGGGGTGGGAAGGGGGTCCGGATGCCGCCGTTGGTCTACGCCTGCGAAATACTGGCGGAGCTGCGGCGATGACGGGGTCCGGCAGAAAATTTCAGACGGCGAAACCGGGCAGGGGTACTGAGGTGCACGAGGACGGGAACAACGGTACGGGCGCGGGCACCGCACCCGTGGCGCCGCGCTGTGTCGACCAGGAATTCCTGGCGCTGGAGCGTGAACTGACGGTGCTGCTGCGCCGGGCGCGCGCCAACCAGGGGGAGATGGCCCGCGAGGTCCACCCCGACCTGGAACCGGCCGCGTACGGGCTGCTGATCCGGCTCGACGAGCAGGGCGCCCAGCGGGCCACCGACCTGGCCGCCTACATCGGCGTCGGCAAGGCCACCATGTCCCGCCAGCTGCGCGCCCTGGAGGACCTCGGCCTGATCGCCCGCGAGCCCGATCCGGCCGACGGCCGCGCCTGGCTGGTCACCCTCACCGACGAGGGCCGGGGCCGGGTGGGCCAGGTCAGAGAGGCCCGCCGCGCCCGCTACGTCAGCCAGCTCGCCCACTGGGACCGCCGCGAGGTCGCCGAACTGGCGCGGCTGCTGCACGAGTTGAACGGCATCGCGGAGAAGTAGCCGACGCGGACGCGCGGGCCTCACAGCTCCACGTGGACGGCCGTGGCGTCGTCGTGCGTCTTGCTGCGGCCCAGGAACGTCCGCTCCTCGCGGTCGGCCAGCTCCAGCTCCCGCACCCGGTCCACCAGCGCCCGGGTGCCCTCCTTGGCGACCAGGTCGAACAGGGCCGTCCAGTCGCCCTCGTGGAACTTCTCCGTCCAGCGGGCCGCGCCGTCGGTCAGCGCGACCAGCGAGCGCACCCCGGCGCGCGGCACCGAGCCGGTGACCGCGTACCGGACCACCTCGGGGTCGGCGGCGGCCGTGAAGAAGCCGCCCTCCTTGTTGCGCAGCTCGGCGTCGACCCGTTCCGCGCTCGCCAGCGCCCCGCGCGGCAGCCGGGCCAGCCGGTCGTCCAGCACCGGGGTCACCGTGCCGTCCGGGGCGCGCAGCAGCAGCGCGGAGTCCGAGAGCACCAGGTACTCGACCGCCTCTTCCGACCAGCGGACCAGCATCACCGTCGCCTGGGGCGTACGCGGGTGAGAAAGGTCACAGGTGGTCAGATGGGCCTTCGATGTTTGGCTGATCGCCCGGCCGAGAATCTCCGTCAGCGTCAGATCTCGGTGGGAAACGGTCAGTTCGGTCAGCGCGCCGCCCAGCCGGGCGGTGAACCAGGGCACCGGGTGCGAGCAGCCCGGCGTGTACGGGGGCGGTGTCACCCCGTCCAGCAAGATCACGCAACCGCCCTGACCGCAGGCGGGTAGTCCGACCCCCGCGAAGTCCTCGTTGGGCCGGCCGGCGGTGCCGGGTTCCGAGACGAGATCAGTACGCACCCCGCCAGTCTGCACGAAGCCTTCACGAGGCGGGGCAATGGCCGGAGCGCGCACCCGGATCGACGGGACCGCCCAGCTCGGACGCCGGAATTGGCGGCAATTGGCATGGTCCGGGAACACGTGGCGGCGAATACTGCCAAAGCCTTCCCCCCGCGTCCAACCGGCCCGCCGTGCCGGGGTGTCCGGCGGGCCGTCGCGACTTGCCCGCCAACTCCCCTCCGATGTTCACTCCTTCGGGTGGCGGGTCAGGTGATGCGCGGCCACTGCCCACCGGCGCTGGGAGGGTCGGGAACCACGTACCGGGTGTACGCACCACTTGGCACCGAGACGACGGGGCGCCGCCCGGCCCTTCCGTAGACGAGTTCAGGATTGCGAGCACCGGTGCAGAAGAAGCGGCCTCGGCGCACAGGCAGGCAGACGGCCCCTCAGGGGACCGCCGAGCAGAACCCCGTGGGCGCTGGACGCCCCACCCATGTGCGCAACCGGCTGATCGTCGCTGTGGCCGTGGTGGCCGCCGCCATAGCCGCGGCAGGCGCTCCCGCCCTGCTCACCGCCTCCGGGGACCTCCATGAGTCCCAGAAGCTGGTGACGCTGGCGGACGAGACGCAGGACGCCCTCGCGCTCGCCCACTCACTGGCCGACGAGCGCGACGAGGTCACCTCCTACGTCGCCGCCGGACGCCCCAGGACCAAGGCGCCCTCCGAGCAGCGCGGCACCCGCGTCGACCGCCAGGTCGAGGACCTGCGCGCGGACACCGACCTGCCGTCCCGGCTGCGCACCGCGCTGGACGGCATCGCCACCGTCCGCCGCGCCGCCCTGACCGGCAAGACCGACGCGCTCAGCACCCACCAGGCGTACTCGGCCACCATCACCGAGCTGCACCGGCTCGCCGAGGAGCTGGCCGACCGCACGCCCCCGCGCGCCGGCTCCGGCGCCTACGCGCTGGCCGGGCTGGACACCGCCGTCCAGCAGTCCGCCACCGCGCGCGGCCTGCTGCTGGCCGCGCTGAGCGTGCCCTCCACCCCCAGCACCTCGATCAGCCCGGTCACCGGCCTGCCCGTCACCACCAACGGCAGCTCCGAGGCGGACACCAAGCGCCGCGACGCGCTCACCACCGCCGCCCAGCGCGCCCGGCTGCGGGCCGACGCCGGCCTCGCCACCTTCCGCGAGACCGCCCCCAAGGACGCCGTCACCTCCTACGACTCCACGGTCACCGGCCCCGAGGTCAACTCCGCCGACAAGTACCTGGACTTCCTCACCGCCCAGCCCACCTTCGGCGACCGGCAGCTCGCCGTCAGCGCCAAGAAGCTGGACGCCGCGCTCTCCGCCCGCGTCGACCTGATGCGCGGCGCCGAGTCCGCCCTGTACGAGCGGCAGGGGCAGAACCTCGCCTCCCTGCGGGACGACGACGTCACCGGCCTGGAGATCCGCATCGCGGCGCTCGGCGCCCTGATGCTCCTCGCTGTCGGTGTCGCCACCGCCATGGCCCGCACCCTGACCCGCCCGCTCTCCGTGCTGCGCCGGGGCTCGGCCCGCCTGGCCGGCGCCGAGGACCCCGCCGGGCAGGAGCCGATCGCCTTCACCGGGCGCAACGACGAGTTCGCCCAGGTCGTCCGCTCCGTGAACGCCCTGCACGCGCACGCCGTCGCCCTGCACGAGCGGGTCGCCACCCTGGAGTCCGACCGCAAGCACCTGGTCGGCCAGCGCCAGAAGATGGCCGACGCCCGCGAGGAGCTGCGCGCCGAGCTCAGCGACTCCAGCGCCCAGCTGGAGCGGCTGCGGGAGAGCATCGGCGGCACCTTCGTCAACCTCGCGCTGCGCACCCTCGGCCTGGTCGAGCGCCAGCTCTCCGTCATCGAGGGGCTGGAGGAGCGCGAGCAGGACCCGGAGCGCCTGGCCACCCTGTTCAAGCTGGACCACTTCGCCACCGTGATGCGGCGCCACAGCGAGAACCTCCTGGTCCTCTCCGGCACCGAGCACATCCAGCCCGCGCACGGCCCGGTCCCGCTGGTCGACGTGGTCCGCGCGGCCGTCAGCGAGATCGAGCGGTACGAGCGCGTCCGGATCGCCGCGCTGCCCCCGCACGCCCATGTGGCCGGCTTCGCCGCCGACGACCTCTCCCACCTGCTGGCCGAACTGATGGAGAACGCCAGCTCGTTCTCCCCGCCCGACCTGCCCGTGGAGGTCTCCGCCTGGCTGCTGGAGTCCGGCGAGGTCATGCTGTCGGTGCAGGACGAGGGCATCGGCATGGCCGCCGAGCGCATGGAGCGGCTCAACGGCCGCCTCACCGACTTCGACCCCGAGTCGCCGTACGAGCAGGAGGGCGAGGACGGTCTCGGCCTCGGCCTGTACGTCGTCGCCCGGCTCGCCCACCGGCACGGCATCCGGGTGCAGCTGCGCGAGCAGAAGCAGGGCGGGGTCGCGGCCGTGGTCGTGCTCCCGCAGTCGCTGCTCGCGGAGACCCCGGCCGGTGCGGTCCCGCACCACGCCACCCGTACCGACGCCACGCAGAGCTTCTCGCTGCCCGGCGCCGACGCCGAGGCCAACTCCAACGTGCTGCGCGGCCGTCCCAAGGGCGCCGACCCGCTGGTGGCCCTCGCCGAGAAGGCCGTGGCGGACAGCGAGAGCGCCGAGAAGGCCGCCCCCGCCGACGCGGTGATCCCGCGTCAGGCCACCCGTGAACTGCCGCCCGAGCCGGCGCCCGCCGCGCCGCCGGCCCCCGAGACCACGATGGAGCTGCTGCTCCCGCCGGCCGCCCCCGCCGACGGGAACACGGCCGCCACCCCTGAGGCCGTCACTCCCGAGCCCGCCGCCCCTCTCCCCGCCGAGGCCACGCACGACCGCGCCCCGGACGAGACGGAGGAGAAGCTGACGAGCAAGGGCCTGCCCAAGCGCACCCCGAGGATCACCGCGCCCGAGGCCCCGGTCCGCCCGCGCGCCACCGGTGTCGACGCCGAGGCCCTGCGCCGCAGGCTCGGCGGCTTCCGCCAGGGCGCACAGGCCGGGTACCGCGACGTCGAGGCGGAGATCGCCCAGCACACCGCGCAGAACCAGCGGCCCGCCACCAGCGCGAACGCCGAAGAGTCCACGGGGGGACACGCCGAGGAGGCAAGCAGTTGACCACGCCCAGTACCTACGGACTGAGCAGTGAAGCCCGCAACCTGCATTGGCTGCTGACCAACCTGGTCGAGGAAGTACCCGGTATCCAGTCGGTCGCGGTCGTCTCCTCCGACGGCCTGCTCCTGCTGTCGTCCGACCCGCACCGCGCCGAGGCGGACCGGCAGAACCGGCCGGTCACGAAGGGCCCCCGCGGCTCGGCCGCCGACCTCGCCACCATCGTCTCCGGCATCGGCAGTCTCACCGTGGGCGCCGCCAAGCTGATGGACTTCGGCTCGGTCAAGCACACCATGGTCGCCATGGACGAGGGCAGCCTCTTCGTCATGTCGATCAGCGACGGCTCGCTGCTCGGCGTGCACGGCTCCGCCGAGTGCGACATGAGTGTGATCTCGTACCACATGGCGCTCTTCGTCGGCCGGGCCGGGCATGTGCTCACCCCGGAACTCCGCAGCGAGCTGCGGAAATCCATGGAGTCCGAACCGAGCGGGAGCGTCCGATGAGCGCCATCGCCAAGAAGACGCAGCTCCCCACGCGCGGCGGCGACCGCAAGGCCGCCCGGGTGCGCCCCTACTCGCTCACCGGCGGCCGCACCCGCTTCGGCCACGTCCTCCTGGTGGAGACGTTCGTGGCCAGCACCGCGGCGCTGGACGCCCCGGAGGAGCGCAAGGAACTGGCGAACGGCACCGCTCCGCGCGTGATGCCGGAGATGGTCGCCATCGTCGAACTGTGCCGCCGTATGCGCACGGTGGCCGAGATCGCCGCGCTGCTGAGAATGCCGCTCGGCGTGGTCCGGGTGCTCCTGAGCGACCTCGCGGACCAGGGAAAGATCCGTGTTTACGGCACCGGGACCGGTCACGGCACCGGCCGTCCGGACCGCGCGCTGCTGGAAAGGGTGCTGAGTGGACTCCGCCGTCTCTGACGCGACCGCCCCCGTCGGGAACGCTCCCCTCGTCGACGGCCTGGCCGAGCCTGTCGAGGAACTGAAGTCCTGGCAGCAGGACCGCAGCCGGGCACCCGTCGCCACGAAGATCGTGGTGGCGGGCGGCTTCGGCGTCGGCAAGACCACCCTGGTCACCGCGGTCTCGGAGATCACCCCGCTCCAGACCGAGGCGCTGATGACCCAGGCGAGCGAGGAGACCGACGACCTCACCGCCACGCCGGGCAAGACCTCCACGACCGTGGCCATGGACTTCGGCCGCATCACGCTCGACGACGACCTGGTGCTCTACCTGTTCGGCACACCGGGCCAGCAGCGGTTCTGGTTCATGTGGGACGACCTGGTGCGCGGCGCGATAGGCGCCGTGGTGCTGGCCGACACCCGCCGGCTCAAGGACTGCTTCCCGGCGCTGGACTACTTCGAGAGCTGCGGCCTGCCCTACGTCGTCGCGGTCAACCACTTCGACGGCAGCGAGATGTTCGGGCCGGAGGACGTGCGGGAGGCACTGACCATACCGGCGCACATCCCTGTCATGATCATGGATGCGCGGCGCCGGATCTCAGCGATCGAGACCCTCCTGGCCCTGGTGGGCCACGCGCTCGACGTAACCCCCGAGTAGCCCGAAGCCCCCCGTAGGAGACACCCCCGCATGCGGAAGATACTCGTCGTCGGAGCCGGCCAGTCCGGTCTCCAGCTCGCCCTCGGCCTCCAGTCGCACGGCTACGAGGTCACCCTGATGTCCAACCGGACGGCGGACGAGATCCGTTCCGGCCGGGTCATGTCGACACAGTGCATGTTCGACACCGCGCTCCAGCACGAGCGCGACCTCCAGCTCAACTTCTGGGAGTCCCAGGCCCCGAAGATCGAGGGGCTCGGCGTCTCGGTCGCCGCCCCCGGCTCCTTCGACCCCGGCCCCTCCCAGCGGGCCATCGACTGGGTCGGCAAGCTGGACGGCTACGCCCAGTCGGTGGACCAGCGGGTCAAGATGGCCGGCTGGATGGAGACCTTCGCCCAGCGCGGCGGCCAGCTCGTCATCCACGGCGCGGCCGTCGGCGACCTGGACTACTTCTCCCGCACCTACGACCTGGTGCTGGTCTCGGCCGGCAAGGGCGAGCTGGTGTCGATGTTCGCCCGCGACCCGGAGCGCTCCCCGTACACCGAGCCGCAGCGCGCGCTCGCGGTGGCCTACGTGCACGGGCTCGGCCCGCGCCCCGAGCACCCGGAGTTCGACGCGGTCCGCTGCAACCTGGTGCCCGGCGTCGGCGAGATGTTCGTGATGCCGACCCTGACCACCTCCGGCCGCGCCGACATCCTGTTCTGGGAGGGCATACCCGGCGGCCCGCTCGACGTGTTCAACGGCGTCAAGGACCCCGCCGAGCACCTCTCCCTGACCCTGGAACTGATGGAGAAGTTCCTGCCCTGGGAGTACGCGCGCGCCACCAAGGTCGAACTCACCGACGCCGGCGCCACCCTGGCGGGCCGCTACGCGCCGACCGTGCGCAACCCCATCGGCCGGCTCCCCGGCGGCGGCCTGGTGCTCGGCGTGGCCGACGTGGTCGTGGCCAACGACCCGATCACCGGCCAGGGCTCCAACTCGGCGTCCAAGTGCGCGGCCGCCTACCTCGCCTCCATCCTGGAGCGCGGCGACCAGCCGTTCGACGAGGAGTGGATGAAGGCCACCTTCGACCGCTACTGGGACACCGCCCAGCACGTCACCAAGTGGACCAACGCCATGCTGGCCCCGCCGCCGGAGCACATCCTCAACCTCATCGGCGCCGCCGGCCAGCTCCAGCCGGTCGCCGACCGCTTCGCCAACGGCTTCGACAACCCGGCCGACTTCGAGAACTTCTTCTACGACCCCGCGAAGGCGGAGGCGTACGTCGGCTCGGTGGCCGCCGGCGCCTGACGCACGCCTGCTCCTCCCGGCCCCGTGCCCGCCTCTCACAGGCGGCGCGGGGCCGCGTCGGGTCGTACGGCGCCCAGCACCGGGTTGGCCGCGATGGGCGAGATCTTGACCGTGTCGCCGGTGCGGGGGGCCTGGACTACCTTGCCGTCGCCCAGGTAGAGGGCGACATGGGTGGCCTCGGGGAAGTAGATCACCAGGTCGCCGGGGCGCAGGGCGTTCAGCGGGACGTGGGGGAGCCGTGCCCACTGCTCCTGGCTGGTGCGGGGGATCGGGGTGCCCGCGCGGGCCCAGGCGCGGGAGGTCAGGCCCGAGCAGTCGAAGGAGGCCGGGCCCACGGCGCCCCAGCGGTACGGCTTGCCGAGCTGGTCCAGGGCGTAGCGGATGGCCCGGCCGCCCTCCGCCGAGGCGGGCCGGTCGTCGTCGCCGAGCGCGCCGGAGCCGGTGAGGCGCCGCTGCGCCTCCGCCACCCCGTCCTGCTCCAGCTGGGACACCTCGCCCCGCTGCTCGGGGGTGAGGGAGGCCAGCAGCCGCTCCACGTCGGAGAGGCGCCGGGTGACGTCGTCGCGCTGCTTCTTCTGCTTCCCGGCCAGGGTGAGCTGGGTGTCCAGCGCCTTGCGGGCCGACGTGGCGAGGGCGTCCGCCCGCTTTTCGGCGCCGGTCAGCCGGTCCAGGGTGGCGGCGCGCTCACCGGCGACACGGCCGATGACATGGCCCTCGTCGAGCGCCTGCTGCGGGTCGCGGGCGAGGAACACGCGGACGTAGACGGAGAAGTCCGAGCTGTTCTGGTACTGCTCGCGGGCGAGGCGCCCGGCGTCCCCCTGGCTGCCCTTCAACGCCAGCCTGGCCTTGGCCAGTTCACCGTCCAGCCGCTTCACCTCGGCGCGCTGGGCGGTGAGCTTCTCGGCAGTGGCGTTGTAGGTCTCGGTGGCCTGCTCGGCCTGCCGGTACAGCTGCTGAAGGTCCGTCAGCAGCTCGGCCATCGGCCGCTGGGGTTCCGGCGCGGCCAGGGCGGGCGCGGGCGCGAGGGCGACCTGGGCCGCGATCGTGGCCGTACAGGCCAGGCGCAGCAGAATTCCTGACACGACATCACCTCCGGTGCGCGGGGCGGGCGGACGTTCCGCGCGCCTCCGTACCGCGAGCTTGTGCCGCGCTTCGCCGGTCCGCGCGCCGAACGTGCGCGGACCGGCGCAACGAAGTCACCCGGTCGGGTCGTCCGGCTTGCCGTGCGGCGTGTTGTCCCGCCTCGGCCGGGACCAGGGCCAGCGCAGCCGGTCGGCGTCGCCGAGGCCCTCGGGGTCGTGCACGTACTTCCACCCCCGCACCAGCCCCAGCCTCCGGGTGTGCCCGCGCGGGGTGCGCCGGTAGACCAGCACGGTGGGCGGGCCGCCGGCCGCGTCGGGGACCGGGATGCGATACGTCTTCGGGGGGTGGCCGGTCGGGCCGAGCAGCACGGGCAGCACCCGGCCGTCCATCGGTCCGCCCTCGAAGGGGGTGTCCTGACTCTTCACGCCCTTCAGTCTCGTTCATCCCCGGCGAGCGCGGCGACGACGGCCGCCGTCTGCGGGTCGCGTCCGGCGGTCACCACCAGGACGGCGGTGAACTGCTCGACCAGCCAGTCCCGCAGCTCGTCCCGGGGCGGCCGCTTGTCCTCGTCCAGCCAGATCAGCGACGACGCCTCGACCGCCGCGATCCACATCCGCACCGTCATCCGCAGCCGGGGACCCGGCTCATCGACCCCAAGGTGGCGGTAGAGGTGCTCGGCGGCGTCCCGGCGCACCCCGTCCACGATGGCCGTGGTCCGGGAGGTCTCCACCACGCTGCCGCCCTGGAGCAGGGCGCTGAAGCCGGTGTCGTGCTCGTCCACGAAGGCCAGATAGCGGTCGAGGGCCCGCCCGAGCCGGGGCACGGTCGGCCCCTCGCGGGGCTCGTCGAAGCAGAGCCGGAGCGCCTCGGCGGCCGAGGTCAGCGCCGCCTCGTACAGCTGCTGCTTGCCGCCGGGGAAGTAGCGGTAGACCAGTGGGCGGGAGACCCCGGCCGCCTCCGCCACGTCGTCCAGCGAGACGTCCTCGGGGGCGCGGTGCGCGAAGAGGGCCAGCGCCGATTCCAGGAGCTGGCTGCGGCGCTGTTCCACACTGAGGCGTCGGTAGGCGGGGGTGGCGGCCTGCGGGGTCATGCCCCGCAGCGTAATCGCCCGCCCCGTTCCGCGCGTCGGCCCCCGCTAGGCCAGCAGCCCCGACGCCTTCCACAGCCGGCGCCCCGCGCCGCGCAGGACGCCGATCTCGTCCAGGAACTCGGTGAGGCGGCCCGCGCCGGTCTGCATCACCTCGCGCCGGTGCCCGCTGGCCTTCACCTGGGCCAGTGCCTCGCGCTTGTCGAGGCCGACGTTGGTGTACACGTCAGGGTTGATGAAGGCGATGGAGAAGACCCGCGCGAACTCGCCGGAGGTGACGCGGGTGAACTCCCGCGACCACTTCGGCGCCGTCACCATCTGGCGGCGCAGCTCCTCACGGGCATACCGGACGTGCCGGGCCTCCTCCACCACGTGGATGCGCGTGACGCCCCTGATCAGGGGCTGCACCCGCTCGTCGGGGAAGGTGAGCCGCTGCATCCAGTCCAGCACCTCCTCGCCGAGCAGGGTGGCGGTGAAGGAGCCCGGGGTGGTGGAGATGGTCTTGAACAGGCGCCCGAGGTTCTGGTGGGCCCGGCTCACCGGGTAGTACGGGGTGCCGCCGCGGGTGATCACGCGGGCGAACATCTTGGAGTGCCGGCACTCGTCCTCGATCTCGGTGAGCGCGTACCGGACGTGGGCGCTGGTGGCCGGCTTGTCGTAGATGTGCCGGACCAGCAGCTGCATCAGGATCAGCTCGAACCAGATGCCCAGCGAGGCCAGCGCGGCCGCCTCGTGCCGGGACAGGTCGATGCGCTGCTCCTCGCTCATCCTGTGCCACAGCGGCGTGCCGTACAGGGACACCAGCTCCGGGGGCCAGAACCACTTGCCCTCCTCGAAGGGGGCGTCCCAGTCCAGCTCCTTGTCCGGGTCGAAGGAGTGCTTGGCGGAGGAGACGAGCAGTCGCTCGGCCACCTGCTCCCGGTCCTTGAGCGCGCCCAGCGCGTCGCGCAGCCCGTCGAGCGCGTCCGCTTCCGTCAGGGTCGTCATGGCCTTAAGTCACCTCGTCCAGCCGGGGTACGTCGTCGTCCGCCTCTTATGAGACTGCGTGTCAGCAAGGGCGTCAATCCCCCGCGCACGACTTTTCCCGACGACGGGTCACCTCCGGCCTCAGGAACCGAGCACCGCCCGCATCACATCCCGGGCGATCGGCGCCGCGTCCCCGCCCCCGCTGATCTCCCCCCGGTCCGCCGAGGCGTCCTCCACCACCACCGCGACCGCCACCGCCGGCTCCGGCGCCCCGTCCGCCTGCGCCCAGGACACGAACCAGGCGTACGGCAGCCCGGTGTTGCCGACCCCGTGCTGCGCGGTGCCCGTCTTGCCGCCGACCGTGGCACCCCGGATCGCCCCGTTGCCCCCGGTACCGCGCTCCACCGCGTCCCGCATCAGCTCCCTCAGCCGGGACGCCGTCGACGCCCGCATGACCTGCGTCAGCGGATGCGCGCCGCCGCCCGCGACCGTCTCGCCCCCGGCGCGGGTGGTCCGTTCCACGAGGTACGGCGCCCGCGCCTGCCCGCCGTTCGCCACCGCCGCCGACACCATCGCCATCTGGAGCGGGGTGGCGCGGGTGTTGTACTGCCCGATGGAGGACAGCCCGAGCTGCGCCCGGTCCACCACCGTGTCGAAGGTGGACTCCGCCACCGCGAACGGCACCTTCAGCTTGGTGTCGTTGAAGCCGAAGGCCCCCGCCGTCGCCGCCATGTCCTTCAGCCCCACGTCCACGCCCAGCTTGGCGAACACCGTGTTGCAGGACCACGCGAACGCCTCCCGCAGCGAGGCGTCCCGGCACCCGTCGGCCTCGTTGGTCAGCCGGGTCGTGGTACCCGGCAGCCGGTACGGGTCGGGGGAGTCGGTCGGCGCGTCCACGTCCGTGATCACCCCGGAGTCCAGCGCGGCCGCCGCCGTGACCACCTTGAACGTGGACCCCGGCGGATACGTCTGCCGCACCGCCCGGTTCAGCATCGGCTTGTCCGGATCGGCGTTCAGCCGCTCCCACGCGGCCGAGGCGTCCGTACCGTTCCCCGACAGCCGCGCCGGGTCGTACGACGGGGTCGACACCAGCGCCAGCACCTTGCCGGTGGCCGGCTCGATCGCGGCGACCGCCCCCTTGCGGCCCCCCAGCCCCCGGTAGGCGGCCTGCTGGGCCCTGGCGTTCAGCGTGGTGACGACGTTCCCGCCGGGCGCGCTCGCGGTGTCGTGCCACACCGGGAACCCCGACAGCAGCGGATCGGTGCCGGACAGCAGCCGGTCCTCCGCGTGCTCCAGGAAGGTCGAGCCGAACCGCTGCGAGGCGAAGCCGGTCACCGGGGCGTACAACGGGCCGTCCAGGTAGGTGCGTTCGAAGCGCAGCTGCTCCCCGGTGTCCCGGGAGCCGGTCACCGGGGCGCCGCCGACCAGGATGTTCCCGCGCGGCTGCTGGTAGCGGGCGATGGACGAGCGCCGGTTGGCCGGGTTGTCGCCGTACGCGCCCGCCTCGACCACCTGCACCCGGGCCGCGTTCGCCAGCAGCGCCAGCAGCAGGAGCCCGCAGAAGACCAGGGCGTGCCGGATGTACGGGGCCATGGGGCGGTTGGCCGGAGTGTCGCCGGGTCCGCTCACGGGGCCTCCTCGCCGTCGTACTGGCTGCGCGCCGAGTCGCTCACCCGGATCAGCAGGGCCACGATCGCCCAGTTGGTGACCACCGAGGAACCGCCCTGGGCGAGGAACGGCATCGCCATGCCGGTCAGCGGGATCAGCCCGGTCACCCCGCCCGCGATCACGAACACCTGGAGCGCCAGGATCGACGCCAGCCCCACCGCCAGCAGCCGCCCGAACGGCTCCCGCAGGGCGAGCGCCGCCCGGAAACCCCGCTCCACCAGCAGGGCGTACAGCAGGAAGATGGCCGCGAGTCCGGCGAGGCCCAGTTCCTCGCCGGCCGTCGCCAGGATGAAGTCCGACTTGGTGGCGAAGCCGATCAGCGTGGAGTGGCCGAGCCCCAGGCCGGTGCCGGTCATGCCGCCCGCCGCGAAGGCGAACAGCGACTGCGCGAGCTGGTTGGGGCCCTGACCCGCGTCGATGGTGCCGAAGGGGTGCAGCCAGTCCTCGATCCGGCCGTGCACGTGCGGCTCCAGATGCCCCACCGCCCACGCGCCGAGCACCGCCAGCACCAGCCCCACCGCGATCCAGCCGGTCCGCCCGGTCGCCACGTACAGCAGCACCACGAACAGGCCGAAGAACAGCAGCGAGGTGCCCAGGTCCCGCTCCAGCACCAGCACCCCGACGCTCAGCAGCCAGATCGTCACGATCGGCCCGAGCACCCGCCCGGTCGGGAACTGCAGCCGCCAGATCCGGCGCCCGGTGTACGCCAGCGCGCTGCGGTTCGCGGCCAGGTACGCGGCGAAGAACACCGCGAGGAGCACCTTGGCGAACTCGCCCGGCTGGATGGAGAACCCCGCGATCCTGATCCAGATGCGGGCGCCGTTGACCGCCGGGAACAGGATCGGCAGCAGCAACAGCACCAGCGCCGCCGCCACGCACACGTACGCGTACCGCTGGAGCACCCGGTGGTCGCGCAGCACCAGCACCACCACGATGAACAGCCCCACCCCGAGCGTCGACCACACCAGCTGCGCCGGGGCCGCCCGGTCGGCCGGGGTCTGGAGGTCGAGGCGGTAGATCAGCACAAGCCCGAGCCCGTTCAGCAGCACCGCGATCGGCAGCGGCAGCGGATCGGCGTACGGCGCCCGCAGCCGCACCGCGAGGTGCGCGAGCAGCGCCAGCGCGCCGAGCCCGGCCCCGTACCCCGCCGCGCCCGGCGGGAGGGAACCGGTGCGGGCCAGGCCGACCGCGCAGTAGCCGTACACCGACAGCAGCACGGCCAGCACGATCAGGGCCAGCTCGATCCCGCGCCGCCGGGGCAGCCGGGGGCGTGGGGCGGCGGTACGGGAGGCGGGCGGCGCGGTCCCGGCCTGGGTCATCGGCGGGAGTTCCGCTGGCGGGAGGTCAGCACCAGCGGGGGACTGCGCCCACGTTGCCGATGTACCGGGCCGACGCCCACGCCCAGGTGCCGTCGGTCAGCAGGTACCAGAGCGGGTTGGTGCCCACCCGGTCGCCGTTCACCTTGCAGTAGATGGACACGTGCTCGCCCTGCTCCGCGAAGCGGACGCGGCGGGTGCCGCGGTCCGGGCGGTCGTGCAGCCAGATGCCGCCCTTGGCGGTCACCACACCCTCGTACCGGCGCGGGTCGCGGTCGCCGCGCCCGCCCGCGTGCCCGTCGGGGCCGCCCTCCTGAGCGGCCGGCGCACCCCCGGCCGGGCCGTCCGCCGCGCCGGCGGGCACGGCCCCGCCGAGCAGCACGCCCGTCACGGCCGCCAGAGCCAGGCCGTGGAAGAGGACGGAACGCAGGGACATGGAAGACCTCCGAAAACGGATGGAACTGACTAACCGCCACATTAGGAGCCGCGGAGTGCGGTTGCGCGCCGCAGTGGGCCATCGGGGAGGGGGTGCTTGCTCCCTCAGGGGAGTGGTGCCGCCCGCTCCGGGTCCAGCAGGCCCGCCAGCAGGTCCCCGTACCGCTCCAGCCTCGGCGGGACGTCCCCGGCGAGGAACGTCAGCTCGGCCGGGTCGCGGCAGCGCTCGACCTCGTCCCAGGTGACGGGGGTGGAGACGGTCGGGGTGCTGCGGGCGCGCACGGTGTAGGGGGCGGCGGTGGTCTTGCGGGCCGCGTTCTGACTCCAGTCGACGAACACCTTGCCCGGCCTCAGGCTCCGGGTCATCCGGTGCAGCACCAGCCCCGGCATCGCCCGCTCCGCCTCCTTCGCGAGCGCCTTGGCGTAGTCGCTCGCCTCGGCCGAGGACGCGCCCCGCACCGAGGCCAGCAGATGCAGCCCCTTGGACCCGGCGGTCTTGGCGTACGCCTCGATCCCGTCCGCCGCGAGCCGCTCCCGCAGCCACAGGGCGACCTCGCAGCAGTGGACGACCGTCGCGGGCGCGCCGGGATCGAGGTCGAACACCAGCCGGTCGGCCTCGTCCGGGATCTGGACCAGCCACTGGTGGGTGTGGAACTCGGTCACCAGGTTCGCCGCCCACATCAGGCTCGGCAGGTCCTGCACCACCACCATCCGGGCCGCGCCCGCCGAACGGGGGACCTCGGCCGTGGTGACCCAGTCGGGCGTACCCGGCGGCACGTTCTTGGTGAAGAACGCCTCCCCGCCGGCGCCGTCCGGATACCGCAGGAAGGACACCGCCCGGTCCCGCAGATGCGGCAGCAGCGCCCCGGCGGCGGTGGCGTAGTAGTGCAGCAGCTCGCCCTTGGTGAAGCCGGTCTCCGGGTACAGCACCTTCTCCAGGTTGCTGAGCGAGACCCGCCGCCCCTCCACCTCCGTCACTGGCGTCATAGGATGACAATCCCAGAAATGGGACGAATCGGATAAAACGACACTGTGTAGAACTGTGCAGAACTGCGTGGAAGGGACCCGGCACGTGCGATCCATCTGGAACGGCGCCATCTCCTTCGGCCTCGTCAGCATCCCCGTCAAGCTGGTGAACGCCACCGAGAGCCACGCGGTCTCCTTCCGCCAGGTCCACACCGAGGACAACGGCCGCATCCGCTACCGCAAGGTCTGCGAACTGGAGGACCGCGAGGTCACCCAGTCCGAGATCGGCAAGGCGTACGAGGGCGCCGACGGCGAGATGATCCCGATCACCGAGGACGACCTCTCCCACCTCCCGCTGCCCACCGCCCGCACGATCGAGATCGTCGCCTTCGTCCCGGCCGAACGCATCGACCCGCTCCAGATGGACACGGCGTACTACATCGGCGCCGCCGGAGCGCCGGCCGCCAAGCCGTACACCCTGCTGCGCGAGGCCCTCAAGCGCAGCCACAAGGTCGCCATCGCCAAGTTCGCGCTGCGCGGGCGGGAGCGGCTGGGCATGCTGCGCGTGGTCGACGACGTGATCGTCCTGCACGGCCTGCTCTGGCCCGACGAGGTACGCGCCCCCGAGGGCGTCGCCCCCGACGTGGACGTCACCGTGCGCGACCAGGAGCTGGACCTCGCCGACGCCCTCATGGACACCCTCGGCGAGGTCGACCTCGACGACCTCCACGACGAGTACCGCGAGGCCGTCGAGGAGGTCATCGCCGCCAAGGCCGCCGGCGAGACCCCGCCCGAGGCCCCCGCACCGGCCGACGGCGGCAAGGTCCTCGACCTCATGGCCGCGCTGGAGAAGAGCGTCCGCGAGGCCCGCGAGTCGCGGGGCGGGGAGGGCGAGGCGGAGGTACGGAACCTGCGCGGGCGGGGGACGCCGAAGGAGACGGGGGCGCGCAAGTCCACCTCCAAGGCTGCGGCGAAGAAGACGGCGAGCGCGCGCAAGTCGACGTCCAAGGCGGGGGAGTCGAAGGGGGCCGCGAAGAAGACGGCGGCCAAGTCGACGTCGAAGGCGACGTCGAAAGCGACGTCGAAGGCGACGGAGAAGAAGGCCGCGGCGAAGAAAGCACCTGCGAGGAAGCGGGCGGCTTCGGGGAAGCGGTCTGCCTGAGCCGCGTGCTGTGTGCCGCGTGCCGTGTGAGTCGTAGCACCCGGGCGCCGGTCCCGTTCGGCGGTCCGGACCCGGGCGCCCGAGGCCCCGCACCGGCCTCAGCCCCGTACCCGGGGTCGCCGCCCGCGCGCGCCCCCGCGTCCCGTACCTCGGATTCACCTCCCCGAACGGCGCGCCCTCAGGCACGATGAAGGTGTGACATACGTGGTGACCGTGGCGATGGCCCCGCCCCAGGGGGCTCCGGAACTCGACGCGCTGCGCCGGGAGGGAGTGGTCTTCCTGCTGCGCAAGGGCTTCGACTCGCTGGAGGCGGTCGAGGGCCCGGACGGCATGGAGGTCGACCTGCTGGACGACGTGATCGCCGCCCATCCCGGCGGGGCCCTGCTGAAGCTGTTCGTGGACGCCCCGGCGCTGGAGTTCGCGGAGGACGCGGCGCGGGAGGTGGTGACGGAGCTGATGGAACGTACCGAGGCGCTGTCCGACTGGCGCCTGACCCGTTGCGCGGTGGAACTCAACTCCGAGCTGCTCCAGGAGAGCCTGGACGCGGCGGACGGCCCGGACGCCCCGCCCGCCGACCCGGCGGAACGCGCCAGGCGCCATGCGGCGGGCACGACCCCCGCGCCCCCCGACAGCCCCGGCCACTCCGAGAGCCGGGCGATGCGTACGAGGCTGCGCGAACTGGCCCCGACGCTCACGGCGTTCACGCTGGAGGCGTTCGGCCACCACGAGTCGGCACCGGAGTGCGAGGTGAGCAGAGAGGCGGCGGAGATAGCGGCGGGCGCCGTGGTCTACGCGATCGACCTCCTGGTGGACGAACTCTTCACCGACCTGGCCGCCCTGGAGGACGACGGCCCCACGGTCGCCCGCAGCAACGCGACGTTCATGATCCTGGACGACCTGCCCCCGCACCTCGCGGACGCGTACACCGTCCTCTTCACCCGCCGCCTGACGGTCACCGCGATCACCCTCACGGGCCGCCTCACCCGCCCCCCGTTCGACCACCCCACCTGCCTGGCCGAGGAACTCCTCCTCAAGTCCCTGCTGAACCAGGCGGAGGTGACGGCCGACCTCTACAGCCTCCTGTCCGACGAGGTCAGCCTGGCCCTGGAGACCTTCGCCACGACTCTCCACCCCCCGACTTCCCCCCACCCCGCGACCCCCGAGGACCCGGACACCTGGTTCACCGCGTACACCCCGGTCTCCCCGGTGCATCCGTACGCGGCGAACGAGAACGAGGAGACGGTGGTGGAGTTGCCGGAGTGAGGGTGCCGGCGGGCGGTAGTTGACATTTGAATTGTCACAACTGCGTCACCGTCTACACGAGTTCCTCACATCTGACGCACCGGCATAGATAGGTTCACCCCTCACGTACTCGCCCTCGGGGGGACCTCTCATGACCTACTACCAGCCCCAGCCGCCACCCGCGCCGGCGCCCCGCCCGGCCCCGAAGTGGGCCCGCAAACGCTTCGTACTCCCCGCCCTGGGCCTCACCTTCCTCCTCGGCATCGGCAGCGCCGGCGCCGACGACACCCCGAACACGACCAAGTCGGTCGCCAACACCAAGCCCGCCCCGACCCCCACGACCACGGTCACCGCGACGGCCACGGCAACGGAGACGGCGAAGCCGGAGCCTGCGCCGACGGTGACCGAGACGGTGAAGGTGAAGGTCCGGGTCACGGTCACGGCGCGTGCGGCGGCGGGGTCCGGGTCGGGCAGTTCGACGTCGGGCGGCTCCTCGTCCACCAGCGGCGGCTCCAGCTCCTCAGGAGGCTCAACCTCGGCAGGCGGCGGCGCGACGGCCAAGTGCAACGACGGCTCGTACTCGTACGCGGCCCACCATCAGGGGGCTTGCTCCCACCACGGCGGGGTTGCCGTCTTCTACCGGTAGCCGACAAGGGACGGGCGCCTGAACGCCCGTCCCGGTCCACACCTGCCTCGCATACGCGAAGACCCCGTCCTCAGCGTTCTCGCTGATGGCGGGGTCTTTGGGCACCTAATTCAAGGTGCCCCCGGCAGGATTCGAACCTGCGCACACGGCTCCGGAGGCCGTTGCTCTATCCCCTGAGCTACGGGGGCGTGTCGGGCGTTGCGCTGGGCGCTTGCGGCGACGGGTAGAACCCTAGCAGGTCTCGCGGGGTGATCAGGAACGGGTTTGCCCAGGCGGGGTCGGCTGGTGCGGGCCACCGTGGGGAGGGCTCTGTTCCGGGGCTCGGCCGGAGGCCGTTCGAGGCTCACTGTGTCCTCCCGCCCCGTACCCCTTCCACAGCGGAGCGACAACTCGTCCACCCAAATCCCCCCACCACCCGTCAGAGCGAGAACTCGGGAAAACCGGGACGCGGCCCCCCGCCCCGACCTACTCTCGAGTTGTGTCAGGCGCGTCCGGCCGGGTGCTTGTTGTGGATGACAGCAAGGGCATCCGGCAGCTGATCAAGGTCAATCTCGAGCTGGAAGGGCTTGAGGTGGTGACCGCGGTCGATGGTGCCGAGTGTCTTGATGTGGTGCACCACGTGCGCCCGGACGTCATCACGCTCGACGTCGTCATGCCCCGTCTCGACGGGCTCAGTACCGCCGCCCGCCTCCGGGCCGACCCCCGTACCCGTGGCCTCCCGCTCGCCATCATCAGCGCGTGCACGCAGTACGAGGTGGAGAGCGGGCTCGACGCCGGCGTCGACGCGTTCCTGCCCAAGCCCTTCGAGCCGGACGAGCTGGTCCGGCTGGTCAAGGGGCTGCTGGAGCGGAGCGACCGGCGTGACGGGGTCTGCTCCGGCGGATAGACCCCGGCCCTCCGGAGACTGTCGGCCCCGGCGAAGCCAGCACGCACCCCCCGAGGCCCCACCACCCGTCTCCGCCCGCCCTCCCGCCCCCCCGAGGCCCCACCACCCGCCTCCGCCCGCCCTCCCGCCTCCCCTAGGCTTGTCCTGTGACCCCCGCCGAGCTGTCCCGTACCGTCCTGGACGCGGTGTGCCGTGCCGTGGACGCGGGGGAGCTGGACGTGGCTCCGCCCGAGCGGGTCACCCTCACCGAGCCCGGCCCCGGCGGCTGCGGCGACTTCGCCACCAACGTCGCCCTCCGCCTCGCCCGCCCCGCCGCCCGCACCCCCCTGTACGTCGCCGACATTCTGCGCGCGCGGCTGCTCGACGCGGACGGGGTGCGCGACGTCGTCGTCACCGGCCCGGGGTTCCTCAACATCAGCCTCCGCGCCCGCGACGACCTGCTCACCGGACTCGTCCGCGAGATCCGCGCGCGCGGTACGGAGTACGGGTACGGGGACGCCCTCGCCGGGCGGACCGTCGTACTGCGGGTGCCGTACGAGGTGCGCGCCGAGGTCGTCGCCGACGCGGTCGCGCGGATCGTCGCCACCCAGGGCGGCCGGGCGGAGATCGAGCACGGCGAGCCCGTCACGCTGCGGCCCGTCCCCGCGCCCGAGGACCCCGCGCCGCTCGGCCCCGACGCCGCCCGCTGGGCCCTGCTCCACCCCGCCCCGCACGACCGGCCCCGCATCACCGCCGACCACCTCGTCCAGCGCGAGATCAACCCCCTGTTCCGCGTCCGCTACGCCCACGCCCGCGTACGCGCGCTCACCCGCAACGCCCATGACCTGGGCTTCGCGGCGGAACCGGGGGAGCTGAACGGCACGGGCACCCCTCTCCAGACCCCCCTCGCCGACCACCCCCGCATCCTCCGCGCCGCCGCCACCCGGCACGCCCCCGACCGCCTCGCCCGGCATCTGCTCACCGTCGCGGACGCGCTGCTCCCGCTTCTGTCCGAGGTGCTGCCCGTAGGGGAGGAGAAACCCGGGGCCGCCCATCGTGCCCGGCTGGCGCTCGCCGAAGCCGCCGGGGCGGTGCTGGCCGGTGGCCTGTCCCTGCTCGGCATCGACGCACCCGAACACCTCTGAGAACAGAGAGCCACTCATGAGCCGTTCCGCCCACCCCGCCGGGCCCCGTCACGCCGATGTGCTGCCCGAGGGGCACTACTCGGCCCCGCCGGCCGACCTCAACGCCCTCGACCCCAAGGTGTGGGCCCACACCGTGCGCCGGGACGAGGACGGTGTCCTCACCGTCGGCGGCCGCCGGGTGACCGACCTGGCGGAGGAGTTCGGCACGCCCGCGTACATCCTCGACGAGGCCGACTTCCGGGACCGGGCCCGTGCCTGGCGCACCGCGTTCGGCACCGACGCCGACGTGTTCTACGCCGGCAAGGCGTTCCTCTCCCGCGCCGTCGTGCGCTGGCTCGACGAGGAGGGGCTCAACCTCGACGTCTGCTCCGGCGGCGAGCTGGCCACCGCGCTGTCCGCCGGGATGGACCCCGCGCGCATCGCCTTCCACGGCAACAACAAGTCCGTCGAGGAGATCACCCGCGCCGTCGAGGCCGGCGTCGGCCGGATCGTGCTCGACTCCTTCCAGGAGATCGCCCGCGTCGCGCACATCGCGCAGGGACTCGGCAAGCGGCAGAAGGCGCAGATCCGCATCACCGTCGGCGTCGAGGCGCACACCCACGAGTTCATCGCCACCGCGCACGAGGACCAGAAGTTCGGCATCCCGCTCGCGGGCGGCCAGGCGGCAGAGGCGGTACGGCGCGCGCTCACCCTCGACGGGCTCGAACTCATCGGCATCCACAGCCACATCGGCTCGCAGATCTTCGACATGTCCGGCTTCGAGGTCGCCGCCCACCGGGTGGTC
Source organism: Streptomyces seoulensis (assembly GCF_004328625.1). NCBI lineage: Bacteria > Bacillati > Actinomycetota > Actinomycetes > Kitasatosporales > Streptomycetaceae > Streptomyces > Streptomyces seoulensis. The sequence goes on from NZ_CP032229.1 coordinate 4,258,172, forward strand.
GGCCTGCTGAAGGACATCCGCGACGAGCACGGCGTCGAGCTGCCCGAGATCGACCTCGGCGGCGGCCTCGGCATCGCCTACACCAGCTCCGACGACCCCCGCGAGCCGCACGAGATCGCCAAGGCGCTCACCGAGATCGTCACCCGCGAGTGCGAGGCGGCCCGGCTGCGCGTCCCCCGTATCTCCGTCGAGCCCGGCCGCGCCATCGTCGGGCCGACCGCGTTCACGCTGTACGAGGTCGGGACCGTCAAGCGGCTCGACGGGCTGCGGACGTACGTCTCCGTGGACGGCGGGATGTCGGACAACATCCGCACCGCGCTGTACGACGCCGAGTACAGCGTCGCCCTCGTCTCGCGGACCAGCGACGCCGAGCCGATGCTCACCCGCGTCGTCGGCAAGCACTGCGAGAGCGGGGACATCGTGGTCAAGGACGCGTTCCTGCCCGCCGACCTGGCGCCGGGCGACCTGATCGCCGTCCCCGCCACGGGCGCGTACTGCCGGTCCATGGCGAGCAACTACAACCACGTCCTGCGTCCGCCGGTCGTCGCGGTCGGCGACGGCGAGGCGCGGGTGATCGTCCGGCGTGAGACGGAGGAGGACCTGCTCCGGCTGGACGTCGGCTGAGGCCCCGGGGGCCACCCGGGGCCCCGTTCCGGGAACGCGAAACAGATGTCTCACGATCCGGACGAAAGGCGGAAAGCGCCATCCGGTGAGTGAGACTGGTCGGACCGTAGACGGTGAGAGGAAACGAGGTCGGATGATGCGTACGCGTCCGCTGAAGGTGGCGCTGCTGGGCTGTGGAGTGGTCGGCTCCGAGGTGGCGCGCATCATGACGACGCACGCCGACGACCTCGCCGCCCGCATCGGGGCCCCGGTCGAACTGGCCGGGGTCGCCGTACGGCGGCCCTCGAAGGTGCGCGCCGGGATCGATCCCGCGCTCGTCACCACCGACGCGACCGCCCTGGTCAAGCGCGGTGACATCGACGTGGTGGTGGAGGTCATCGGCGGCATCGAGCCCGCCCGCTCCCTGATCACCACCGCGCTGGAGCACGGCGCGTCCGTCGTCTCGGCCAACAAGGCCCTGCTCGCCCAGGACGGCGCCGCCCTGCATGCCGCCGCCGAGGAGCACGGCCGAGACCTCTACTACGAGGCGGCCGTCGCCGGTGCCATCCCGCTGATCCGCCCGCTGCGCGAGTCCCTCGCCGGCGACAAGGTCAACCGGGTGCTCGGCATCGTCAACGGCACCACCAACTTCATCCTCGACAAGATGGACTCCACCGGCGCCGGCTACCAGGAGGCCCTGGACGAGGCCACCGCGCTCGGGTACGCCGAGGCCGACCCCACCGCCGACGTCGAGGGCTTCGACGCCGCCGCCAAGGCCGCCATCCTGGCCGGGATCGCCTTCCACACCCGCGTCCGCCTCGACGACGTGCACCGCGAGGGCATGACCGAGGTGACCGCGGCCGACTTCCGCTCGGCGCGGGAGATGGGCTGCACCATCAAGCTGCTCGCCATCTGCGAGCGGGCCAAGGACGGCGCCTCGGTCACCGCCCGCGTCCACCCGGCGATGATCCCGCTGAGCCACCCGCTGGCCTCGGTGCGCGGCGCGTACAACGCGGTGTTCGTGGAGTCCGACGCGGCCGGGCAGCTGATGTTCTACGGCCCCGGCGCCGGCGGCGCGCCCACCGCCTCGGCGGTCCTCGGCGACCTCGTCGCCGTCTGCCGCAACCGCTTGGGCGGTTCGACCGGGCCCGGCGAATCGGCGTACGCGGCGCTGCCCGTCTCGCCGATGGGGGACGTCGTCACGCGGTACCACATCAGCCTCGACGTCGCCGACAAACCGGGCGTACTCGCCCAGGTGGCCACGGTGTTCGCCGAGCACGGGGTGTCGATCGACACCGTCCGGCAGCAGGGTAAAAATCAGGGCAGCGGCGACGCAGTCGCCGTCGAGCAGGGTGGCGGCGGGCGACGGGAGGGCGGCGAGGCGTCCCTCGTCGTCGTCACGCACCGCGCCTCCGACGCGTCCCTCACCGGGACCGTGGAGGCGCTGCGCGAGCTCGACACCGTGCGGGGTGTCGCCAGCATCATGCGGGTTGAAGGGGAGTAAGCGGCAATGACCCACCAGTGGCGCGGAATCATCGAGGAGTACCGGGACAGGCTGCCGGTCACCGACAGCACGCCCGTCGTGTCGCTCCGCGAGGGCGGCACGCCTCTCGTGCCCGCACAGGTGCTCTCCGAGCGCACGGGCTGCTCGGTCCACCTCAAGGTGGAGGGGGCCAACCCCACCGGTTCCTTCAAGGACCGGGGCATGACCATGGCCATCACGCGGGCCAAGGAGGAGGGCGCCAAGGCGGTCATCTGCGCCTCCACCGGCAACACCTCCGCCTCGGCCGCCGCCTACGCGGTGCGCGCGGGCATGGTCTCGGCGGTGCTCGTCCCGCAGGGCAAGATCGCGCTCGGCAAGATGGGCCAGGCCCTCGTGCACGGCGCGAAGATCCTCCAGGTCGCCGGGAACTTCGACGACTGTCTCGACCTCGCGCGCGCCCTGAGCGACAACTACCCGGTGGCGCTGGTCAATTCGGTCAACCCGGTGCGTATCGAGGGCCAGAAGACGGCCGCCTTCGAGATCGTGGACATGCTGGGCGACGCCCCCGACATCCACGTCCTGCCGGTCGGCAACGCGGGCAACATCACGGCCTACTGGAAGGGCTACCGGGAGTACGCCGCCGACGGCCCGGCCACCCGCACCCCGCGCATGTGGGGCTACCAGGCGTCGGGCAGTGCGCCCATCGTGCGCGGTGAGATCGTCAAGGACCCCTCCACCGTGGCGACCGCCATCCGGATCGGCAACCCGGCCTCCTGGAGTTACGCCCTGGCCGCGCGGGACGAGTCCGGCGGTCACATCGACGAGGTGACGGACCGTGAGATCCTGCGCGCCTACCGGCTGTTGGCCGCGCAGGAGGGTGTCTTCGTGGAGCCCGCCTCCGCCGCCTCGGTGGCCGGACTGCTCAAGGCCGCCGAGCAGGGGAAGGTCGATCCGGGCCAGACCATCGTGTGCACCGTCACCGGCAACGGCCTGAAGGACCCCGACTGGGCCGTGGCCGGCGCCCCGCAGCCGGTCACCGTGCCGGTCGACTCGGCCGTCGCGGCCGAGCGGCTCGGCCTCGCCTGACACCGGGCCCGAGAGGGTGCACAGGGGGCTTGCGACACGCATCGTGCGCCTCCTGTGCGCCCTATGTCGCGGCTGAACCTTCCTTCGATAGGCTGGGGGCAACCCGCCCACCGCACATGCCCGTCGCGTGTGGCACGGCGCCGCCGCCCCAAGCGGCCCGACGGGTTTCCCTACGTCATCGAGTGTCCGCACCGGATGCCCCGCCACGGGCCGTCCGGCAGTCACGTCCCGTCAACGCAGCTCAAGGAGAGTCTTCGAGCGATGGCCGGTCCCGCCTTCCGCGCCGCCGCCGTCCGGGTGCGCACCCCCGCCACCAGCGCCAACCTCGGTCCGGGCTTCGACGCCCTGGGCCTCGCGCTGGGGCTGTACGACGACGTGGTCGTCCGGGTCGCCGACTCCGGGCTGCACATCGACATCGCCGGTGAGGGCGGTGACACCCTCCCGCGCGACGAGCGCCATCTGCTCGTACGCGCCCTGCGCACCGCCTTCGACCTGCTGGGCGGGCAGCCGCGCGGGCTGGAGATCGTCTGCGCCAACCGCATCCCGCACGGCCGCGGTCTCGGCTCGTCGTCCGCCGCCATCTGCGCGGGGATCGTCGCCGCGCGCGCGGTGACCATAGGCGGCGAGTCCCGCCTCGACGACACCGCGCTGCTGGAACTGGCCACGGAGATCGAGGGCCACCCGGACAACGTCGCGGCCTGTCTCCTCGGCGGATTCACCTTGTCCTGGCTGGAGTCGGGCGCCGCCCGCGCCGTACGGACCGAGCCGGACCCCTCCATCGTGCCGGTGGTCTTCGTGCCCGCGAAGCCCGTACTCACCGAGACCGCGCGCGGACTGCTCCCGCGCACCGTCCCGCACGTCGACGCCGCCGCCAACGCGGGCCGTGCCGCACTGCTCGTCGAGGCGCTCACCCGGCGCCCCGAACTGCTGCTGCCCGCCACCGAGGACCGGCTGCACCAGGAGTACCGCGCCCCCGCCATGCCGGAGAGCGCGGCACTGGTGGAAAGGCTGCGCGCGGACGGCGTGGCGGCCGTCATCTCCGGTGCCGGACCCACCGTCATGGCGCTCACCGACGAGGCCACCGCCGACAAGGTGCAGGCCCTCGCGGGCGCCGACTGGGCGGCCAACCGGCTGAGCGTCGACACGCGGGGAGCGAGCGTGCTGCCGCTTGCGTCCTGACACCCGGTTGCCGGATTTGGAGAGGGGGAATGTTTGTTGCATCCGGTAGTGTTAATCTCAAGTCTGCACCCGACCCCACCATGGCGAGGTGCTTCGTGTCCCCGTCAGGGACAGACATTCTTCCGGGAGCCTCCCAAGCCACTCCGTGTTCCGTGCGCCGTACCTGGGCAGTACGTCGTGTGGCAGCACTGAGCGAGTCAGCGGGCACGCTCCGGAATCGGCGCCGCCGCGCCATGTGACACCGGGTGTCACGGCTCGCGGGAGCGTCATCACCAGAAATTCTCTTCCGCCGCTTCATGGCGGACCACCGCCCCGGCTCGGTACTTCCGAATGGCACCGATGCCGGACAGCACAACCGGTCGCCGAGCCAGACAGGCCGACGTCCGCTCCAGGGAAGGACCCTTCGTGAGCGACACCACCGATCTGATGGGCGCACGTGTCGAGGAGACCGCTGCCGCGCCCGCCACGGACTCCGCGCCTGCCACCGGTGCCGGCTCCCGGCGGCGCCGTGGTACCGGCCTCGAGGGCATGGTGCTGGCCGAGCTCCAGCAGGTCGCCTCGGGCCTCGGCATCAGGGGCACCGCGCGGATGCGCAAGAGCCAGCTGATCGAGGTCATCAAGGAGGCCCAGGCCGGGGGAAGCGCCCCCAAGGCCGAGGCCGCCGAGGAGACCAAGCCCAAGCGCCGCGCCACCTCCAAGGCCCGTACGGGTGAGGCCGCCGGTGAGGCGAAGGCCGAGAAGGCCGCGCAGCCGGCCGCCGACAAGGCCGCCCAGATCGACATCCCCGGCCAGCCGGCCGGCGGTCCCGCCCGCGCGGGCGAGGCCGAGCGCGAGGACGCGCCCAACGAGCGCCGCCGCCGTCGTGCCACCGCCGACGCGGGCAGCCCGGCCGCCGCCGAGTCCACCGAGACCAGGGGCGACAAGGGCGAGCCGAAGGGCGACACCCAGCAGCAGCCGCAGGCCGACGGCAAGGCCGACGACGGCGAGGGCCGTGGCCGCCGCGACCGCCGGGACCGTGACCGCGACCGGGGCGGCCGGGACCGCGACCGCCGCGGCAAGGGCGACGACCAGCAGGGCGGCGGCCGTCAGGACCGCCAGCAGGGCCAGCAGCAGGGCGGCGGCCGCCAGGACCGTCAGGACCGCGATCGCCAGCAGCAGGACGACGACGACTTCGAGGGCGGCCGCCGTGGCCGCCGGGGCCGCTACCGCGACCGCCGTGGCCGTCGTGGCCGCGACGAGATCGCCGAGCCGCAGGTCAACGAGGACGACGTCCTGATCCCCGTCGCGGGCATCCTGGACATCCTCGACAACTACGCGTTCATCCGTACCTCCGGCTACCTGCCGGGCCCGAACGACGTGTACGTCTCCCTCGCCCAGGTCCGCAAGAACGGTCTGCGCAAGGGCGACCACATCACCGGCGCGGTCCGCCAGCCGAAGGAGGGCGAGCGCCGCGAGAAGTTCAACGCGCTGGTCCGCCTCGACTCCGTCAACGGCATGGCGCCCGAACACGGCCGTGGGCGGCCGGAGTTCAACAAGCTGACGCCGTTGTACCCGCAGGACCGGCTCCGTCTGGAGTCCGAGTCCAATGTGCTGACGACCCGGATCATCGACCTCGTGTCGCCGATCGGCAAGGGCCAGCGCGGTCTGATCGTGGCCCCGCCGAAGACCGGCAAGACCATGATCATGCAGGCGATCGCCAACGCGATCACGCACAACAACCCCGAGTGCCACCTGATGGTCGTCCTGGTCGACGAGCGTCCGGAAGAGGTCACGGACATGCAGCGGTCGGTGAAGGGCGAGGTCATCTCCTCGACCTTCGACCGCCCGGCCGAGGACCACACCACGGTCGCCGAGCTGGCCATCGAGCGCGCCAAGCGTCTGGTGGAGCTGGGTCACGACGTGGTCGTGCTGCTCGACTCGATCACGCGTCTGGGCCGTGCGTACAACCTCGCCGCCCCGGCGTCGGGCCGCATCCTCTCCGGTGGTGTCGACTCCACCGCCCTGTACCCGCCGAAGCGCTTCTTCGGTGCCGCGCGCAACATCGAGGACGGCGGCTCGCTGACCATCCTCGCCACCGCGCTCGTCGACACCGGGTCCCGCATGGACGAGGTGATCTTCGAGGAGTTCAAGGGCACCGGCAACATGGAGCTCAAGCTCGACCGGAAGCTCGCCGACAAGCGCATCTTCCCGGCGGTGGACGTCGACGCGTCCGGTACCCGCAAGGAAGAGATCCTGCTCGGCAGCGAGGAGCTGGCCATCACCTGGAAGCTGCGTCGCGTGCTGCACGCGCTCGACCAGCAGCAGGCGATCGAGCTGCTGCTCGACAAGATGAAGCAGACCAAGTCGAACATCGAGTTCCTCACCCAGATCCAGAAGACGACGCCGGCTCCCGGCAACAGTGACTGAGCCCCGCTGAGTCACCCGCTTCGGACCTGAGGGAACCTGAAGGGCCGCCCCCGCCGCGCACGCGCCGGGGGCGGCCCTTTTCGCGCGCCGATTGCGCGCCGCGCGCTCCCGCGAGACCTTTGCCACAGGTGTGACGTTCGGTACCGACTTGGCGCGGTACGGCCCCTTACGAGAAAGCGCAGGTGAGCGGGGAGACGGTCCGAGGTTCCGGGCACGGAGGGTCACCACTGCCGCACCGGGCGCCGCAGCGCTTTGTGCGAGCCTGTCCCGAGTTTCCCTGTTCCCCCAGGTGGAGCGACGATGGAGTGGTGATGACCGCTCCCGACCCTGATCGCAGGGGGTAACCGAACGGACGAGACCTAGGAGCGCAGTGTCCACCGAGAGCACGCCGGAGCCCGGCATACCGGAGCCCGGAGACGGCCCCCGCCGCCGGGGCAAGGGGCGCCGCCGCAAGCGCCGCAGCACGGGCCGCAAGGCCCTGCTCGCCACGGCATGGACAGCGGCCGGCGTGGTCGTGCTGGCCGGTGCCGGCGCCGGGTACGTCTACTTCAAGCTGAACGGCAACATCCACAGCGTCGACATCAACCAGATGCTCGGCCGCGACAGGCCCGCCAAGGCCGACAACGGCTCCCAGAACATCCTGGTCCTCGGCTCCGACACCCGTGACGGCGCCAACCGGAGGATCGGCGGGGGAGCGGCCGACAGCGGCGCCCGCTCCGACACCGCGATGATCGTCCACATCTACAAGGGCCACAAGAAGGCGTCCGTGGTGTCCATCCCGCGCGACACCCTCATCGACCGTCCCGCCTGCACCGACACCAAGGGCCACACGTACCCGGCGGCGAAGGACGTCATGTTCAACTCGGCCTACGCCACCGGCGGCGCGCCCTGCGCGGTCCGGACCGTCGAGTCGCTCAGCGGTATCCGCATGGACCACTACCTGGAGGTCGACTTCGCCGGCTTCCAGCGCCTGGTCGACGACCTCGGGGGCGTACGCGTCACCACCACCCGCGCCATCGAGGACCCGGACAGCCACCTGGACCTGGCGGCCGGCACGCACACCCTCGACGGCGCGCAGGCGCTCGGCCTGGTGCGCACCCGGCACGGCGTCGGCGACGGCTCCGACCTCGGCCGCATCCAGCTCCAGCAGGCGTTCGTGAAGGCCCTCATCGCCCAGACCAAGCAGGTCGGCGTGCTGAGCAACCCCAAGAAGCTGTACGACCTCGCCGACACCGCGACCCGGACCGTCACCACCGACTCCGACCTCGGCTCGGTCAACTCCCTCGCGGACTTCGCGGGCGGCCTCAAGGGCATCAGCGCCTCCGGGATGCACATGGTCACCGTGCCGGTCCAGTACGACCCCGCCGATCCCAACCGGGTGCTGCTGGAGCCGGCCAAGGCCCGGCAGATCTGGACCGCGCTGAGGAACGACCAGCCGGTACCGGACTCCGCGACCGCGGGCTCGGCCACCGGCGGCGCCAAGGGCGTCGTCACCCCCTGACCGGCCTCCCGGGGGCCGCGCGGCCCCCGGGAATAGAACAGCCCCACCCCCGGTTTTGGGGGATGGCGCCAGTCCTGGCAGACTGGTACGTCGGCTCCGGTTCACGCACCCGCATTCCCGCGGTGGCGACCCGGCGCCCTCCCGGAACCTAGGAGACACCTTGAAGCGCGACATCCACCCCGAGTACTTCGAGACCCAGGTCAGCTGCACCTGTGGCGCCTCGTTCACCACCCGGAGCACCATCGACGGCACCATCCGTGCCGAGGTCTGCTCCGAGTGCCACCCGTTCTACACGGGCAAGCAGAAGATCCTCGACACCGGTGGCCGCGTGGCCCGCTTCGAGGCCCGCTTCGGCAAGGCTTCCGGCTCCAAGAAGTAGCGAGCCCCCGAACCGCCGGTCCACGGTCGCGCCCCGCGAGGGGCGTGACCACGGACCGGCGTTTTTGGTCGCCCGCCAGCCCTTCACCCGCAGTACAGGAGCCGAAAGATGTTCGAGGCAGTCGAGGAACTCGTCGCCGAGCACGCCGATCTGGAGCGCAAGCTCGCCGACCCGTCGGTCCACGCCGACCAGGCGAACGCGCGCAAGCTGAACAAGCGCTACGCCGAGCTGACCCCGATCGTGGCCACCTTCCGCTCCTGGAAGCAGTCCGGGGACGACATCGTGACCGCCCGCGAGCTGGCGGCCGACGACCCGGACTTCGCCGCCGAGGTCAAGGACCTGGAGAAGCAGCGCGAGGAGCTGACCGACAAGCTCCGCCTGCTCCTGGTCCCGCGCGACCCGAGCGACGACAAGGACGTCATCCTGGAGATCAAGGCCGGCGCCGGCGGCGACGAGTCCGCCCTGTTCGCCGGTGACCTCCTGCGCATGTACCTGCGCTACGCCGAGCGGGTCGGCTGGAAGACCGAGATCATCGACGCCACCGAGTCCGAGCTGGGCGGCTACAAGGACGTCCAGGTCGCGGTGAAGACCAAGGGCGGCCAGGGTGCCACCGAGCCCGGCCAGGGCGTGTGGGCCAAGCTGAAGTACGAGGGCGGGGTGCACCGCGTGCAGCGCGTGCCCGCCACCGAGTCCCAGGGCCGCATCCACACCTCCGCCGCCGGTGTCCTCGTCACCCCCGAGGCCGAGGAGGTGGACGTCGAGATCAACCCCAGCGACCTGCGGATCGACGTGTACCGGTCCTCCGGCCCCGGCGGCCAGTCGGTCAACACCACCGACTCCGCCGTGCGCATCACCCACCTGCCCACCGGTGTGGTCGCCTCCTGCCAGAACGAGAAGAGCCAGCTCCAGAACAAGGAGCAGGCCCTGCGCATCCTGCGTTCCCGGCTGCTCGCCGCCGCCCAGGAGAAGGCCGAGGCGGAGGCCGCCGACGCCCGCCGCAGCCAGGTCCGCACCGTGGACCGCTCCGAGAAGATCCGCACGTACAACTTCCCGGAGAACCGCATCTCCGACCACCGCGTGGGCTTCAAGGCGTACAACTTGGACCAGGTGCTCGACGGCGAGCTGGGCGCGCTGATCCAGGCGTGCGTCGACGCCGACTCGGCGGCGAAGCTCGCGAACGCCTGAGAAACGCCCGGCAGGACCACGCACGAGGACCGGAGGAGAAGCGTGCAGCAAGACTTCGGGGGGCGACCCCCGAGCCCCCGCAGCGTGCTGCTCGCGGAGGTGGCCCAGGCCACCCAGCGGCTGGCCGACGCCGGAGTGCCCTCCCCGCGCACCGACGCCGAGGAGCTGGCCGCCTTCGTGCACGCCGTCAAGCGCGGCGCCCTGCACACCGTGAAGGACTCCGACTTCGACGCCCGGTACTGGGAGGTCATCGCCCGCCGCGAGCAGCGCGAGCCGCTCCAGCACATCACCGGGCGGGCCTACTTCCGTTATCTGGAACTCCAGGTCGGCCCCGGCGTCTTCGTGCCCAGGCCGGAGACCGAGTCGGTGGTCGGCTGGGCGATAGACGCGGTACGCGCCATGGACGTCGTCGAACCCAGCATCGTCGACCTGTGCACCGGCTCCGGCGCCATCGCGCTGGCCCTCGCCCAGGAGGTGCCGCGCTCCCGGGTGCACGCCGTCGAGCTGTCCGAGGACGCGCTGCGGTGGACCCGTAAGAACGTCGAGGGCTCGCGCGTCGACCTGCGCCAGGGGGACGCCCTGTCCGCCTTCCCGGACCTCGACGGCCAGGTCGACCTGGTCATCTCCAACCCGCCGTACATCCCGCTCACCGAGTGGGAGTACGTCGCCCCCGAGGCCCGGGACTACGACCCCGAGCTGGCCCTGTTCTCCGGCGAGGACGGGCTCGACCTGATCCGGGGCATCGAGCGCACCGCGCACCGGCTGCTGCGCCCCGGAGGTGTCGTCGTCATCGAGCACGCCGACACCCAGGGCGGCCAGGTGCCGTGGATCTTCACCGAGGAGCGGGGCTGGGCCGACGCGGCCGACCACCCCGACCTCAACAACCGCCCCCGGTTCGCCACGGCCCGCAAGGCGACGCTGTGACCACCGAGCAGCACCACTTCCAGAGTTACGTGTACGAGGAGGCCCGCTAGACATGGCACGGCGATACGACACCCACGACGCCACCGACCGCGTGACGGGCCTGCGCGAGGCAGCCGCCGCCGTACGCCGGGGCGAACTGGTGGTGCTGCCGACCGACACGGTCTACGGCATCGGCGCCGACGCGTTCTCCTCGGAAGCCGTCGCCGACCTGCTCGCCGCCAAGGGCCGGGGCCGCAACATGCCCACCCCCGTGCTCATCGGCTCCCCGAACACCCTGCACGGCCTGGTCACCGACTTCTCCGAGCTGGCCTGGGAACTCGTCGACGCCTTCTGGCCCGGCGCGCTCACCCTGGTCGCCCGGCACCAGCCGTCCCTCCAGTGGGACCTCGGCGACACCCGCGGCACCGTCGCCGTGCGCATGCCGCTGCACCCGGTCGCCATCGAGCTGCTCACCGAGGTCGGCCCGATGGCCGTCTCCTCCGGCAACCTCACCGGCCACCCCGCCCCGGAGACCTGCGACGACGCCCAGCGCATGCTCGGCGACTCCGTCTCCGTCTACCTCGACGGCGGCCCCACCCCGGGCAACGTGCCCTCGTCCATCGTGGACGTCTCCGGCCCGGTGCCGACGCTGCTGCGCCAGGGCGCGATCTCCCCGGAGGAGCTGCGCAAGGTCGTACCCGACCTCGAGGTGGCGAATTGACGGCCCCCCAGCGGTACGTCCCGCCCGAGCGCTCCGGGCAGGGGGTCCCCCCATGCGCGGCATAGGCGGCGCGGACCGCCCGGCGGAGCAGACCACCACCTTCGGGTTTCCGTGCGACACCTTCCGCATCCTCCACGTCAGCACCGGAAACGTCTGCCGCTCGCCCATCACCGAGCGGCTGACCCGGCATTTCGTGTCGGAACGGCTCGGTGTGCTCGGCGGCGGCCTGATCGTGGAGAGCGCCGGCACCTGGGGCCACGAGGGTGCCCGGATGGAGGAGAACGCGGAGACCGTGCTCTCCGAGTTCGGCGCGGACGCGGCCGGGTTCACCGGCCGGGAGCTGCTGGACGAGCACGTCATCATGGCCGACCTGGTGCTGACCGCCACCCGCGACCACCGCGCCCAGGTCATCTCCATGGGCCACTCGGCGGGCCTGCGCACCTTCACGCTGAAGGAGTTCACCCGCCTGGTCCGCGCGATAGACCCGGCCACCCTGCCGCCCCTGGAGGACGGCGTGGTGCTGCGCGCCCGCGCCCTGGTCCGCGCGGCCGCCGCGCTGCGCGGCTGGCTGCTCGCCCCCACCGCCGAGGCGGACGAGGTGTACGACCCCTACGGGGCCCCGCTGCCCTTCTTCCGCTCCATCGGCGACGAGATACGCGACGCCCTCGACCCGGTCGTCACCGCGCTGACGGGCGTGCCCGCCCGCATGTGACGCGCGCCGGGCTCCGGCGCCGGGACTCCTCCGGCGGCCGAGCGGCCGTCCCCGGCACGGCCTACATTGGAGACCTGGGGTCTCGCCCCACGTCGTCGACCGCCCGGAGCCCGTCATGTCGGTCACACCCGTGCTGGAAGCGGACACCCTGAGCCGGCAGGACCCGGAGCTGGCCGAGATCCTGCGCGGGGAGCTGGACCGGCAGTCGACGACCCTCCAGCTCACCGCGGCCGAGAACTTCGCCTCGCCCGCCGTGCTCGCCACCCTCGGCTCCGCGCTGGCCAACAAGTACGCCGAGGGCTACCCCGGCTCCCGGTACCACGGGGGCTGCGCGCTGGCCGACACCGCCGAGCGGATCGCCGTGGAGCGCGCCGAGGCGCTCTTCGGCGCCGAGCACGCCAACGTGCAGCCCACCACCGGCTCCTCGGCCATCCTGGCGGCCTACGCGGCCGTGCTGCGCCCCGGGGACAGCGTCCTCGCCCTCGGCCTGGACGACGGCGGCCACCTCACCCACGGCTCGCCCGCGAACTTCTCCGGCCGCTGGTTCGACTTCACCGGCTACCGACTGGACCCGGAGACCGGGCGGGTCGACCACGACGAGGTGCGCCGGCTGGCCCGCGAGCACCGGCCCAAGGCGATCGTGTGCGGCTCCACCGCCTACCCCCGCCACTTCGACTACGCCTTCTTCCGCGAGGTCGCCGACGAGGTCGGGGCGTATCTCATCGTGACCCTCACGCACTCCGCCGGGCTGGTCGCCGGGGGAGCGGCGCCCAGTCCGGTGCCGTACGCGGATCTGGTGTGCGTCAGCACGCACAAGACGCTGCGCGGGCCGCGCGGCGGGCTCATCCTGTGCGGCGCCGGACTGGCGCGGCGGGTCGACCGGGCCGTCTTCCCCTTCACCCAGGGGGGCGCGGAGATGAACAGCGTCGCCGCCAAGGCCGTCGCGTTCGGCGAGGCGGCCACCCCGGCCTTCGCGGCCTACGCCCAGCAGACGGTCGCCAACGCGCACACGCTCGCCGGGTACCTGGCCGAGGCCGGGTTCACGATCGCCACCGGCGGCACCGACACCGCCCTCGTCGTGGCCGACCCCACCCCGCTCGGCATGGACGGCCGCACCGCGCGCGGGCGGCTCGCTGCCGCCGGACTGGTGCTGGACTGCTGTGCGCTTGCGCACACCGGCGGCCGGGCGCTGCGGCTCGGCACCGCCGCCGTCACCACCCAGGGCATGGGGGAGCCGGCCATGGCCCGGATCGCCGCGCTGCTGGCAGACGTGGTCGGCGGCGCCCAAGACCCGGCCGCGGCACGGGCGGAGGTACGCGAGCTGACCGCGGGCTTCCCGCCGTACCCGGATTGAGGACCTGGGTTCCCAAGGGGTGCCATACGGGTACGGAACGACCCCGTCGGAACCAAGGGCGTCCCCCGCTGGTCCTCACCCTTACACGTCCCTCGCTAGGGTGTGGGGCTGTGATGGCCAGCGAACTCTGTGGGGATGCCCGTGCGTGAATACCTGCTGACGCTTCTCATCACGGCCGCGGTGACGTACCTGCTGACAGGGCCGGTGCGGAAATTCGCGATCGTGGCGGGAGCGATGCCGGAGATCCGGGCACGGGACGTGCACCGGGAGCCCACTCCGCGGCTCGGCGGTATCGCCATGTTCTTCGGACTGTGCGCGGGGCTGCTCGTCGCGGACCACCTGCAGAACCTCAACGAGGTCTTCGCCAAGTCCAACGAGCCCCGCGCCCTGCTGTCCGGGGCCGCGCTGATCTGGCTGATCGGCGTGCTGGACGACAAGTTCGAGATCGACGCGCTGATCAAACTGGGCGGCCAGATGATCGCCGCCGGTGTGATGGTGGTGCAGGGTCTGACGATCCTGTGGCTGCCGGTGCCCGGTGTGGGCCTGGTCGCGGTCACCCAGTGGCAGGGCACCCTGCTGACCGTCGCCCTGGTCGTCATCACCATCAACGCGGTCAACTTCGTCGACGGCCTCGACGGTCTCGCCGCCGGCATGGTCTGCATCGCCACCGCCGCGTTCTTCATGTACGCCTACCGCATCTGGTACGGCTACGGCATCGAGGCCGCCGCTCCCGCGACGCTGTTCGCGGCGATCCTGATGGGCATGTGTCTGGGCTTCCTGCCGCACAACATGCATCCGGCGCGCATCTTCATGGGCGACTCCGGTTCGATGCTGATCGGCCTGGTGCTGGCGGGCAGCGCCATCTCCGTCACCGGGCAGATCGACCCGGACCGGCTGAACCTGTTCTCCGGGTCCGAGCGCAGCACCGTGCACCAGATGGTGCCCGCCTACATCCCGCTGCTGCTGCCGCTGTCGATCATCGCCATCCCGGCCGCCGACCTCGTACTGGCGATCGTCCGGCGCACCTGGCGCGGCCAGTCGCCCTTCGCGGCCGACCGGGGGCATCTGCACCACCGCCTGCTGGAGATCGGCCACTCGCACAGCCGGGCCGTCCTCATCATGTACTTCTGGTCGGCCCTCATCGGCTTCGGCGTCCTCGCCTACTCGGTCAACTCGGCCTCGATGTGGATCGTCCTCGGCGTGGTCTTCCTGAGCGCCATCGGCCTCGTGATGCTCCTCCTGCCCCGCTTCACCCCCCACGCCCCCCGCTGGGCCCAGCACTTCGTCCCCCCGCGCTACCGCCGCTATCCGGAACCGGCGGAGGCGGATGCCAACAGCGAGGAGAGCGAGGGCGAATCGGGAGAGGCGTCCACCGACGCGGTCACCGGGGAGGCCCCCGAGCCGGCCGCCGTGGCAGCGGTGCCGGGCGTCAACGGGGCGACCGCGATCGGCGCCAGTACGCGTTCCACCAAGAATCGCAAGGTAAGAATCTGACTAGAGCATTGCCAAGTCGTGGGGGAGCAAAGCGCCCTAATACCAGACAAGCTCACCCGGTTCTTGCACCTGTGCGCGTCGTCACTCTCATGTGTGACAAACGATGCGCCCCCAGGTAAAGACCTCATCAAATAGTTTGTGATACGGTTCACGAGAACCCAGGACAGAGCCCGAGACCGTCAAGCGACGGTCCTACGGCGTAAGAGTTTCCGTACTCGGTCCGGGACTACGCTCGTCCATGACGACACCTGCCCCCTGTGAAAGCGGAGTTGCCGCCATGCCGTCCAATGACGTCCGGATTCTTGCCCAGGCCGCCGTGCCCACGGCTGCCGTCGGCGCGATCGCCGCCGTCGTCAGCGGTGTGGTCGCCGGTGGCAAGGGTGCGATCGGGGCCGTCGTGGGCACACTGATCGTCATCCTCTTCATGGGGATCGGTCTTTACGTCCTGCAACGCACCGCCAGGTCGTTCCCGCAGCTGTTCCAGATGATGGGTCTGCTGCTCTACGCGGCCCAACTCCTGCTGCTGGTCGTCTTCGTGGGGCTGTTCAAGAACACCACCCTGTTCAACCCCCGTGCCTTCGCCGTCGTTCTGGTGGTGGCCACCCTCACGTGGATCGTCGCCCAGGCGCGGGCCCACATGAGGGCGAAGATCCTCTACGTCGATCCCGACGCTTCGGCCAAGGGCGACAAGTCCCAGAAGACGGACCGTTCGTCGTGAGGGGTAGGGCCGGGATAAAGGCACGGGAAAGATCCTGCTATCGTCCGGTGCCAACTGCGGCATCGCGGGCGCGGGCATCCGAGCTGACGCCTGTTCCACTGCGAGGCTAGATGCCCCCCAGCCGCCCCCACATCCGTAACACCAGTCCCGTGCCGAACCGCGGCCGTACGCCGCGCCGACACAACGAGGTTGCCGTACCTATGCGCCACGATGAAGGAGCCCGCGGTGAGTGCTGATCCGACGCAGACGCTCGCTTTCGACACGAGCTGTCACCTGTTCTCCGGGTGCGGCTTCCCGGCTCCGGGTCTGCACTCGTTCCTGTTCAAGCCGCTCTGGGGCGACGCGGACAGCAACCTGTACTTCAACAAGCCGATGCTCCTGGCGCTGCTCGGGTCGATCATCGTCGTGGTCTTCTTCTGGGCCGCCTTCGCCCGTCCGAAGGTCGTCCCGGGCAAGCTCCAGATGATCGCCGAGAGCGGCTACGACTTCATCCGGCGCGGTGTCGTCTACGAGACGATCGGAAAGAAGGAAGGCGAGAAGTACGTACCCCTGGTCGTCTCGCTGTTCTTCTTCGTCTGGATGATGAACCTCTGGTCGATCATCCCGGTCGCCCAGTTCCCGGTGACGTCGATCATCGCGTACCCGATCGTCCTGGCCGCCATCGTCTACGTCCTGTGGGTCTCGCTGACCTTCAAGCGACACGGCTTTGTCGGCGCCTTCAAGAACTTCACCGGCTACGACAAGTCGCTCGGCGCGGTACTGCCACTGGCCATGCTCATCGAGCTGTTCTCGAACCTCCTGGTACGGCCCTTCACCCACGCCGTCCGACTCTTCGCGAACATGTTCGCCGGCCACACGCTGCTGCTGCTCTTCACCATCGCCAGCTGGTACATGCTCAACGGCATCGGTATCGCCTACGCCGGCGTGTCCTTCATCATGACCATCGTGATGACGGCCTTCGAGCTCTTCATCCAGGCGCTGCAGGCGTACGTCTTCGTACTGCTGACTTGCAGCTTCATCCAGGGCGCGCTGGCCGAGCACCACTGAGCGTTCCCTCCCTCGATCCCTCATTCGTCCGGTGGCCAACCCCCACCGGTCCGTAAAGAAAAGGAAGAACGGGCATGTCCCAGACTCTTGCTGCTGCTGTTTCCGGCTCGCTCGGCTCGATCGGTTACGGCCTCGCGGCCATCGGCCCCGGCGTCGGCGTCGGCATCATCTTCGGTAACGGCACCCAGGCGCTCGCCCGTCAGCCCGAGGCTGCCGGCCTGATCCGCGCCAACCAGATCCTGGGCTTCGCCTTCTGTGAGGCGCTCGCCCTGATCGGTCTGGTCATGCCGTTCGTCTACGGCAAGTAATCGTCGGATTCACGACAGCCCATTAGACGAAAGGCACTGATATGAGCCCCCTGGTTCAGCTTGCGGCTGAGGAGGCCGAGAACCCCCTCATCCCGCCGATCCCAGAGCTCGTCATCGGCCTGATCGCCTTTGTGATCGTCTTCGGCTTCCTCGCCTGGAAGCTCCTCCCGAACATCAACAAGGTTCTGGAGGAGCGCCGCGAAGCGATCGAGGGCGGGATCGAGAAGGCCGAGGCCGCGCAGACCGAGGCTCAGAGCGTCCTCGAGCAGTACAAGGCCCAGCTCGCCGAGGCTCGTCACGAGGCCGCCAGGCTTCGCCAGGAGGCTCAGGAGCAGGGTGCGACGCTCATCGCGGAGATGCGGGCCGAGGGCCAGCGTCAGCGCGAGGAGATCGTCGCCGCCGGTCACGCCCAGATCGCGGCCGACCGCAAGGCCGCTTCGGCCTCGCTCCGCCAGGACGTCGGCAGGCTTGCCACCGAACTGGCCGGCAAGCTCGTCGGTGAGTCCCTTGAGGACCACGCCCGGCAGAGCCGTGTGATCGACCGCTTCCTCGACGAGCTCGACGAGAAGGCCGAGGCCACGCGATGAACGGAGCGAGCCGCGAGGCCCTGGCAGCCGCACGGGAGCGTCTCGACGCGCTGACGGACTCCACCCCCGTGGACGCCGCGCAGCTCGCCGACGAGCTGGCGGCCGTCACCGCGCTGCTCGACCGCGAGGCCGGCCTGCGCCGGGTCCTCACCGACCCGGCGCAGCCCGCCGAGGCCAAGGCCGAGCTGGTGCACCGCCTGATCGGCGGCCAGGTGAGCGGTCCGACCGCCGACCTGGTGGCCGGGCTCGCCCGGTCCCGCTGGTCGCAGTCCCGCGACCTGGTGGACACGCTGGAGGAACTGGCGGACATCGCCGACCTCACCGCGGCGGAGAAGTCGGGCACGCTGGACGACGTCGAGGACGAGCTGTTCCGGTTCGGCCGGATCGTCGCCTCCGACCCGGCCCTGCGGGCCGCGCTGACCGACCGGTCGGCGTCCACCGCGGCCAAGGCCGAGCTGGTGCACCGGCTGCTGGGCGGACGGGCCAAGCCCGTCACCGAGCGTCTGGTCACCCGACTGGTCACCGCGCCGCGTGGACGTAGCCTGGAAGCGGGACTCGAGTCCCTGTCCAAGCTGGCCGCGGAGCGCCGGGACCGGCTGGTGGCGACCGTCACGTCGGCGGTGCCGCTGAGCGAGACCCAGAAGCGTCGCCTGGGCGACGCCCTGGCCAAGCTCTACGGCCGCCGGATGCACCTCAACCTGGACGTGGACCCCGAGGTCATCGGCGGTATCCGGGTGCAGGTCGGTGACGAGGTCATCAACGGTTCCCTGGCGGACCGGCTGGACGACGCCGCCCGCCGTATGGCGAGCTAGAAGCAAACAAGCAGTACGTAATTGCGGCCCTGGTTGGGCCGTGCAGAGGATTCACCTCGTTCAGGGGGGAGTCCGGAGTCAGACATCCCCCCAAAGTGAAACTTCGGGCCCAACAAGGAGAGCAGGGAACCCAGATGGCGGAGCTCACGATCCGGCCGGAGGAGATCCGGGACGCACTGGAGAACTTCGTCCAGTCGTACAAGCCGGACGCGGCCTCGCGCGAGGAGGTCGGTACGGTCACCGTCGCCGGCGACGGCGTCGCGAAGATCGAGGGTCTTCCCTCGGCCATGGCCAACGAGCTGCTGAAGTTCGAGGACGGCACCCTCGGTCTCGCCCTCAACCTCGAGGAGCGCGAGATCGGCGCGATCGTCCTCGGTGAGTTCAGCGGCATCGAGGAGGGCCAGCCGGTGCACCGCACCGGAGAGGTCCTCTCGGTCGCCGTCGGCGACGGCTACCTCGGCCGTGTCGTCGACCCGCTGGGCCAGCCGATCGACGGCCTCGGCGAGGTCGAGACCGACGGTCGCCGCGCCCTCGAGCTGCAGGCCCCCACGGTCATGGAGCGCCAGTCGGTGCACCAGCCGATGGAGACGGGCTACATGGCGGTCGACGCCATGACCCCGATCGGCCGCGGTCAGCGCCAGCTCATCATCGGTGACCGTCAGACCGGCAAGACCGCCCTGGCCGTCGACACGATCATCAACCAGCGCGACAACTGGCGCACCGGCGACCCGAACAAGCAGGTCCGCTGCATCTACGTCGCCATCGGCCAGAAGGGCTCCACCATCGCCGGCGTACGCCGCGCGCTGGAGGAGAACGGCGCGCTGGAGTACACGACCATCGTCGCCGCCCCGGCGTCCGACCCGGCCGGCTTCAAGTACCTGGCGCCGTACACCGGTTCCGCCATCGGTCAGCACTGGATGTACCAGGGCAAGCACGTCCTGATCGTCTTCGACGACCTGTCGAAGCAGGCCGACGCCTACCGCGCCGTGTCCCTGCTGCTGCGCCGTCCGCCGGGCCGCGAGGCGTACCCCGGTGACGTCTTCTACCTGCACTCCCGTCTGCTGGAGCGCTGCGCGAAGCTCTCCGACGACATGGGCGCCGGCTCGATGACCGGTCTGCCGATCGTCGAGACGAAGGCCAACGACGTCTCGGCGTTCATCCCGACCAACGTCATCTCCATCACCGACGGCCAGTGCTTCCTGGAGTCGGACCTCTTCAACGCCGGTCAGCGTCCCGCGCTGAACGTCGGTATCTCCGTCTCCCGAGTCGGTGGTTCCGCCCAGCACAAGGCGATGAAGCAGGTCTCCGGCCGACTGCGCGTGGACCTCGCCCAGTTCCGTGAGCTGGAGGCGTTCGCCGCCTTCGGTTCCGACCTGGACCAGGCCTCCAAGAACCAGCTCGACCGCGGTCAGCGGATGACCGAGCTGCTGAAGCAGAACCAGTACCAGCCGATGTCCACCGAGGACCAGGTCGTCTCGATCTGGGCCGGTGGTACGGGCCGCATGGACGACGTGCCGGTCGACGACGTCCGCCGCTTCGACAAGGAGCTGCTGGAGTACCTGCACCGTTCGCACCAGGGCCTGATGACCTCCATCCGGGAGGGCGGCAAGATGTCGGACGACACCCTTCAGGGCATCGGTGACGCGATCGCGGAGTTCAAGAAGCAGTTCGAGACCTCGGACGGCAAGCTCCTCGGTGACGACACCCCGGCCTCTCCCGCCAAGTGACGTAAGGAAGGGACCTGACTCATGGGAGCCCAGCTCCGGGTCTACAAGCGTCGCATCCGATCCGTCACCGCGACCAAGAAGATCACCAAGGCGATGGAGATGATCGCCGCCTCGCGTGTCGTCAAGGCGCAGCGCAAGGTGGCGGCCTCCAAGCCGTACGCGGACGAGCTGACCCGCGCGGTCAAGGCTGTCGCCACCGGGTCGAACACCAAGCACCCGCTCACCACGGAGGCCGAGAACCCGACCCGTGCCGCGGTCCTGCTCCTCACGAGCGACCGCGGTCTGGCCGGCGCCTTCAACTCCAACGCCATCAAGGCGGGCGAGAAGCTCACCGAGCGCCTCGAGCGCGAGGGCAAGCAGGTGGAGACGTTCATCGTCGGCCGCCGCGGTGCCGCGCACTACAACTTCCGTGAGCGCAAGATCGCGGAGCTGTGGACGGGCTTCACCGACGAGCCGACGTACGCGGACGCCAAGAAGGTCGCGGCGCCCCTGATCGAGGCCATCGAGACGCCCGACGCGGACGGCGGCGTGGACGAGCTCTACATCGTCTTCACGGAGTTCGTGTCGATGATGACGCAGAACGCGGTCGCCGAGCAGTTGCTGCCGCTGAGCCTCGACGAGGTCGCGGAGGAGAACACCGGCGACGGTGAGATCCTCCCGCTGTACGACTTCGAGCCCTCGGCGGAGGACGTCCTCGACGCCCTCCTGCCGCGGTATGTGGAGAGCCGTATCTACAACGCGATGCTCCAGTCGGCCGCTTCGAAGCACGCTGCCACGCGGCGCGCGATGAAGTCGGCCACCGACAACGCGGGCGAGCTGATCAACACGCTCTCCCGTCTTGCCAACGCGGCCCGCCAGGCCGAAATCACCCAGGAAATCAGCGAGATCGTCGGTGGCGCCAGCGCCCTGGCCGACGCGACCGCGGGGAGTGACCGATAAATGACCACCACTGTTGAGACCGCGGCGGCCACGGGTCGCGTCGCCCGCGTCATCGGCCCGGTCGTCGACGTGGAGTTCCCCGTCGACGCGATGCCGGACATCTACAACGCTCTGACCGTCGAGGTCGCCGACCCGGCGCGGGACGGCGAGAAGAAGACGCTGACCCTGGAAGTCGCCCAGCACCTGGGCGGCGGCCTGGTCCGCGCCATCTCCATGCAGCCCACCGACGGTCTGGTCCGCCAGTCCGTCGTGACGGACAGCGGCGACGCCATCTCCGTCCCGGTCGGCGACTTCACCAAGGGCAAGGTGTTCAACACCCTCGGCGAGGTGCTGAACGTCGACGAGAAGCACACCGGTGAGCGCTGGCCGATCCACCGCAAGGCGCCGAACTTCGACGAGCTCGAGTCGAAGACCGAGATGTTCGAGACCGGCGTCAAGGTCATCGACCTGCTGACCCCGTACGTCAAGGGCGGCAAGATCGGTCTGTTCGGTGGTGCCGGTGTCGGCAAGACGGTGCTCATCCAGGAGATGATCTACCGCGTCGCCAACAACCACGACGGTGTCTCCGTGTTCGCCGGTGTCGGTGAGCGCACGCGTGAGGGCAACGACCTCATCGCGGAGATGACCGAGTCGGGCGTCATCGACAAGACCGCGCTCGTCTTCGGTCAGATGGACGAGCCGCCGGGCACCCGTCTGCGCGTCGCGCTGGCCGGCCTCACCATGGCCGAGTACTTCCGTGACGTCCAGAAGCAGGATGTGCTGTTCTTCATCGACAACATCTTCCGCTTCACGCAGGCCGGTTCCGAGGTCTCCACGCTGCTCGGCCGCATGCCGTCCGCCGTGGGTTACCAGCCGAACCTGGCCGACGAGATGGGTCTCCTCCAGGAGCGCATCACGTCGACCCGCGGTCACTCGATCACCTCGATGCAGGCGATCTACGTCCCCGCGGACGACCTGACCGACCCGGCCCCGGCCACCACGTTCGCCCACCTCGACGCGACGACGGTTCTCTCCCGTCCGATCTCGGAGAAGGGCATCTACCCGGCCGTGGACCCGCTGGACTCCGTGTCCCGCATCCTGGACCCGCGTTACATCGCGCAGGACCACTACGACTGCGCCATGCGCGTCAAGAGCATCCTGCAGAAGTACAAGGACCTCCAGGACATCATCGCGATCCTCGGTATCGACGAGCTGGGCGAGGAGGACAAGCTCGTCGTCCACCGTGCCCGTCGCGTGGAGCGCTTCCTGTCCCAGAACACCCACGTCGCCAAGCAGTTCACCGGCGTGGACGGTTCGGACGTTCCGGTGGACGAGACCATCGCCGCGTTCAACGCGATCTGCGACGGTGAGTACGACCACTTCCCGGAGCAGGCGTTCTTCATGTGCGGTGGCATCGAGGACCTCAAGAAGAACGCGAAGGAGCTGGGCGTCTCCTGACACCCGCGCTCCTGACCGGGGGGCGGGCCCGCCCCGCCCCCTCGGTCACGCCCCCTAGAATTGACCCCAACACCCGGCACAACGGCCGGGTGGTGATCCGAGGAGCCAACCTTGGCTGCTGAGCTGCACGTCGAGCTGGTCGCCGCCGACCGCCAGGTCTGGTCCGGCGAGGCCACCCTGGTCGTCGCGCGCACCACGTCCGGCGACATCGGCGTCATGCCCGGTCACCAGCCGCTGCTCGGTGTGCTGGAGTCGGGCCCGGTGACCATCCGCACCAGTGACGGCGGCACCGTCGTCGCCGCGGTGCACGGCGGTTTCATCTCGTTCGCGGACGACAAGCTGTCGCTGCTGGCCGAGATCGCCGAGCTGGCGGAGGAGATCGACGTCCAGCGCGTCGAGCGCGAGCTGGAGCGAGCGAAGGCGGAGGACGACGAGGACGCTCAGCGTCGCGCCGACGTCCGTCTGCGGGCGGCGACCTCCGCGCGCTGATCATCGCGCCGTGTGACCATCATTCAGCCGCGGCCGGCCCGGAACATTCCGGTGCCGGTCGCGGCTGAGGTGAATCCGGGTGTTTTTCCGGTTCCATTACCTGGCTCTGCGGTTTCATTACCCTGAGCCGAAAGCAGTTCCACTACCTGGGAGACGAGGAGGTCGGTGCCGATGGTCCTCGCTCTGACTGTGTGCGGAATCGTGGTCGCGCTCGTGGTGGTGGGTCTGTTCCTGTTCGGCCTGCGCCGCAGGCTCATCCAGCGTTCCGGCGGCACCTTCGACTGTTCGCTGCGCTGGGACGTGGCGGAGCAGAGCGAGGTGAACGGCAAGGGCTGGAGCTACGGCATCGCCCGCTACAACGGGGACCGCATCGAGTGGTTCCGGGTGTTCTCCTACGCCCTGCGCCCGCGCCGGGTGCTGGAGCGCTCGCGGATCGAGGTGGCCGGACGCCGGCTGCCCGAGGGCGAGGAGGAGCTGGCGCTGCTGTCCGACGCGGTGGTCCTCGCCTGCGTCCACCAGGGCACCCGGCTCGAACTCGCCATGAGCGAAGACGCGCTGACCGGATTTCTCGCGTGGCTGGAAGCAGCCCCGCCCGGACAGCGAGTGAATGTGGCGTAGCCACATTCACTCGCTGGGTGGGGGTCCCCCCGGACGAAGTCCGGGGGAGCGTCAACGTCGCTTAGGGGGCTCGGCCCCCGAACTCATCTACGACAGGCCGTTGCTGAGGGCCGTCACCAGTTCACCGTTGCTGGTGTCCCCGGTGAAGTCCCAGAAGAACGCGCCGCCCAAGCCCTGGCTCTTGGCCCAGCTCATCTTGCCGGCGATGGTCGACGGGGTGTCGTACGACCACCAGTTGCTGCCGCAGTGGGCGTACGCGGTGCCCGCGATGGTGCCGGTGACCGGGCAGGAGCCCTTGAGAACCTTGTAGTCCTCGATGCCGGCCTCGTAGGTGCCCGGAGCGGCTCCGGTGGCGGTGCCGCCGGGGGCGTCCTGGGTGACACCGGTCCAGCCGCGGCCGTAGAAGCCGATGCCGATGAGCAGCTTGCTCGCCGGCACCCCGACCGCCTTGTACTTGGCCATCGCGTCGGCGGTGGTGAAGCCCGCCTTCGGGATGCCGCTGTAGGAGGTGAGCGGGGAGTGCGGGGCCGTCGGACCCTTGGCGTCGAAGGCGCCGAAGAAGTCGTACGTCATCACGTTGTACCAGTTGAGGTACTGCGACGCGCCCGCGTAGTCGGCGGCCTCGATCTTGCCGCCGCTGGAGCCGTCCGCGGTGACCGCGGCGGTGACCAGGTAATTGGCGCCGAACTTGGAGCGGAGCGCGGAGACCACGTTCTTGAAGGCCGCCGAGCCGCTGGTGTCGCAGGACAGACCGCAGGCGTTGGGGTACTCCCAGTCGATGTCGATGCCGTCGAAGACATCGGCCCAGCGGGGGTCCTCCACCAGGTCGTAGCAGGACTGGGCGAACGCGGCCGGGTTCTTGGCCGCCTCACCGAAGCCGCCGGACCAGGTCCAGCCACCGAAGGACCACAGCACCTTGATGTTCGGGTACTTGGCCTTGAGCTGACGGAGCTGGTTGAAGTTGCCGCGCAGCGGCTGGTCCCAGGTGTCGGCGGCGCCGCTGACCGACTGGTCGGCGGTGAACGCCTTGTCGTAGTCGGCGTAGGAGTCGCCGATCGCGCACTTGCCGCCGGTGACGTTGCCGAAGGCGTAGTTGATGTGCGTGATCTTGGACGCGGAACCGGACGTCACGATGTTCTTGACGTTGTAGTTCCGGCCGTAGATGCCCCACTCGGTGAAGTAGCCGAGCTTGACCTTGTCACCGGTGGCGGGCGGCGGGTTGGTGCCGCCGCCGGTGGTGCGCACGGCCGTCGCGGAGCTGGCCGGACCGGTCTGGTCGGCGGTGTCCCTGGCGCGGACGCTGTAGGAGTAGTCGGTGCCGGCGGTGAGACCGGTGTCCGTGTACGAGGTGGTGGTGACGGTGGCGACCTTGGCCCCGTCGCGCAGCACGTCGTAGTTCTTGACGCCCTTGTCGTCGGTGGCGGCCGACCAGCTCAGCTTGACCGAGGTGTCGGTCACGGCGGAGGCGGTGGGCTTGCCGGGGGCGGAGGGCGCCGCGTCGCCGGGCACCGTGGTGCCGTCACAACTGTCGCCGTTCAGCTTGCAGTTGCTCGGCGAACCGGTGCCCGCGCCGTTGAAGGCGAAGGAGATGGAGGAGCCGGGCGCCACCGAGCCGTTGTACGACTTGTTCTTCGCCGTCCAGTGGGTGCCGGACGAGGTGACGTCGGCGTCCCAGGCGGAGGAGACGGACGTGCCCGAGGGGAAGTCCCACTCGATCGTCCAGGAGCTGATGGCGGTGGTGCCGGTGTTCTTGACGGTCCACTTTCCTTCGAAACCGCTGCCCCAGTCCTGGGACTTCACATAGCTCGCGGTGACGTTGGTGGCCGCTTCGGCGGGGGCGGCCAGGCCGACCAGGCCGGCCAGGGGGAGCAGCAGGGTCACGGCACCCGCCGCGACTCTGTGTCTGAAGCGCATGTGCGACTCCCTCGATGTCGGGGGGAACTTCACGAGGCATGGGGGGCATGACTGAGCCTTCACGCCCATGCTGTGCCGCGACAATAGGAAAGGTCTGGACCATAGGTCAATAGGTCTGGACCATTTGTTCCGCAATTCGACTTAACCTCAACTCCTCTGCTGCTGTGGGGGTTTGAAAGCCCGCGAGGAGGAAGCGTGAGTGACTCGGCAAGCCCCGGAACCGTCCTGGTGGTGGACGACGACGCAGCGATCCGCCGCTCCCTGGAGCGCGGCCTCAGGCTGAACGGCTTCACCGTGCGCACCGCCGCCGACGGCACCGAGGCGCTCGCCGCCGTCGGACGGGAACAGCCGGACGTGCTGGTACTGGACGTGTCGATGCCCGGCCTGACCGGCATCCAGGTCTGCGCCCGGCTCCGCGACGAGGGCCGCGAACTGCCCGTGCTGATGCTGTCCGCGCTGGACGAGACCGCCGACCGGATCGCCGGGCTCCAGGCGGGCGGCGACGACTACCTCGTCAAGCCCTTCGCCCTCCAGGAACTCGTGCTCCGGCTGCGCGCCCTGCTGCGCCGCAGCCCGCCGAGCACCCGGGAGGTGCTGCGCGAGGCCGGGATCGAGATCGACCCCGGCGCCCGCACCGCCGAGCGCGACGGCCGCGTACTCGACCTGACCCGGCGGGAGTTCGAGCTGCTGGAGGTGCTGATGCGCAACGCCGGGCTCGTCCTCACCCGCGACCAGCTCCTCGAACGCGTCTGGGGCTACGACTTCGAGGTCCGCACCGACGCCGTCGACACCTTCGTCAGCTATCTGCGCCGAAAGCTGGAGGCCGACGGCGCCCCGAGGCTGGTGCACACCGTGCGCGGGGTCGGCTTCGTGTTCCGGGAGGCGCGGTGAGGCTCTCCACCCGGGTCGGCCTCGCCGTCGGCTGCACCGTCCCGCTGCTGGTGCTGGCCTCCGGCTGGCTGCTGACCCAGCTGGTCGCCCGCGACCTGCACCGGGCCGGCGACCAGCACCTGCGCCAACGCGCCGCCGCTCTCGCCCCGGACGCCCGCGCCCTGCTGCGCGCCTCGGCCGACGACCGCCCCCGCGCCGCCGGCCAGCGCGAGCGGCACCTGTTCAGCACCGCCCTCGACGTCGGCGTACGCGTCCAGGGACCGGACGGCGTCTTCAGCGGCGGCCCCCAGCCCGGCGCCTCGGCCCGGCTGCCCGAGCGGACCGGGGTGCCGGTGACCGTCCGCGACGGCGCCCGGAGCTGGCGCGGGCTGGCCCGGCCGGTGCGTGGCGGCACCCTGTGGGTGTTCGCCCCCGACACCGCCGACCGGGCCCAGGTCCTGCTGGTCCGGCGCCGGGTGGTGTTCACCGCGCTGCTCGCCGCGCCCGCCTCCGGCGCCCTCGCCTGGGCCCTGGCCGCCGGCGCGAGCGCCCCGCTGCGCCGCCTCACCCGGCGCACGGCGGGCCTTGATCCGCGCACCAGCGGCGAACGGCCGGAGCCGGAGCGGACCGGCGTCACCGAGGTCGACGAACTCGGGTCCACCCTGCGCACGGTGCTCGCCCGCTACGACGAACAGGCCGCCCGGACCGCCGAGGCGCTCGACACCGCCCGCTCCTTCTCCTCGGCCGCCGCGCACGAACTGCGCACCCCGCTGATGAGCATGGGCACCAACCTCGACGTCCTCGGCATCCGCGGCCTGCCCGACCCGGACCGCGACGAGGCGCTGACCGACCTGCGCCTCGAACACGCCCGGCTGCTGCACCTGCTGGTGATGCTCCGGGAGCTGGGCCGGGGCGATCTGGTGGAGGCCGAGACCTTCGCCGCCGTCGACCTGGCGGACCTCGCCGACACCGCCGTGGCCGAGGTACGGCGCCGGGACCGGGGCGCGGAGGTCGTGCTGGACGCCGAGCCGGGGGTCGTCGTGCCGGGCTGGGAGCCGGGGCTGCGGCTGCTGCTGGACAACCTGCTGGCCAACGCGCTCGCCCACGGCCGTGATCCGGCGGGCGTCGCGCGCATACGGGTGGCCGTGGGGCGGGCCGGGGAGCAGGCGGTGGTGGCCGTGGCCGACCAGGGGCCCGGCATACCGGCCGCGTCCCGGCAGCGGCTCTTCGAGCGGTTCCAGCGGGGCCCCGACAGCACCGGCTCCGGTCTCGGGCTCACCCTCGTCGCCCAGCAGACCGCGCTGCACCGGGGGAGCGTCGGCGTCACCGACGGCCCCGAGGGCACCGGGGCCCGCTTCGAGGTACGGCTGCCGCTGGACGGCACCGGGGCGCCGGGACGCCGGGACTGGCTGATCGGGACGGCCGGGGCGGAGCGGTCACAAGGTTTCCCCAAAGAGACCTCCTAGCCTCCGGGGCGACGGACGGCACCACAGCCCGTCCCGGACGTGAACGGAGACGCACATGGACGCACGACGGAGCACCCGGACCCTCCTCGCGGGCCTCGCCACCGCGGCGCTGCTGGCGGGCTCGGCCGGTGCCGCGTCCGCCGCCGACGCCTCGCCCGGCGCCAAGCCCGCCGCCAAGGGGGCCCACGACGGCGCGCGGGCCCTGTGCAAGCGCGAGCCGAAGATCGACAAGCGCATCGACCGCGCCCTGAAGCGGCTGGACGCCGGCAAGGGCCGGCGCGGCTCGGTGGCCCGGCTCCAGCAGCGCGTCGACAACGCCAAGAAGGCCGGCCACACCGAGATCGCCACCTTCCTCCAGGGCCGCCTGGACACCCGCGAGTCGCTGAAGAAGGACCTTCACGACCGCAAGAAGGACCTCGCCGGGGTCAAGACCTGGTGCGCGAAGAACGACGCCGGCAAGGCGGAGAAGTGAGGCGCGGCTCCCGGCGCGCGGCGGCGGCCGTCACCCTGGCCGCCCTCGCCGCGCTCACCACGGGCTGCGGCCACGACGACGCCGCCACCCCGTCCTCCGGCACCGCCACCCCTTCGGGCTACGCGGACATGAAGAAGAAGGTGGACGCGGCCGAATCGGCGGCCGCCGCGGCCGACCGCGACGCCACGAGCGACGCGGACCGGTAGGGGGCGCGGTCGGAAAGGGGGGCGTCTCGCGGAGGCGCCCCCCCTCGCCGTACCCCCTAGCGCTCGCCGCCCGGCACCCACAGCACGTCGCCGGTCTCCTTGTTGGCCGTGCGGGCCAGGATGAACAGGAGGTCGGAGAGGCGGTTGAGGTAGGTCGCGGTGAGCGGGTTCATCGTCTCGCCGTGCGCCTCCAGCGCCGCCCAGGTGGAGCGTTCGGCCCGCCGGACCACCGTGCACGCCTGGTGCAGCAGGGCCGCGCCGGGGGTGCCGCCGGGCAGGATGAACGAGCGCAGCTTCTCCAGCCGCTCGTTGAACCGGTCGCAGTCCTGCTCCAGTCGGTCCACGTAGAACTGCTCGACCCTGAGCGGCGGGTACTCCGGGTTCTCCACCACCGGTGTCGACAGGTCGGCGCCCACGTCGAACAGGTCGTTCTGCACCCGGGTGAGGACCGTGACGACCTCCTGGTCCAGCCCGCCCAGCGCGACGGCGGTACCGATCACCGCGTTCGCCTCGTTGGCGTCCGCGTACGCGGAGATCCTGAGGTCGGTCTTGGCGGTGCGGCTCATGTCGCCGAGGGCGGTGGTGCCCTGGTCGCCGGTCCTGGTGTAGATGCGCGTCAGATTGACCATACGGTCAGCGTAGTTGCCCCAAAGGGCGCGAAGCGGTGCGGATTTGACGGACCGGAGCGGCACAACCGGAACGTGACGGGTGTCTCACGCCCTGAGACCGTGACACGCGTTACTTACGGTCCTCAAGGCGTCGCCCGAACGCTAATGTCCGCCGAGAGGAACCATAAACAGCGCGTAAGGGGAGTCGGAGTGGCAGGGAAGCTCGCCGTCATCGGGGCCGGTCTCATGGGGTCCGGTATCGCCCAGGTCGCCGCACAGGCCGGCTGGGACGTGGTTCTGCGCGACGTCACCGACGAGGCGCTGAAGCGCGGCACCGACGGTATCCGGGCCTCCTACGAGAAGTTCGTGGCCAAGGGCAAGCTGGACGCGGCGGACGCCGAGGCGGCCCTCGCCCGGATCACCCCGACCACCGACCTGGACGACGTCGCGGACGCCGACATCGTGATCGAGGCGGTCTTCGAGAAGCTGGAGGTCAAGCACGAGATCTTCCGCGCGCTCGACAAGATCGTGCGCCCGGACGCCGTGCTGGCCTCCAACACCTCCGCCATCCCGATCACCAAGATCGCGGCCGCCACCGAGCACCCCGAGCGCGTGGTCGGCGTCCACTTCTTCTCGCCGGTGCCGATGATGCGGCTCGTCGAGCTGGTCCGGGGTTACAAGACCAGCGACGAAACCCTCGCCACCGCGCGGGAGTTCGCCGAGTCGGTCGGCAAGACCTGCATCGTCGTCAACCGCGATGTCGCCGGGTTCGTCACCACCCGCCTCATCTCGGCCCTCGTGGTCGAGGCCACCAAGCTCTACGAGTCGGGCGTGGCCACCGCCGAGGACATCGACCTCGCCTGCAAGCTGGGCTTCGGGCACGCCATGGGCCCGCTGGCCACCGCCGACCTCACCGGGGTCGACATCCTGCTGCACGCCACCGGCAACATCTACATCGAGAGCCAGGACGAGAAGTTCGCCCCGCCGGAGCTGATGCGCCGGATGGTGGACGCCGGTGACATCGGCCGCAAGAGCGGGCAGGGCTTCTACACGTACTGACCGCGTCCGGATCACCAGCCGATCCCGTGCGCGTCCGTACAACCGCTCAGGGGGATCACCCCAGCGGGTGAATTCGGTATCGGTTCGCTTACAACCAGCAACCGCATCGACACCCACACAGTCAGACGTTGCACAGCACCGTCACGGAGAACGCCACTCGCACTCAACGGGGAGCGCATATGTACATCAGGGGCGACCACGCCGAGCTGGTCGTCGGGGGGCGCCTCGACGTCCGCAGCGCGGCGGACGCCCGTACGGCCCTCCACGCGGCGTTGGACGACGGGATCGGCGATCTGGTGCTTGACCTGTCCGAGCTGGACTCCTGGGACGCCACCGGACTCGGCGTCATCATGGGCGCACACCGGCGCGCGGGCCGCTGCGGCCGGCGTCTGGTGCTGCGCCGGGTGCCGCCGCAGATGCAGCGGCTGCTCGTGGCCACCCGGCTGCACCGCATTCTGGCCATCGAGGGCGGAGTCGGCGTGGAGTCGCTGCCCCGCGTGTGAGGTGTCGTGAGCGGGGCAGGTTCCAAGTCGTCCCGAACGGCGCGTCGCGCGCATTCCTCACCGGAAGGTGATCTCCCGGATCTCTCGGGCCGTCCGGCACCCCGCCCTGTCGGGGACCCCGGTCGACGGTTTAGGGTTCGGTCGCCCGCCGCCTCGTGTAATCCGCGAGCGGGCCCGGACCAGAAGCGACAGCGCGATGTGCGGCAGGCCGGGAGGGGCCGAGATCGGCACACGACGCTTTTTGGGGGCTTTGAACCCATGGACCCGAACTTTCCGGGAACCGAGGACCACGGTCAGGCACCGAGCCGCCGTCCGCCCCGGGACCCCCTCACCGCCGACTTCGCCCCGAGCGGCCCCGTACCCGCCCGCACCACCCGGCTGGTCTGCGGCGACTTCCTGCTCACCGTCAACCCGGTCGACGGCAGCGAGATAGAACCCTGCCCGCCGCACGAGCGCCCGGAAGCCCCCGCCAAGCGCACCCCGGCCGCCCGCGCCGAGTACGAACGGGCCGCCCTGCCGCCCGCCCCGCCCGGACACCGGCTCGCCACCCCTGAGTTGCTGGAGCGTCAGGAGATACGCGAGCGGCTGGTCCGGCTGCTCACCCGTGGCCGTACCGTCCGCCTCACCGGCCCCGGCGGCTCCGGCCGCACCGCCCTGCTCGACCTCGTCGCCGAGGACTGCGCCGACCTCGCCCCCGACGGCGTGGTCCGGCTCGACGGCCTCCACCGCACCCCCGACGACCTGCTGCGCGACCTCTTCCACACCGTCTACGACGCCCCCCGGCACCGCCTGGAGCCGGACGAACTGCGCGAGACCGTCAAGGAGGTCGGCGCCGTCGTCCTCATCGACGACCTGGAGTTCGGCGGCACCGCCCTCACCGAGCTGCTGGACGCCGCCCCCGAGTGCGCCTTCCTCCTCGCCGCCACCCCGGACACCCCCGCGGCCACCGGTGACGTCGAGGAGGTGGACCTGCCCGGCCTCGACCGCGCCGCCGGGGTGGAGATCCTCCAGCGGTCGGTGGGCCGGGACCTCACCGAGGAGGAGGCCGTCTGGGCCGGCGACCTCTGGTTCGAGTCCGAGGGGCTGCCGCTGCGCTTCGTCCAGGCCGGCGCCCTGCTCCGCCAGCGCGAGCAACTGCGCGCCAGCGGAGGCGTGGTGGACGAGTACGGCGTCTTCGAGGACGTACGCGGCCCCGCCGACGCCGTGCTCGACCTGCCGCTGGAGGACGAGGAGGCCGAGGAGGTGCCGCTGCCCTCGCTCGCGGAGGCCGCCGCGCCCGCCCCGCTGCTCGCCTCCCGGCTCAGCACCTCCGCCCGCGCCGCCCTGCGCTTCGCGGTCGCCCTGGACGGCGAGCTGCCGCACCCGGCGCATCTGCCGGCCCTGGTCGGCGACACCCACGCCGACGCCGCGCTCGGCGAACTCCTCGGCTGCGGCCTGGTCTCCCCGGCCGGCCCCCGCTACCGCCTCGCGGCCGGGGTGCGCGCGCAGCTGGAGGCCGCCGGATACGACGAGGACGCCCCCGCCGAGGCCCGTACCGCGGCCCGGCACTACGCCTGGTGGGCCGCCCACCCCTCGGTCACCCCGGAGCGGGTGTGCGCGGAGGCGGCGGCCGTGCTGACCGCGCTGGAGACCGTCCTGCCCGGCACCGAGCCGGCCGACGAGGGCGAGGACGAGCAGGCGACCGCCGTCCGGCTCGCCCACGCGGCCGCCGCCGCCTTCGCCGCCGGACTGCACTGGACCGCGTGGGAACAGGCCCTGCACGCCGGGTCCGAGGCCGCCCGCCTCGCCCAGGACGTCCCGGAGCGCGCCTACTTCCACCACGAGCTGGGCATCCTCGCCCTGGTCGACGGCCAACTGGACCGCGCGCGCTCGGAGTTGGAGGTCTCGCACGGGATGCGCACGGCGCTCTCCGACATGCGGGGCACCGTCGCGGGCCGCCGCGCGCTCGCCCTGGTCGCGGACCGCAGCGGCGATCTGCCGGGCCTGGCCGCCCTGATGGCCGCCGAGGAGCCCGCCCCCGCCCGCACCGCGCCGCTCACCCCGGCGCCGGCCGCGTTCACCCCGTCGTACGGCTACGGGCAGGAGACCGTCGTCGCCCGGCAGCCCGGCGCGGCGAAGGAGCGCGGCGGGGTACGGGCCATCGCCCGGCGGAATCTGGTGGCCGCCGGGTCCGGCGCGCTGCTGGTCGCCGTGCTCGGCACCGTCGTCACCCTCGGCATGACCTCCGGCGAGGGCGCCGGAGGCGACCCGGCGAGCACCGTGGGCGGCAACCCGACCGCGACCCAGGACCTGGACGACGGCACGCTGGGCGCGGTCCCCAAGCGGGACGAACCCACGCCCGCCGGCGCCGTCACCACCCGCCCGGCCGGCCCCGGCCCGGACGGCACCCCCGGCACCTCGGACGACCCCTCGCCGTCCGCCACCACGGGCAGCCCCACGGCCGATCCCACGGGAACGCAGAGCGCCGGCGGGACGAGCCCCGAGCCGACGCACGGCGGCGGCTCCAGCGGGCCCACGGGCAAGCCGACCAAGACCGGCAAGCCGTCGACCTCCCCGACCGGGCCCACCGACGAGCCGACCACGGAGGAGCCGACCGACCCCGGCGGCCCCAGCACGCCCGACGACCCCACCACGCCCCCGACCACCTCGACCTCGGCCAGCCGCCCGGCCGACAGCGCCACCGCGTCCGCACCCGCCTCCACAGCGGCGACGGACGCCACGGATGCCACCGGGACCCCGGTGACCGCGAGCACCGAGCCGCCGGTGATCTGAGGGCCTCAAGGGCCGGGGCGGCTCAGAACAGGCGGAGCTTGTCGTCCTCGATGCCGCGCATGGCGTTGTAGTCGAGGACCTGGCAGCCGATGCCCCGGTCCGTGGCCAGCACGCGGGCCTGCGGCTTGATCTCCTGGGCCGCGAACACCCCGCGCACCGGGGCGAGATGGGGATCGCGGTTGAGCAGCTCCAGATAACGGGTGAGCTGCTCCACGCCGTCGATCTCGCCGCGCCGCTTGATCTCGACGGCGACCGTGCCGCCGTTGGCGTCCCGGCACAGGATGTCGACCGGGCCGATCGCCGTCATGTACTCGCGGCGGATCAGGGTGTAGCCCTCGCCGAGGGTCTCGATGCGGTCGGCGAGCAGCTCCTGGAGGTGCGCTTCCACGCCGTCCTTGATCAGACCGGGGTCCACGCCCAGCTCGTGGGACGAGTCGTGGAGGACTTCCTCCATCGTGATGATCAGTTTCTCGCCCGCTTTGTTGATGACGGTCCACACGCCCGCCTCGTCGCCCGTGCCCTCCTTCAGGGTGCAGGGCGGCGACATCCAGTTGAGGGGCTTGTAGGCCCGGTCGTCCGCGTGGATGGAGACGCTGCCGTCCGCCTTGACCAGGATCAGGCGGGGGGCCGAGGGCAGGTGGGCGGTGAGCCGGCCGGCGTAGTCGACCGAGCACCGGGCAATGACGAGACGCATGGTCGGCAACGCTACTCGACGCGCACCCGTGCACGCGATTCGCCCGCTCCCCACCAGCGGCCCGGCGTCCCGCCCGTCCGACGGGCCACCCCAATTGTCCCTGATAACTCTTGTTCATCCCTGGCCGATTGTGACCGCAGGACGACCGTTCCATATACGCATTCTGCTGGTGTCGTCACCGACGGTTGCCTACCGTAGGAGCAGGGAGGCCGCGTGGGGGTACGGAGCGTCTCCGGTTTCGCGCCCTCCCTTTTCTGTCCGGCAACCCCTGTCCATCGGGGGTGCGAGAGGAGAACCCATGTCGCTCGACGTCTCACCGGCCCTACTGGAACAGGCCGAGCGAGGCGAGGTCGACGAAGCAGAATTCGTCGACTGCGTCCGGACCTCCCTGCCCTTTGCGTGGGAGATGATCAGCTCCCTGGTGGCCCAGCTGAAGGTGGACGGCGGACCCTTCGCCGACAACCAGACGCCCCCGCCGGACGAGCAGGCGCGCGGCCAGCTGCTGCGCGCGCTCGCCAGTGACGCCATACGCGGCGCTCTCCAGCGCCACTTCGGCGTACGCCTGGCCTTCCAGAACTGTCACCGGGTGGCGGTGTTCCCACTGGACTCCTCGGTGGACGAGAGGCTGGCCCGCTTCACCTCGGTGCGCGCCCAGCTCCTCAACCAGTCCGCGGAGCTGCGCGACTGCTGACGCACACGTGCGACACCGGCTCCGGCGGTCAGCGCAGGCGGGGCAGCACCTCGGCGCCCAGGCGCCGCAGGTTCTCCTCGGTCGCGTCCAGATCGCCGGAGCCCTCGACGAGCAGGGCGAAGCGGGAGATCCCGGTGCGCTCCGCGGTGGCCGCGAGGCGGTCCGCGGCGAGCCGGGGCGTACCCACCGGGTGCAGCCCGCAGAGCAGTTCGGTGTAGGCGTACGGGTCGCGCATCGCGCGCGCCCGGCCGTCCACCGTCACATGGGCCTCCAGGCCCTGTTTCAGCCAGCCCGGCATCGCCTTCAGCAGCGTCTCCACCGCGTCGGAGCGGCTGTCCGCGAGCTGGCAGACCCCGGCCGAGACATGGCCGGCGGCCGCGATCTCCTCGGGGGAGCGGCCCGCGTCGCGGGCGTGGCGCCGCCAGAGGGCGACCATCTCGGCCTTCTCCTCGTCCCCGACGTGCATCCCCAGCAGCATCGCCAGACCCCGCTCCGCCGCCAGCCGCACGCTCTTCGGCGAGGTGCACGCCACCACCACCTCCGGCCCCGGGGTCTCGGCCAGTGCGTCCGCCGGGCGCGGCACCACCGGCACCTCGCGGAACGCGTACCGCTCGCCCGAGGCGCCGGCCGACGGTTCGCGCAGCCAGCGCAGCAGCAGGTCCAGCGACTCCGGGAAGCCCCGCTCGTACGCCGCGAGCCCGGCGCCGAACACCTCCAGGTCGACCCAGGGCCCGCCCCGGCCGACGCCCAGGACGAACCGGCCGCCGCTGGTGACGTGCAGCAGCGCGGCCTGCTCGCCGAGGGCCACCGGGTGGACGGTGGGCAGCACGCTGACCGCGGTGCCGACCCGGATACGGCGGGTGCGGCCCAGCAGCAGGGCGGCCAGCGTGACGGCCGACGGGCAGGTGCCGTACGGCACGAAGTGGTGCTCGGCCAGCCACACCGTGTCCAGCCCGGCCTCGTCGGCCACCTCGGCGGAGCGCACCGCCCGGTGCAGGGCCTCTCCGGCGCCCTGGCCCGGATACTGGGCCGCCAGCACAAAACTTCCAACGCGCATCGCATTTCCCGCTTCCTTGGCTCCGACCGGGAGCTCCCCCGACCGGCATAACCACATGACACGTGCCCAGGACACGGCTTCGTGGAGGGATTTGCGGATTGTCTGCAGAATGGTCGCTTCTCTGCTGGAATGGATCGGCCCGGAGGGGGACTTGTACGGGTTGGCGCCCTACGCGAACCCCCGGCGGCCGCCGCGTAGGCTGGACGCGGCCCGTGCTCCCTGTATAGCCCCAAGAGGTGTCCCGTGTCCCCGCGTCGCAACCGACCCAAGGCGGCAGACTCGTCCGGCCGAGGCGCCGAGGACGACCGGTCGGGCCGGTACGGCGGCTGGCAGTCCACCGAGTCCTGGCAGGGCGAGGAGTGGAGCGTCCGCCATGTCGCCGGGGCGAGCGCCGACGGCAAGACCTACCGCTGCCCCGGCTGCGACCAGCTGATCCCCTCCGGTGTCCCGCACGTGGTGGCCTGGCCCGAGCACGCGGGCGTCGACGACCGGCGGCACTGGCACAAGGCGTGCTGGAACGCACGGGACCGCCGCACCACACGGGTACGGCGGTCCGGAAACTCGCCCAGGTTCTGAGGGGGCTCGGGGCTACACGTCCCGGCTCTCCAGCAGCGCGTACGCCCCGGCGAAGGCCGCCGCCGTCACGCCCAGCATGATCCACAGCGGCTCCCAGCCGGTGGGCCCGGTGTGGCTGAGGGTGTTGTCGTAGAACACGCCCATCTGGCTCGGGATCGAGTACTCCAGCAGCGCCTGCTGCACCTTCTCCAGCGAGCCGGCGTTCATGAACAGCGCGATCACCAGCGGGGCCAGCACGGCGCCGATCATGATGGTGATGGCCCCGGCGGAGTGCCGGATCATCGAGCCGACCAGCAGCGACAGCAGACCGAGCAGCGCGATGTACAGGCTGATGCCGAGCGTGGCCTTCAGCCATTCCGAGCCCGACGGGGTCCGGGTGCCGTTGCCCTCCAGCATCGAGGTCTGGATCAGCGCCACCAGGGACACCGTCGCCAGCGTCACCACGAAGGCGACCACGAAGAACACGATCGACTTGGCCGCCAGCACCCGGCCCCGGCTCGGGCACGCGGTCATCGTCGTACGGATCATGCCCGTGCCGTACTCGGACGCCGTGGTCAGCACGCCCAGCGTCATCACGCACATCATGCCGAGCAGCAGCCCGAAGAAGCCCAGCGTCAGCGGGTTCTGGCCGTCCAGCTCACCGGCGCCCCGGACCGCGACCGCGGCCAGCAGGCCGATGCCGACGACCAGGGCCACGAACACGCCGAGCGTCCACACCGTGGAGCGCACCGACTTCATCTTCGTCCACTCCGAGGCCAGCGCGTGCCCGAGGTGCGTGGGCGTGACCGGGATCGGTGAGCTGTAGCCGGACTGGAGACCGCCGGACGTGTGCGGCGCCTCGGGCATCGGGGGCTGCTGGGTGCTCATCGGGGGTCCTCGGGCTTCGTCGGTTCGGCGGGCGCGGCGTACGGGTTCGGCGTCTCGGGGCCGGGAGCGGCCGGCGCCGGCGGGGCGTACGGGACGCCCGGCTGGGGCGGCGGCGGGGCGTACCA
The DNA here is from genome assembly GCF_004328625.1 of Streptomyces seoulensis. NCBI lineage: Bacteria > Bacillati > Actinomycetota > Actinomycetes > Kitasatosporales > Streptomycetaceae > Streptomyces > Streptomyces seoulensis. Next base: position 4,295,740 of record NZ_CP032229.1, read on the forward strand.
GCCCGGCTGGCCCTGGCCCGGCACCGGCATCGGGGGCTGCACACCGGGCGGCAGCGGCTGCTGGAGCCCGGAACGCTGGTCCACCGTGGAGCGGTAGTCGACGGCGCTCTGCGTCATCCGCATGTACGCCTCCTCCAGCGACGCCTGGTGCGGCGACAGCTCCCACAGCCGTACGTCCGCCTCGTGCGCCAGGTCGCTGATGCGGGGGAGCGCCAGCCCGGTCACCCGGAGCGCGCCGTCCAGCTCGGGCAGCACATGGCCGCCCGCCTCGGTCAGCGCCGAGGTCAGCTTCTCCCGCTGCTGCGGCTCGCTGTCCGGGGTGCGCACCCGCGCGAAGTCGGCGGAGTTGGCCGAGATGAAGTCGGTCACGCTCATGTCGGCGAGCAGCTGACCCCGCCCGATCACGATCAGCTGGTCGGCGGTCAGCGCCATCTCGCTCATCAGATGCGAGGAGACGAAGACCGTACGGCCCTCCGCGGCGAGCGCCTTCATCAGGTTGCGGACCCAGAGGATGCCCTCGGGGTCGAGACCGTTGACCGGCTCGTCGAACAGCAGCACCTGCGGGTCGCCCAGCAGGGCGGCCGCGATGCCGAGGCGCTGGCCCATACCGAGCGAGAAGCCCTTGGAGCGCTTGCGGGCCACTTCCTGGAGCCCGACGACGCCGAGCACCTCGTCCACCCGGCGGGCCGGGATGCCGGAGAGCTGGGCGAGGCTCAGCAGATGGGCACGGGCGCTGCGGCCGCCGTGCACCGCCTTGGCGTCGAGCAGCGCGCCGACCTGACGGGGCGCGTTGGGCAGCTTGCGGTACGGGAAGCCGCCGATGGTCACCGAGCCGGCGGTGGGGTTGTCCAGCCCGAGGATCATCCGCATGGTCGTCGACTTGCCGGAGCCGTTGGGCCCGAGGAAACCGGTCACCGCGCCGGGACGTACCTGGAAGGAGAGGTCGTGCACGGCGGTCTTGTCGCCGTACCGCTTGGTCAGGCCAACAGCCTCGATCATGCTCCGCACCCATCGGAAGGTTCAGGACAGCGGGGCGCGTGCCCCCGTAAGGGTTAGGAGGATAACCGGGCCGGAGCGGTTCCGCCCAAGAGAAAGTAAAGCCAAAGGCTCACAGCGCGTGGCTGAACACCGCCGAGAGCGGCCGAAGCCCCCTGCCGCGCCGGCGGCAGAGGGCTTCGCCCGCGCTCAGCGGGAACGCGCCCGGTCCTTACCGGGTCTGCTGGGCCGGCACCCCGCGGGTGGCCGACTCGTCCTCCACCGGCGAACCGGCGGCGGCGACGGCGGCACCCGTCAGCGTGGCGAGCATCTCGCGCACGTTGGTGAGCTGGGCGTTGATGCTGTCGCGGCGGTTGGTCAGCGCCGCCAGCTCCCGCTCGGACTCCGAACGGATGCGGTCCGCCTTGGCGTTGGCGTCCGCCACGATGTCCTCGGCCTGACGCTGCGCCGTCTCCACCGTCTGGCGCGCACGGCGGTCGGCGTCGGTGCGCAGCTTCTCCGCCTCCAGGCGGAGCTGCTCGGCACGGTGCTCGATCTCCGCGAGGCGCTTCTCCGCCTTCTGCTGACGCGACGCCAGGTCCCGCTCGGACTGCTCGCGGCGCTTGGCGAGATTCGTCTCGAAGTCGGCGGCGGCCTGCGCGGCCTTGGCGCGGGTCTCCTCGAAGAGAGCGTCGGCCTCCTCGCGCTTGGACTGCGCGTCCTTCTGCGCGTCGGAGCGGAGCTGGGCCGCCTCGCCCTTGGCCTTCTCGACGATCCGGACGCCCTCGTCCTCGGACTTCGCCTTGCGCTCGGCGGCGAAGGACTCCGCGTCGTTGCGCACCTGCTGGGCGGCCGACTCGGCCAGCTCACGGTGCTGTTCGGAGGCGCGCCGGGCCTCCTCGCGCAGGTCCTTCGCCTCCTCCTCGGCGAGGCGCAGGATCTTCTCGACCCGCGCGCCCAGACCCGCGTACGACGGTTCCGCGTCGGTGATCTGGGCCTGGGCGTTCTGCGTTTCGAGGTGGAGCTCCTCGATGCGCTTCTCCAGTGCGGTGATCCGGGAGAGCGCGCTGTCACGGTCGGAGACGAGCTTGGAGATGCGTTCGTCCACCTGAGCGCGGTCGTATCCACGCCGCACTAGCTCGAAGCCGTAGGGGGAAGTGTCGCTCATGGGGTTCCTGTCGAATGAGACCGGTGAGGTGATAGAGGGAATCCTAGGCGCCGAAGCGGTGTGTCATCGAGCGGATACGTGTTTGGTCTGGAGAATGACACCTCTTTCGGGTGGCTGACCCCCCGAAAACTTGCCATCCCCCGTCCCGATCCCCGTCCTAGCCGTCGGAGTTCTTGCCACCCGACCGGGGCGGACCCACCGTCGCTCCCGCCTTGACCCCGCTGTCCTTGCCCGCCGGGCCCTCGAACGACTCCAGCGCCTCCAGTACGTCCTGCACCCGCGAGATCTCGGTGTTGATGTCCTCGCGGCGGCGCACCAGGATCTCCAGCTCGCGCTTGCCCTCCTCGACCGTGCGCCGCGCCTCGCGGATCGCCTCGGCCTTCAGGTCCTCGGCCTCCTTGACCAGCCTGGTCTTCTTCTGCTCGGCCTCCTTGAGCAGACCCTCCGCCTTCTTCACGGCGGCGATGCGCACCTTGCCCGCCTCGGAGTTGGCCTCCGACACCAGCTCCTTGGCCTTCGCCTGCGCCTTGGACAGCTGCTCCTCGGCCGCCTTGATCAGCGCGTCGCAGCGGTCGCCCGTCGACTTCATCGTCTCGGCCGCCTCCCGGCGGGCGCGCTCGTGCAGCTCCTCGATCTCCGTGGTGACCCGCTCGCGCAGCTCCTCGGCCCGCTCCCGGATCGCGGTCGCGTCCCGGCGGGCGCCGACCAGCAGCTCGTCGGCGTCCGTACGGGCCTTCTCCACACGGGAGTTGCCCTCCACCGTCGCCTCGGACACGATCCGGTCGGCCTCGGTGCGGGCCGCGCCCACCATCGAGTCGGCCTGGCCCTCCGCGTCCGCGGTGGCCTGCTGCGCCTGCTGCCGCGCCTCAGCGAGCAGCTTGTCCGCCTCGGCCGCCGTCTCCGAGATCAGGGTGTCGACCTGCTCGGCCGCCTCCGAACGCCGCTTGTTGGCCTCGCCGCGCGCCTCGTCCAGCGTCCGGTCGGCCTCCTCGCGCGCGGAGTTGACCAGCCGCTCGGCCTCCGTCTCCGCCTCCGACCTGACCCGCTCGGCGTCGGCGCGCATCCGCTCGGAGTGCCGCTGCGCCGTACCGACCGTCTCCGCCGCCTCGGCGCGCAGCCGCTCGGCGTCGTCGGTCGCGTCCGCGATCAACTGCTCGGCGTTCGCGACCGCTTCGGCACGGACCCGCTCCGCCTCCGCCGCCGTCTCGTGCTGGAGCCGCTCCGCCTCGGAACTCGCCTCGGTGATGAGGGTGTCGGCCTGCGTCGCCGCGTCCGACCGGATGCGGTTGGCGTCCTCCCGGGCGTCCGCCCGGGTCCGGGACGCGGCCTGGTCGGCCTCCGCCAGCTTGTCCGACGCCTCGGTACGCACCCGCTGCGCGTACTCGGCGGCCTCCGAGCGCAGCCGCTCCGACTCCTCGGCCGCCTCGGCGACCGTGTGCTCGGCGAGTGCCTTGGCCGCCTCCGACTCCTCGCTCGCCTCCCGGCGCAGCCGTGTCGCGTCCTCGCCGGCCCGCTCCCGCTCGGCGTAGGCGTCGGTGCGGAGCCGCTCCGCCTCCTCCTCGGCCTCGCGCCGGGTACGGTCCGCCGCGTGCTCGGCGGCCGAACGCAGCCCGGCGATCTCCTCCTGCGCCTGCTCGTGCAGCCCGCTGACGGAGTCCCGTACCTGCGCCGCGTGGGTCTCGGCGGCGGACACCATCTCGGTGGCCCGGCGGTCCGCCTCCTCCACCAGCCGGGTCGCCTCGGCCTGTGCCTCCTCCACGCGGGTGCGCGCCGAGGCCAGCAGCTCCTCGCTCTGCTCGCGGGCCCGCTCGCGCTCCTGGTCCGCCTCCTCGCGGGCGGCGCCGAGCAGCTCCTCCGCCTCGCGGCGGCGCCGGGTGGCCTCCTCCTGGGCGGCGGCCAGCGTCTCGGACGCCTCCGTGCCCAGCCGCTCGGCCGCGGCCTGCGCCTCCGCGCGGACCCGGTCGGCGCTCTCCTGCGCCTCGGTCTTGAGCCGCTCGGCCTCGGCCGCGGCCTCCGACCGCAGCCGTACGGCCACCGACTCGCCCTCGGCACGCGAGGCGGACGCGTCCGCCGCGGCCTCGTCGCGCAGCCGCTCGGCCTCGGCCGCGGCCTGCTCCTGGAGCGTACGGATGCGCTCGGCGGCCTCCGAACGCAGCCGCTCGGCCTCCTCGCCGGCCTCGCGCCGGATGCGGGACGCCTCCTCGCGGGCCTCGGCCAGCGCCTGCTCGGCCGACTCCCGGCGCTCCTGCGCCTCGGTCTGCAGCCGGGTCAGTTCACCGGCGGCCTCCTCGCGGCGCGCCTCGGCGGCCTTCTCGGCCTCCTCGCGCAGCTCGCGGGCGGCCTTCTCGGCGTCCGCGCCGACCGTCTCGGCCCGCTCCTCGGCCTCGGCCTTGAGCCGCTCGGCCTCCTTGCGGGTGCGCTCCAGCGTCTCCTCGGCCTGCCGGCGCAGGCTGGTCGCCCGCTCGATGGCCTCGGTGCGGACCTTCTCGCTGTCGGTGGTGGCGGTCTTGCGCAGCTCGTCCGCGTCGGCCTTGGCCTTGGCGAGGAGTTCCTCGGCGGACTTGGCCGCCTCCTCGATCTGGGTGACCGCCTCCCGGCGGGCCTCGGCGCGGATCGAGTCGCCCTCGGTGACCGCGTCGGCGCGCAGCTGCTCGGCCTCGCCGCGCAGGCGCCGGGCCTCCTCCTGCAGCTCGACCGTCTTGGCCCGGTACTCCTTGGTGTCGTCCTTCGCCGTGCCCTTGAGCTCCTCGGCGATGTCGTGCGCCTCGGCGCGCAGCCGGTCCGCCTCCGCCTCGGCCTCCGAGCGGATGCGCTCGGCCTCCTCGGTGGCGGCCTTGGTGGTCCTGCGGGCGTCCTCGGACGCCTTGTTCAGGACCTCCTCGGCCGTCCGGGCGGCCTTGGAGAGCTGGCTCGCGGTCTCCTCGGCGGTGGCGCTGCGGGCGTTCTCCCCGGCCTCGGCGAGGATCTTCTCCGCCTCGGCACGGGCGTCGGCGACGATCTGCTCGGCGTCCGCCTTGGTGGACTCGGCCTCCTTGGTGGCCTCGCTGACCAGCCGGGCGACCTGCTCCTTGGCGGTGCGCGTCCGGGTCTCGTTGGCGGCCTCGGCGCCGGAGAGCGCCTTGGCGGCGGCCTCCTTCGCCTCGGTGACCAGCTTCTCCGCCTCGGAGCGGGCGCTGCGCAGCGCCCGCTCGGCCTCCGCCATCCGCTCCTCGGCGTCCCGGCTCAGCTCGGCGGCCTGCCGGCGCGCGGCGTCCGACTCGCTGGCGGTGGAGGTACGGAGCTGCTCGGCGTGGTCGGTGGCCTCCTGCGCCTGCGAGGAGGCGGCGTTCAGCAGCCGCTCGGCGTCGGTGCGGGCCCGGCGCAGGATCTGCTCGGCCTCGCTGCGGGCAGCCTCGGCGTCGGTGCGCAGCCGCTCACGGGCCTCGTGGGTCAGCCGCTCGGCCTCGGCGCGGGCGGCGGCGATGGCCTGCTCGGCCTCGGCGCGCGACTCGTCCAGCAGCCGGCGGGCCTGCTGCTCGGTACGGGCGCGCAGCTGCTCGGCCCAGGACACGTTCTCGTTGACGTGGGACTCGACGGTCTGGCGGCGCTCGGCCAGCTCCTGGTCCAGCTGCTGGCGGCGGGTGACCGCCTCCTGGTGCAGCTCCGCCTGGAGCCGGGCGGAGTGCTCGGCGTGCTCCTGGAGGATGCGCTGGGTCTGCGCGCGGGCCTGGCTCAGCTCGCGTTCGGCGTCCTGCCGCAACTGGTCGGCCTGCACCTGGGCGTTGCGGAGCAACTGCTCGGCCTGGTAGCCGATGTCACCGCCGTCGTAGGCGGGACGGGTCATCAGGGTGCGGCGCGCCTCGTGCAGCTTGGCGCGCAGCACCTCGACCTGGTAGCCGAGATCCTCGGCGTGCTGGATCGCCTTTTCCCGCTCGGTCTTCAGCCGCTTCATCTCGGCCTCGAACCGAGAGAGGTGGTCGACGTCAGCCGCCGGCTCTCGCTCCTGGCTCTCGTAGCCCCGCACTGCGCGGTCCCATCCGTCCCCTGGTGAATTTCTCCGACGAGCACCGTCCATCCGCCGGACGGGGCCCTCCGGGGAATGGTGTCAGATCAACGGCGGAGCACGGGCTGCTGCCCCGACGCTCGTCCCCCGAAACCCGGACCCCGGCATCGGTCGTCCCCCGTGTTCGGGGACGACCGCCCCCAACCCTACCGGCCCTTATGTACGAGAGTCAGTGCTCAGGTGACTCAACTGCCGCCGAAGTGACCAGTTCTGTCAGGACTCCGTGGCAATCCTTGGGGTGCAGGAAGGTGATCCGGGACCCCATGGAACCGATGCGGGGCTCCTCGTACAGGACGCGTACGCCCTTGTCGCGGATGCCGGCGGCGTCCGCGTCCACGTCCGCGGTGCCGAAGGCGATGTGATGGACGCCCTCTCCGTTCTTGGCCAGCCACTTGCCGACCGCGGAGTCCTCCCGCGTCGGCTCCAGCAGCTGGAGGTAGGAGGCGCCGCCGTCCGAGGTCTCGTTGATCTTGAGCATGGCCTCCCGGACGCCCTGCTCCTCGTTCACCTCGGTGTGGAACACCTCGAAGCCGTAGGTCGTCCGGTAGAACTCGACGGTGGTGTCGAGGTCGTGGCAGGCGATCCCGATGTGGTCGATTCGCGTCAGCATGGTTTCAGTGCAGCGCTCAGGCGGTGGTTACGCAACGTGCGCGCGATCACACCGCAATGGCGATGACGGGCTCCGGTACCGGTCAGTACATTCGAAGTAAACCCTCGTTCACTCCTCGGCTGTGCAGGCCGGTAAGGGGATCGCAGCTCATGTCTTCTGGAAAGACCACCTCTGTGATCGTCGCGGGCGCGCGGACGCCCATGGGACGGTTGCTCGGTTCGCTGAAGTCCTTCTCGGGTGCCGACCTGGGCGGCTTCGCCATCAAGGCGGCCCTCGACCGCGCCGGGATCAGCGGCGACCAGGTCCAGTACGTGATCATGGGGCAGGTGCTCCAGGCGGGTGCCGGCCAGATCCCGGCCCGCCAGGCGGCGGTCAAGGCCGGCATCCCGATGAACGTCCCGGCGCTCACCGTCAACAAGGTCTGCCTCTCCGGCCTCGACGCGATCGCGCTGGCCGACCAGCTCATCCGCGCGGGTGAGTTCGACATCGTGGTCGCGGGCGGCCAGGAGTCGATGACCAACGCCCCGCATCTGCTGCCGAAGTCCCGCGAGGGCTTCAAGTACGGCGCGATCGAGATGCTGGACTCGATGGCCCACGACGGGCTGACCGACTCCTTCGAGAACATCGCCATGGGCGAGTCCACGGAGAAGCACAACACCCGCCTCGGCATCGGCCGGGCCGCGCAGGACGAGATCGCCGCGCTGTCCCACCAGCGGGCCGCCGCCGCGCAGAAGAACGGCCTGTTCGAGGCCGAGATCACCCCGGTGGAGATCCCGCAGCGCAAGGGCGACCCGGTGCTGTTCAGCAAGGACGAGGGCATCCGCGGGGACACCACCGCCGAGTCGCTCGGCCGGCTCCGGCCCGCCTTCACCAAGGACGGCACCATCACCGCCGGGTCCGCCTCGCAGATCTCCGACGGCGCCGCCGCGGTGGTCGTGATGAGCAAGGCGAAGGCGGAGGAGCTGGGCCTTGAGTGGCTCGCGGAGATCGGCGCGCACGGCAATGTCGCCGGTCCCGACAACTCCCTCCAGTCGCAGCCGTCCAACGCGATCCAGCACGCGCTGGGCAAGGAGGGGCTGACGGTCGCCGACCTGGACCTCATCGAGATCAACGAGGCGTTCGCGGCGGTCGCCGTGCAGTCAATGGACGACCTCGGGGTGTCCACGGAAAAGGTGAACGTCAACGGCGGCGCCATCGCCCTCGGCCACCCGATCGGCATGTCCGGCGCCCGGCTGGTGCTGCACCTGGCGCTGGAGCTGAAGCGCCGGGGCGGCGGGGTCGGCGCGGCCGCGCTGTGCGGTGGCGGCGGCCAGGGTGACGCGCTGATCGTGCGGGTACCCAAGGGCTGAGTTCCTCTTTTTCCGGCGGTGTGCGCGAGTGAACGGAGCAGTTTGATGCGGGACGTCTCCTCTCTGGTGGCAGAGGCCAGGGAAGGCCGGCCCCGGGCCGTGGCCCGGCTGATCTCCCTGGTCGAGGGGGCGTCCCCGCAGCTGAGGGAGGTGATGGCGGCCCTCGCCCCGCTCACCGGCAACGCGTACGTGGTCGGTCTGACCGGCTCGCCCGGCGTCGGCAAGTCCACCTCCACCTCCGCGCTGGTCACCGCGTACCGCAAGCAGGGCAAGCGGGTCGGCGTCCTCGCCGTCGACCCGTCCTCGCCGTTCTCCGGGGGCGCGCTGCTCGGGGACCGGGTGCGGATGTCCGACCACGCCTCCGACCCCGGCGTCTACATCCGCTCCATGGCCACCCGCGGCCACCTCGGCGGGCTCGCCTGGGCCGCGCCGCAGGCGATCCGGGTGCTGGACGCGGCCGGCTGCGACGTGATCCTGGTCGAGACCGTCGGCGTCGGGCAGTCCGAGGTGGAGATCGCCTCCCAGGCCGACACCTCCGTGGTCCTGCTGGCCCCCGGCATGGGCGACGGCATCCAGGCGGCGAAGGCCGGAATCCTGGAGATCGGTGACGTCTACGTCGTCAACAAGGCCGACCGCGACGGCGCCGACGCCACCGCCCGCGAGCTGAACCACATGCTCGGCCTCGGCGAGGCCCGGGGCCCCGGCGACTGGCGCCCCCCGATCGTCAAGACGGTCGCCGCCCGCGCCGAGGGCATCGACGAGGTGGTCGAGGCCCTGGAGAAGCACCGGGCCTGGATGGAGGAGCACGCCGTCCTCGCCGAACGCCGCCGGGCCCGTGCGGCCCGCGAGGTGGAGACCATCGCGGTCACCACCCTGCGTGAACGCATCGGCGACCTCCACGGCGACCGCCGCCTCTCCGCCCTCGCCGACAGCGTCGTCACCGGCGACCTCGACCCGTACCGTGCGGCGGACGAACTCGTCGAAGGACTTACCCAGGGCTGAGGCCTGCTGCTAGCTTGACCGGCATGTTCCTCCTCATGGCATAGAGCGGCACCCCTCGCGCCAGCGCGGCTCTTCTCCTGAGCCCCGCGGCGCGCACCCGTGCCCTCGTCCCGCCTCCCGTGAGGAACCCCGCGCATGTCCGCGCCCCCTTCCGCGTGCCCCGCCGCGCCGTCCTACGCCGCCGTCCTCCGCGTCCCGCACGCCCGCCGTACCTTCGGCACCGCCCTGGTGGGCCGCCTGTCCTACGGCACCGTCCCGCTGTCCCTGCTGCTCGCCGCCCAGCGCGCCACCGGGTCGTACGCGGCCTCCGGGGCGGTGCTCTCCGTGTACGGCGCCGCCGTCGTCTTCCTGACCCCGGCGCGCGCCTCGCTGGTGGACCGGTACGGCGCCCGGCGTGCCCTGCTGCCGCTGGCCGCCGCCCACGGAGGACTGCTCTGCGTGCTCGCCGCGCTCACCTGGCGGCCCGGTGCGCCGGTGCCGCTGATCGGGGGCGCCGCCGTTCTCGCGGGCGCCTGTGCGCCGCCTTTGGGGCCGGCCATGCGGGCGGTGTGGTCCGCACTCCTCACCGACCGGGATCTGCTGCGACGCGCGTACAGCCTCGACGGGGTCGCCGAGGAGCTGCTCTTCGTGTCCGGTCCCGCTCTGGTGGGCGTCCTCGTCGCCTGGACCGTCCAGGCCTCCGGGCTGCTGCTCGGGGCACTGCTGCTGGTCGGGGGGACCGCCGCCTTCGTCACCTCCCCGGCGATGACGGGGCCCCGGCCTCGGACCGAGGGCGGTGGGCGCCGGGGTGGCGTGCGGGGGCTCGCGGCGCCCGTCGTGGTGGCTGCGGGGACGGGGCTCACGATCAGCGGGGTGGAGCTGCTGGTGCTGGCCCACGTCGGCGCGGACTCCGGGGACACCGACCTCGTCCCGTGGGTGCTGGGCGCCCTGTCGGTGGGGAGCGCGCTGGGCGGGCTGGCCAACGGGGCGATCGACTGGCGCGGCCCCGCCCGGACCCGTCTCGCCGGCTTCGCGGTGGCCCTCGGCCTGACGATCGCCGTGGCGGGGCTGGCGCCCGGGCTGCTCACGCTCGCGGTGGCCATGGCCTGTGCGGGTGCCTTCATCGCCCCGGCGCTCACCACGGCCTACCTCCTGGCGGACGAGTCGGCCCCCGCGAGCGACCGCACCCGGGCCGGCGCCTGGGTGAACATGGCCGTCAACGCAGGCAGTTCGGCCGGCGGCCTGACCGCCGGCGCCCTCCTCGGCCACCTCCCGCTGCCCCTCTGCTTCGCCCTGACCGGAGCCACCGCGCTGGCCTCGGCCGGGGTGGCCCTGCTGGGCGGGAGTCGGACCGAGCCCGCGCGGGCGTGAGCCGGGGGCCTGTCCCGGCCCCGACGGCAGAGCGCCCCGCCCTCCCCGGCACCGGTGCGGTGCGAGGGCGGGCGGGGCGCGTGACCGTGGTGCCGGCCCCGGCTACGGGCGGCCGCGCTGGTCTCTGAGGTGTTCCGCGATGGGCTTCAGGGACTTGTCGAGGTCCTGGAGGGCGTCGGGGGAGAGCAGGTCGATGAAGTGGCGGCGGACGGAGGCCACATGGTGCGGGGCCACCTTCCGCATCGTCTCCAGCCCGTGCTCGGTCAGGACGGCGAAGAGGCCGCGCCGGTCCGACTCGCAGTTCTCCCGGCGGACCAGGTCCGCGTTCTCCATGCGCGTGATCTGATGCGAGAGGCGGCTCTTGGACTGCATGGTCGCGCCCGCCAGGTCGCTCATCCGCATCCGCATGTCGTCCGACTCGGACAGATTGACGAGGATCTCGTAGTCGTTCATCGTCAGGCCGAACGGCTGAAGATCCTTCTCTAGCTGGTACGTCAACAGCCTGTTGACCTCCAGGTGGGTGCGCCAGGCGCACTGCTCCGCATCGGTCAGCCAGTGCGTGGCCGTCTCGGTCTCCATGAATGAAGTCTACCTAAGAAGTTGAATGGCGAACTACTCTGGGTGATGTGACTGTGCGCACGCGTTCGACGTCACACTCCGCAGACTACCGCTCACAGCCCGAAGCGACGCTGGAGGTCTCCCAGCTGTCCGGGAAGGCGCGGTACCCCGGAAGCCTCCGTTCCGGGCCCCATCGGCCCCGCTGCGCCCCCTCCGGGTACCCCCGGCTCGGACGGAACAGCACCCGTGGGCCGTTCCGTCATCAGCGTCTCACTGGACTGGAGCAGCACCGTCCCCGCGCCGGTGAACTCGAACTGGTGCTCCTCCCCGGAGGCCCCGCCGATCCCCGTCATCGCACGTAGACCGCCCATCACGCCGGTGAGATACGCGTGGTCGTAGTGATGGCAGGGGGAGGGGCAGTCGGCCCAGCCGACCAGCGCCTGCGGGTCCACCCGGATCGGCGGCTCCATGAAGACCACCGGCCCGTTCGAAGCGGCGACGAACTTTCCGGTTCCGATGAGCGTCAGAAAGCCGGGCACGATCGATTGTTTGAGTGCCAAGCTTGGCTGAAAAGCGATCAAGTTGCCCGCGCGAACGGTCAGGTTGCCCTGATCCAGGTCGTACGAATTCACATCGAAGGCCCGGTCCGCGAGGAGCATCTTGCCCGAGCCCTCCGCCACCACCCAGTCGCTCGCGTGCAGTGGCGAATGGAAGGAAGTACGCACCAGCCGGTCCAGCCGGCCGTGCCCGATGCCGTTGAAGTCGATCGACCCGTAGTAGGCGATCATCTTCCCCTTCTGCAGGAACCACTGGCTCCCCTTGAGCTCCACGCAGAAGGTGTACGGGTTCACGTTGTCGTCGACGGGGAGCGTCGCCGGGTCGAAGACCACCGGGCCGCCCCCGCTCGGGTAACCGCTCACAGCTTCTCCTCCGACGCCTGGACGTACACCGTGCCGTGCCCGCTCAGCTCCAGCTGGAACGCCTCGCCGGAGCCGCGCCCCACCATGTCGCGCCAGCCCAGCGCGGTGGACAGCTTGTTGCGCACCTCGCCGTGATGGGCGACGTACGCCTGGGGGTCCACATGGACCGGGCGCTGCGGGGTGATGGGCAGCTCGAAGATCCCGCCGTGCGCCATCACCGCGACCGCGCCGTGGCCCTGGAGGGTGGTGGTGAACAGGCCCTGCCCGGTCGCCTGGCCGCGCACCAGCCCCATGACCCCGCCCTGCGAGCCCAGGAACATCGTGCCCTGCCGCAGCGAGCCCTCGAAGGCGAGCAGCCGGTCCGCCTCCACGTACAGGGTGTCGCCGCCGAGGGTGATGACATGGACGTGATGGCCGCCGTGTCCGAACAGCACCGTGCCGCTGCCCTCCACCGTCATCAGCGGAGCCGCCTCCCCGGCGACCCGGCGCCCGAGCATCGACATCACCCCGCCCTGCCCGCTCTGCATGTTCGGGGTGAAGGACACCTCGCCGGTGTACGCCAGCATCGCCCCGCGCTGACTGAACAGCCGCTGCCCCGGCGCCACCCGGGCCTCGACCATCTTGGAGTTGATCTCCCGCAAGCTCATCTCACAGATCCCCCGCGATCGTGTTCCGTTCGCTGGGCTGCACATAGACCAGCCCGTCGCCCTCGAAGCGGATCTGGAACGCCTCTCCGCCGCCCTCGCCCATCAGGGTGCGGAAGGTGACCCCGGACTGGAAGGACTGCCGCACATTGCCCTGGTGCGCGATGTAGGCGCCCGGATCGACGGTCAGCGGGTACTGCGGGCTGACCCGGAGCACCACCGCCGGACCGTCGGACAGGATCGCGGCCTGGCCGGTGCCCTCCACGGTCGTGGTGAACAGTCCGTTGCCCTGGGAGGCGCCGCGCAGCCCGGTGAAGGTGGTGCCGGTGCGCAGGCCGGCGTCGGTCGCCAGCAGGTTGCTCGACTCCACGTACAGCGTGTCGCCGCGCAGGGCGACGAGATTGATCTCGGACGCCCGGTCCGCGAACCAGCAGGTCCCCTGTCCTCTCACCTCCATCACCGTCATCTGCTCGCCGGTGAGCCGCCGCGTCACCATCCCGCGCAGCCCCTCACCGCCGCCGCTCAGCTTCTTGAAGGCCATCTGCCCGTCGTACGCGACCATCGAGCCGTTCTTCGCCTTCACGGCGTCCCCGGTCACGTCGACGGCGAGGACCTTGCTTCCCTGCAGTCGGAACATCGCCACCCCGTGAAAGTAGCCTCCGGCCGGGTGGAGAGAACAGGGCCCACGGGTGGAGAGCGACCCTGAGCACACCCCTAGGGGCGCGGTTTGCCACAATGGGAGGACGCTTGTGCTTCCGTTCACAAAGCGGATCATGAGCCGGCCTCTCCATGGCCGGACCCCGCGCCCCAGCAATCGTTTCCCCGAAGGTGACCCGTGGACCTCAAGACCGCATCCGCCCTCCGCCGCCTCCGCCTGGTCTCGGCGCCGGAGGCCGTGTCCTTCCTCGTCCTGCTGCTGTGCTCGGTGCTGAAGCGGACCACGGACTTCAACGGCGTCCCCGTGATGGGCGCGGTCCACGGCGTGCTCTTCGTCCTGTACGTGGTCTTCTGGCTGGACGCCTGGAACCGGACCAAGTGGAGCTTCGGCACCGCCGCCCTCTACTTCGTCCTCTCGGTGCTGCCCACCGGCGGCTTCTTCGCCGAGCGCAAGCTGCGCCGGGAGTCCGAGAACGCCGTCATCGCGGCCCGCGCCCGCCAGGAAGGAACCGTGAACGCATGATCGTCGCCTTTTCCGTGACGCCCCTCGGCGTCGGCGAGGACGTCGGGGAGTACGTCGCCGACGCCGTCCGCGTGGTCCGCGAGTCCGGGCTGCCGAACCGCACCGACGCCATGTTCACCTCCATCGAGGGCGAGTGGGACGAGGTCATGGACGTCGTCAAGCGCGCCGTCGCCGCCGTCGAGGCCCGCGCGCCCCGCGTCTCCCTGGTCCTCAAGGCCGACATCCGCCCCGGCGTCACCGACGGCCTCACCTCCAAGGTGGAGACCGTGGAACGGCACCTCGGCGCCTGACGCCCGTACCGGACGGTCCTCCGTCAGCCCCCTGACGCCAGCGCCATCCCCAACGGCGTCCGCTCGTACAGCACTTGATGCCCGTACCGGCGGGACGTCAGCAGGCCGCTCTCGCGCAGGACCGTCAGGTGGGACGAGACGGAGGAGGCGGCGAGGTCCAGGCGGTGGGCCAGGGCGGTGGTGGACGCCGGGTCGTCCAGGGCCGCCAGTACCGCCGCGCGGTTGCGGCCCAGCAGGCGTACCAGGGCCTCAGGGGTACGGGCGCCCGGCTCGGCCCACAGGCCGCCGACACCGCGCGCTGGATAGACGAGGGTCGGCTGCCAGGGCGGGTCGAAGCCGGTGATCACGTCCGGCCAGCAGAACACGCTCGGCATCAGCACCAGGCCCCGCCCGCCGAGCCGGCGCTCGTACACCCCGCCCGGCAGGGTCAGCGTGCGGCCGTCCCAGCTCAGCCGGGTGTCCAGCTCGGTCAGCAGGGTGCCGAGGCCGGCCTCGGCGAGGCGGCGCGAGTGGAAGGCCACGTCCGCCTCCAGCAGCGCCCGCAGCCGGGGCCACTCCGGCTCCACCAGCACCCGCCACGCCACCTCCAGGGCGTCCGCCAGCTCCCGCACCATCCGTACCGGGTCCGCGAGCCACGCCCGGCCGCGCTCCGAGGCCAGCGCGCCCGGGGTGCAGGCCAGCGAACGGGCGGTGTCCTCGCGGGCCGCCTCCGGATCGGCCGCCCGTACCGCCGCGATCTCCTCCTCGAAGGTGGCCGCCGGGCCGATCGGCGGCGCCCCGAGCCAGTCCGGGGAGTGGCCCCGGCGGGGCATCAGCAGCCACAGCGGAGCGAGGTCCAGGCCGGCGGCCGCCGTACGGATGCGGCGCAGCCACGGCACGTGGTAGCCCTGCCGGTCCGGGCGGCGCAGCGTGCGTACCGCGTCCTGCGTCTCCCAGAGCGGGGAGACGGCGAACCGGCAGTTCAGGAAGTCCTCCTCACCGAAGTGCAGGTGAGAAGCCACGGCTGCCATCCCTTCCGGTGGACATTCGGCTGGAGCCGAAACTCTACGCCGCCCGGCCCGGCCCCCGGCAGGCTGCCCGGCATGTCCGCACCGCCCACGGCCCCGGTGGCTCCCCGTACCGGGTACCGCCACGTCCTCGCCGTCCCCGAGTTCCGCGCCCTGTTCGCCGCGCATGTGCTGTCCCTGCTGGGGATGGTCGTCAGCGAGATCGCGCTGTCCGTCCTCGTCTACGACCTCACCGCGTCGCCCCTGATGAGCGCGCTGGCCTTCGCGGTGGGCTTCCTGCCGTACGCGCTCGGCGGGACGCTGCTCGCGCCGGTCGCCGACCGGTTCCCGGCCCGGCGGGTGCTGGTGGTGTGCGACCTCGTGTGCGCCGCGTGCGTGGCGGTGATGGTGGTGCCCGGGACGGGGGTCGCGGTGCTGCTGGTGCTGCGCTGCGGGGTCGCCGTCGTCTCGCCGGTGTTCTCCGGGACCCGGATGGCGACCCTCGCGGACGTGCTCGGGGACGGGGACGCCTTCGTGCTCGGGCGGTCGCTGATCCGGATCGTCTCGCAGAGCGCGCTGCTCGTCGGGTACGGGACGGGCGGGCTGCTGCTGACCGTCGTCAGCCCCCGGCACGCGCTGCTGATCACCGTCGGCACCTTCCTCGCCTCGGCGGCGCTGCTGCGGTTCGGCACCCGGCGGCGGCCGGCCCGGCGGCGGGACCGGGAACAGGGCGGCGGGACCCTCGTACTGCTGCGGAAGCGGCGGGTGCTGGTGCTGCTGCTCGTCTTCTGGGTGCCGGCGATGTTCCTCGTCTTCCCCGAGGCGCTCGCCGCGCCCTACTCCCACATGCTGGGCGCGGGCTCCACCGGGCTGGGGCTGCTGATGTGCGCGCTGCCCGTCGGCACGATCGCGGGTGAGCTGTTCGCGGGGGCGCGGCTCGGGGCGGGGACGCGGGAGCGGATCGTGCTGCCGCTGCTCTGCGTCGCGGTGGTGCCGTACCTCGGGTACGCCCTCGCGCCCGGCCTCTGGCCGTCGCTGCTGCTCCTGGTGCTGGCCGGGGCCTGCTCGGCGTACACGCTCGGGCTGGACCAGTGGTTCGTGCGGGCGGTGCCGGAGGAGCTGCGGGGGCGGGCGATGACGTTGCTGAGCGCCGGGCTGATGACGATCCAGGGGGTCGGGATGGCGCTGGCGGGGGTGATGGCCGAGGTCATGGGGGTGCGGGCGGCCGTCGTGGCGGCGGGGGTGGTGGGCACCGTGTGCTGTGTGGGGCTCGCGCTGGGGTGCCGGGTGACCGAAAGCCGAGACGGGGCTGCCCGCGATATGACCGGCCGGTAGGGTCTGATGACGTGCCCAAGCCTCTCAGTCTCCCCTTCGACCCCATCGCCCGTGCGGACGAGCTCTGGAAGCAGCGCTGGGGAAGCGTGCCCTCGATGGCCGCGATCACCTCGATCATGCGGGCCCAGCAGATCCTGCTGGCCGAGGTCGACGCCGTGGTCAAACCGTACGGGCTGACCTTCGCGCGGTACGAGGCGCTGGTGCTGCTCACCTTCTCCAAGGAGGGGGAGCTGCCCATGTCCAAGATCGGCGAGCGGCTGATGGTCCACCCCACCTCGGTCACCAACACCGTCGACCGCCTGGTCCGTACCGGCCTGGTGGCCAAACGCCCCAACCCCAAGGACGGCCGCGGCACCCTCGCCGTCATCACCGACAAGGGCCGCGAAGTGGTCGACGCCGCCACCCGGGACCTCATGTCCATGGACTTCGGCCTCAGCGCCTACGACGCGGACTCCTGCGGCGACATCTTCACCCTGCTCCGTCCGCTGAGGGTGGCGGCGGGGGACTTCGAGGACGCCTGACCTGCGGGTCCTTACGGGAGCCACCCTGGGACAAGATCTCCCGGAACGCGTGGTTACGCTCGTACGTATGAAGAAGAGCGTGCTGACCCGCTACCGGGTGATGTCCTACGTCACCGGTGTGCTGCTGGTCCTGCTGACCCTGGGCGTGATCGCCAAGTACCTGCTCCACCTGGACGGCGCCGGCGACTTCACGCGGATCATCGGCATCGCCCACGGCTGGCTGTACGTGGTCTACCTGGTCTTCGCCTTCGACCTGGGCTCCAAGGCGAAGTGGCCGGTCGGCAAGCAGCTCTGGGTACTGATCGCGGGCACCATCCCGACCGCCGCCTTCTTCGTCGAGCGGAAGATCAGCCACGAGCTGGAGGCCAAGGTCGCGCAGCCGTCGCCGGCGGTCGTCAAGGCGTAACCGGTACCGCCGTACGCACTCGTACGGCGGTTTCCCATCGACATTTACTAGGACGTCCAAGTAAATTCGATGGTATGGACGCTCACGCGATCGAAGAAGGCCGCCGGCGGTGGCAGGATCGGTATGACCGCGCGCGGAAGCGCGACGCGGATTTCAGTACGTTGTCGGGGGACGCGGTCGAGCCGGTGTACGGGCCGCGTGACGGGGACGTGTACGAGGGGTTCGAGCGGATCGGGTGGCCGGGGGAGTACCCGTACACGCGCGGGCTGCACGCCACCGGGTACCGGGGGCGGACCTGGACCATCCGCCAGTTCGCCGGGTTCGGGAACGCGGAGCAGACCAACGAGCGGTACAAGATGATCCTCGCGGCGGGCGGCGGCGGCCTGTCCGTGGCGTTCGACATGCCGACCCTGATGGGCCGCGACTCCGACGACCCGCGCGCGCTGGGCGAGGTCGGGCACTGCGGGGTGGCCATCGACTCGGCCGCCGACATGGAGGTCCTCTTCGGGGACATCCCGCTCGGCGACGTCACCACCTCCATGACGATCAGCGGCCCCGCCGTCCCCGTCTTCTGCATGTACCTCGTCGCCGCCGAGCGCCAGGGCGTCGACCCGGCGGTGCTCAACGGCACCCTCCAGACCGACATCTTCAAGGAGTACATCGCCCAGAAGGAGTGGCTCTTCCAGCCCGAGCCCCACCTGCGCCTCATCGGCGACCTGATGGAGCACTGCGCGGCCGGCATCCCCGCGTACAAGCCGCTCTCCGTCTCCGGCTACCACATCCGCGAGGCCGGGGCGACGGCCGCGCAGGAGCTGGCGTACACCCTCGCGGACGGCTTCGGGTACGTCGAGCTGGGCCTCTCCCGTGGCCTCGACGTGGACGTCTTCGCCCCCGGCCTCAGCTTCTTCTTCGACGCCCACGTGGACTTCTTCGAGGAGATCGCCAAGTTCCGCGCCGCCCGCCGCATCTGGGCCCGCTGGATGCGGGACGTGTACGGCGCGAAGACCGACAAGGCGCAGTGGCTCCGCTTCCACACCCAGACCGCCGGGGTCTCGCTGACCGCGCAGCAGCCGTACAACAACGTCGTCCGCACCGCCGTGGAGGCGCTCGCGGCCGTGCTCGGCGGCACCAACTCGCTGCACACCAACGCCCTGGACGAGACCCTCGCGCTGCCCAGCGAGCAGGCCGCCGAGATCGCGCTGCGCACCCAGCAGGTGCTGATGGAGGAGATCGGCGTCGCCAACGTCGCGGACCCGCTGGGCGGTTCCTGGTACATCGAGCAGCTCACCGACCGCATCGAGGCGGACGCCGAGAAGATCTTCGAGCAGATCAAGGAGCGGGGCCTGCGGGCCCACCCCGACGGGCAGCACCCCGTCGGCCCCATCACCTCCGGCATCCTGCGCGGCATCGAGGACGGCTGGTTCACCGGCGAGATCGCCGAGTCCGCCTTCCGCTACCAGCGCTCGCTGGAAAAGGGGGAGAAGCGGGTCGTCGGCGTCAATGTCGCCACCGGCTCCGTCACCGGCGACCTGGAGATCCTCCGGGTCAGCCACGAGGTCGAGCGCGAGCAGGTCCGCGTCCTGGCCGCCCGCAAGGCCGCCCGCGACGACACGGCCGTACGCGAGTCCCTCGACGCCATGCTGGCCGCCGCCCGCTCCGGCGCCAACATGATCGAGCCCATGCTGGAAGCGGTCCGCGCGGAGGCCACCCTCGGCGAGATCTGCGGGGTGCTGCGCGACGAGTGGGGGGTGTACACCGAGCCCGCCGGCTTCTAGCCCCGCGTCAACTCACCGGTTCACCCGGCAGGGTGAGGTTCGGGGTCGGGGTGGTGAGGCCCAGGAGGAGGATGTGGGTGAAGCCCCGCGCCCACTCCTCGTCCGCCGGTTTGCCGCTGACCAGGGTGCGGTGCACCACCGCGCCCGCGGCCATGTCGAAGATGAGGTCGACCGTGCGCGCGGACTCCTCCGGGTCGGCCTCCGGCGGGAGTTCGCCGCGCTCCTGCGCCCGTGCCCGCCCGGCGAGCACCAGCCGCTTCTGCCGCTCCACGATCGAGGTGCGCACCCGCTCGCGCAGCGCGTCGTCCCGCGTGGACTCCGCGACCACGCCCATCAGCCCGCACTTGGCCTCCGGGCGATTCAGGATCGCCGCGAACTGGAGCACCACGCCCTCGATGTCGGCCGCCAGCGAGCCCCGGTCGGGCAGCACCAGCTCGTCGAACAGCTCCGCCACCGCGTCCACCACCAGCTCGTGCTTGCCCGACCAGCGGCGGTAGAGGGTCGTCTTCGCCACCCCGGCCCGCGCGGCCACGTCCGACAAGGTGAGCCCGGACCAGCCCAGTTCCACCAGGCTCTCCCGCGTCGCGGCCAGGATCGCGGCATCCGCGGCGGCGCTGCGCGGGCGCCCGGTACGACTGGCGGGGGTGCGGCTCTGCATGAAGAGGACCATATCCGGGCACCCCGGATCCCCGTGAGGGAGATCACCGGAAACCGCTGTCGCTCGACCCCCCACTGCTATTACGCTACGACTCGTAGCGAAAGCTCGTGACGGACGTACACGGGCGATGACCACAGGCGCGGGTGGGGACCCGGCGCCGTACGCGATCGCCGACCACGATCGTTTTTTTCCTTCATGCGCCGGAACGGGGGAGGATAGACGCATGCAGCCACGGAACATGTCCATGAGCGGCGTCGTCGACCTCGCCGCGGTGAAGGCGGCCCAGGAGGCCAAGGCCAAGGCGGAGCAGGCGCGCGCCGAAGCCGCCCGGCACGGCGGCGCCGGCGCGGTGTCGCCGGCCGACCTCGTCATCGACGTCGATGAGGCGGGCTTCGAGCGCGAAGTCCTCCAGCGCTCCGCCGAAGTCCCGGTCGTCATCGACTTCTGGGCCGAATGGTGTCAGCCCTGCAAGCAGCTCAGCCCGCTGCTGGAGCGGCTGGCCGTCGAATACAACGGGCGCTTCCTGCTCGCCAAGGTCGACGTCGACGCCAACCAGATGCTGATGCAGCAGTTCGGGGTCCAGGGGATTCCCGCCGTCTTCGCGGTCGTCGCGGGACAGGCGCTCCCCCTCTTCCAGGGCGCGGCCGACGAGCAGCAGATCCGGGAGACCCTCGACCAGCTGATCCAGGTCGCCGAGCAGCGCTTCGGCCTGACCGGTCTGACGGTCGACCCGAACGCCGCTCCGGGCGCCGCCCCCGCCGCCGAGGCGCCGGCGGGCCCGTACGACGCCCTGCTGGCCGCCGCCGTGGAGGCGCTGGACGCGGGCGACCTCGGCGGTGCCGTCCAGGCGTACCGCAATGTGCTGAGCGACGACCCGGCCAACACCGAGGCCAAACTCGGTCTCGCGCAGGCCGAGTTGCTCCAGCGCGTGCAGGGCATGGACCCGCAGCGGGTGCGCAGGGACGCGGCCGACAAGCCCGGTGACGCGGAGGCCCAGATCGCCGCCGCCGACCTGGATCTGGTGGGCGGTCATGTCGAGGACGCCTTCGGCCGGCTGACCGACACCGTGAGCCGTACCGCCGGCGACGACCGGGAAGCGGTGCGCCGGCGGCTGCTGGAGCTGTTCGAGGTCGTGGGTGCCGACGACCCGAGGGTGGTGGCGGCGCGCAGGGCCCTGGCGCGGGCGCTCTTCTGACGCGGCGTCGGGGCGCGTCGCGCGTGTTGCCGGGTTCGCCGAGTGGCCGGTCTGGTGCATGAGTGATCACGCTTTACCAAAACTTGGTAAACCGGCCTGCTGTTACTGCGAGTAAGTCACAGCCGTTGATCTGTCCGGCTTCGCCCGGGGTTCAACGGCTTTGCTCTGCCCACTGATGGCACGGTCTGTCGCGCTCCGAGACCGCTGGGTCGTTGTTCGGTTATCGCGCCGTTACTAGCCGGTAACGGCGCCCCTTGTGCGGGCGGCGAGAATGCACCACGATCGGCCACGCTCGGTCCAATTCCGCACCCCGGCAGCCGGCCGGGAAGCGGGAGTCTCTGGGTCCCCACCGAGCAGAGCCGGCGGCAGTGGCGCCGGCTCTGGGGCAGGGGGGTCTTCACCGTCCCGGTGAAGCCTGTCCCGAAGGTTGTGCGTGATGTGCGTCAGGCGCGACCAGTGGTTGTCGCTCGGGGGTGAACGCCGGTTGTTCGGGCGCGGGTTCGTGCCGAAGAGCACGGGCGCTCCCCTTCCCGAGGACGTAGCACTTCTCCCATCCCTGCCCGGCCGAGCCGCCCGTTGGGGCGATTCCGGGACAGGAGATGTACGTCCGAGAAGGAGGAAATATGGAGTCCCAGGTGCGTGGCGGGACCAGATGGAAGCGCTTCGCTGTGGTCATGGTGCCCAGCGTCGCCGCTACGGCCGTGATAGGCGTCGCCCTCGCGCAGGGTGCTCTCGCCGCGTCGTTCAGCGTGTCCGGTCAGTCGTTCAAGGTGACCGCCGAGACGCTCAACGGCACCGGTTTCTCGCAGTACGGCGCGATCGACTCGGGTTACACCCTGACCGGCGAGAAGACGGCCCACCCGGTGGCGGTGTCGGCGTTCTCCAAGGCCACGATCCACAAGATGTGCCAGTCGGTCGTCACCCCGGGCATCCCGGGGATCGGCTCGGTCACACTGCGGCTGACGGCAGGTGAGAGCTCCGACGCGAAGAAGCAGGTCGAGGCCGACAACCTGTACATCGACGTCGAGGACCTGGGCGCCGACGCCACGTTCCACGACATCAACATCGGTGTCGCGGGCAAGGACCTCAAGGGTCCCGGCATCAAGAGCGGTGAGATCGCCAACAAGCAGGCCAACCCGTACGGGTTCGCCCAGGAGGCGACCAAGGCCGAGCTGACCGATGTGAAGCAGACGGCGTGGGCCACCACCGCCGGAACCTTCAAGCTCAACGGTCTGCACATGGCGCTGTCCACCGGCACCAAGGCCGAGTGCTACTAGGCACTGCCTGAACGGGCGGGGGAGTGAAGGCTCTCCCGCCCGTCCACTCGCAGGCCGCCGCTGACCCGCGGCCCCCATCTCCACCACAGCAATGCCGCACCAGGGAGCTGTTTTCCATGAGCGCCGAGACTCCTGCCGCCGCACCCGGCCAGTTCACCCGCCGGAGGCTGCAGTTCCGCGCCTGGCGGGGCGCCCGGCCTTTCTGGGCCGGTCTGTTCGTCATGCTCGGCGGCTTTCCGATCATGTACTTCCCGTACGCCCATCTTCAGATCGGTCATCTGACGGTGGCGATGGCCACCACCGCCGGAGCCGGTTCGCTGATCATCGGCGTGCTGCTCATCGTGCTGGGCATCAGCCTCTGGTTCCAGAAGCACGTACGGGTGTTCGCGGGCGTCGCGGCGATCCTGCTCGCGCTGGTGTCCATCCCCGTGTCCAATTTCGGCGGCTTCGTCATCGGCTTCCTCCTCTCCATGGTGGGCGGTGCCATGGGCATCGCCTGGACGCCCGGACCGGGTGCCAAGGCGGAGGAGTCCGGCCGGTACGGCGTCCCGGCCCCGCGCGGCGCGGAGCCGGTGGACGCGCCGATGGACCTGTCAGGAACGAGCCCGGCCAACGAGGTGAACGGGAGGCACAGTGCCGGCTGACGAGGTGACCCACGGGCCCGATGTGGACGGGTCCCGTGCGAGAACCGGGCCCCGCCACGCGGCCCCCAAGAAACTGCTGTTCACCCGGCTCCACATGCCGGCCGGGAAGGCCATCGCCTCCGTGGCGATGCCGACCGCGGTACTGATGGGCATGGGATTCACGTCCACGCTCGCCATCGCCGACAGCGGCGGCGGCACCCCGGCCTCCAACAGCCAGAAGGCGGCCGACTACAAGAACTGCGTCGAGGCGCTGGGCGGCAAGGTGGACGACACCTCCGCGAGCCCCTCGCCCTCCGCCGCCGAGAGCACCGGAACGGCCAAGCCCAGCCCCTCGGCCTCCGCCGGGGACAAGGCCGGCAACGCCGATGAGGGGGACGGCAAGACGTCCTCGCCGGATTCAGGTTCCGGCGACGACGGCAAGGACGGCAAGACCGCCGACGGTTCCTCCTCGGCCGCCTCGAAGCCCCAGGCCGCGCAGCCGCCGGCCGCCAAGGACACCCCGTCGGCCCCGGCTTCGTCTCCGGCGGCTTCCAAGAGCGCCGACGGCGGGCTGCTCGGGACGATCGGGGACGCCCTCGGCGACGTCCTGACCGGTGGCAAGAAGGCCGGTACGCCGTCCGCGACCCCCACGCCCTCCGCGACCGGCTCCACGCCCTCCGCGACCAGCACCCCCGCGCCCTCCGCGACCTCCTCGGCTCCCGCCAGGGGCGACGAGGACAAGCAGGCGGGGAAGACGGACCCCACGGCGGGCGCCAAGAGTTCGGCGAAGGCCGGTGAGAAGGCCGAGGAGACCCCCGAGCCGAGCACCTCGGCCTCCGCCAGCCCGAGCCCCTCCGCGAGCGCCTCCGACGCCGCCAAGGGGTGCGAGAAGGCCACGGACGACGTCGGCGGCGTCGACAACAAGCAGCTCCTCGCCGACGACCCCTGGTACCTCAACGCCAGTTCGCTGCTGCTCAAGGGCGCCGACTACCAGGGCGTCGTCCAGGTACGGACCGCCAACGGCACGGTCAAGAAGGTGCTGAAGTACGTCATCTCCGGCGGCACCGACATCGGCGACCTGCACCAGACGGTGAAGGACAAGGCGTCCGGCAAGACGTACCACGTCCAGGCCGGCAAGGGCACGACGTCCACGATCCGTGACGGCGACACCACCATGTACACCGAGAGCATCTCGGGCAAGCTGTTCGGTCTGATCCCGATCACCTTCAGCCCGGACAGCCCGCCGCCGCTGAACATCCCGCTGATCTACTTCACGGACGTCACCGTCCAGCAGGCCGCGCAGTTCGGCGGCACGCTGACCATCCCCAAGCTTCACCAGTACGCGGACTGAGCCGCACCACCGAGAGCCCGTCCGGGAGCCGCACAACACCGTGGCCCGGTCCCCCTCGACGAGGGGGACCGGGCCACGGTCCTGTCTTCAGGCGTCAGTTGCGGTCGCCGCCGCCGACGTGGTGCACCCGGACCATGTTGGTGGTGCCGGGGACACCGGGGGGCGAGCCCGCGGTGATGACGACCGTGTCGCCGTCGTTGAACCGGCCCAGCTTGGCCAGCTCCTGGTCGACCATGTCGACCATCTCGTCCGTGGTGTTGACGAACGGCACCACGTGCGACTCCACGCCCCAGCTCAGCGTGAGCTGGTTGCGGGTGCCCTCGTCCGTGGTGAACGCCAGGATCGGCTGGGCCGCGCGGTAGCGGGAGAGCCGGCGGGCGGTGTCACCGGACTTGGTGAACGCGATCAGGCCCTTGCCGCCCAGGAAGTCGGCGATCTCGGCCGCCGCACGGGCCACCGAACCACCCTGCGTACGCGGCTTCTTGCCCGGCACCAGCGGCTGGAGGCCCTTGGAGAGCAGATCCTCCTCGGCCGCCTTGACGATCTTCGACATCGTCTTGACGGTCTCCACCGGGTACGCGCCCACGCTGGACTCGGCCGACAGCATGACCGCGTCCGCGCCGTCCAGGATCGCGTTGGCCACGTCGGACGCCTCGGCGCGGGTCGGCCGGGAGTTGGTGATCATCGACTCCATCATCTGGGTCGCGACGATCACCGGCTTGGCGTTGCGGCGGCACAGCTCGATCAGGCGCTTCTGCACCATGGGGACCTTCTCGAGCGGGTACTCGACGGCGAGGTCACCACGGGCGACCATCACACCGTCGAACGCCATCACGACGTCCTCCATGTTCTCGACCGCCTGCGGCTTCTCCACCTTGGCGATCACCGGGACCCGGCGGCCCTCCTCGTCCATCACCTTGTGGACGTCCTGCACGTCCTTGGCGTCGCGGACGAAGGAGAGGGCGACCATGTCGCAGCCCATGCGCAGGGCGAAGCGCAGGTCCTCGACGTCCTTCTCGGACAGCGCGGGCACGTTGACGGCCGCGCCGGGCAGGTTGATGCCCTTGTGGTCGGAGACGACACCGCCCTCGATGACGATCGTCTTGACCTGCGGACCCTCGACGTCCACGACCTTCAGCTCGACGTTGCCGTCGTTGATCAGGACCTGGTCGCCGCGCGAGACGTCACCGGGCAGGCCCTTGTACGTCGTACCGCAGATGTGCTTGTCGCCCGGGACGTCCTCGGTCGTGATGACGAACTCGTCGCCGCGCTGCAGCTCCACCGGACCCTCGGCGAAGGTCTCCAGCCGGATCTTCGGGCCCTGGAGGTCGGCCAGGACGCCGATGGCGCGCCCGGTCTCCTTGGCGGCGGCCCGGACGCGGTCGTACCGCGCCTGGTGCTCGGCGTGGGTGCCGTGACTGAAGTTGAACCGGGCCACGTTCATGCCCGCCTCGATCATGGCGACGAGCTTGTCGTGGGAGTCGACCGCGGGGCCGAGAGTACAGACGATTTTCGAACGGCGCATGAGGCGATCCTATCGGTTTGTTTCACTGCGGAATATTCCGGCCGGCGGAAGAGGGCGGAAGATACAGACGATGCAAATGGGCGGACAGGCGCTCAGGCGTGTTACTGCGGTGTAATGCTCAGCTCTTCTTTCCGACCAGCGCATAGGTCTGCGTCGCGATCTCCAGTTCCTCGTCGGTCGGCACCACGGCGACGGCCACCCGCGCGGACGCGGGCGAGATCAGCCGGGCGTCGTCGGACCGTACGGCGTTCAGCTCCTCGTCCACCGCAAGGCCAAGGCCCTCAAGGCCCGCGACCGCCGCGGCGCGCACGGCCGCCGCGTTCTCCCCGACGCCGGCCGTGAACGCCACCGCGTCCACCTGTCCGAGTACGGCGTAATAGGCGCCGATGTACTTCTTGATGCGATGAATGTAAATGTCGAAGGCGAGGGCCGCCGCTTCGTCGCCCTCGTCGACGCGGCGTCGGATCTCCCGCATGTCATTGTCCCCGCACAGACCGAACAGGCCGCTCCTCTTGTTGAGAAGAGTGTCGATCTCGTCCATGGACATATCCCCGACACGGGCAAAATGGAAGATGACCGCCGGGTCCAGATCACCGGACCGGGTACCCATCACCAGCCCCTCCAGCGGGGTCAGCCCCATCGAGGTGTCCACGCACCGGCCACGCTCCACCGCGGAGGCGGACGCGCCGTTGCCCAGGTGCAGCACGATCACGTTCACCTCTTCGGGCGCCCTGCCGAGCAGCCGCGCGGTCTCCCGGGACACGTAGGCGTGCGAGGTGCCGTGGAAGCCGTAGCGGCGGATGCGGTACCGGTCGGCGATCCTCGGGTCGATCGCGTACCGCGCCGCGGACTCCGGCATCGAGGTGTGGAACGCGGTGTCGAAGACGGCCACCTGCGGCAGGTCCGGGCGCAGCGCCCTGGCGGTACGGATGCCGGTCAGGTTGGCCGGGTTGTGCAGCGGGGCGACCGGGATCAGCCGCTCGATCTCGGTGAGCACCGAGTCGTCGATGACGGTGGGCTCGGTGAAGAACATGCCGCCGTGCACCACCCGGTGCCCGATCGCGGCCAGTTCCGGGGAGTCCAGGCCGAGGCCGTCGCGGGCCAGTTCCTCGGCGACCGCCTTCAGCGCGGTCTCGTGGTCGGCGATCGGCCCGCTCTGCTCGCGGGTCTCGCCGCTTGCGAGCGGGGTGTGGCGCAGCCGGGAGGTCTGCTCGCCGATCCGCTCCACCAGACCCACCGCGAGACGGCTGCTGTCCCGCATGTCCAGGAGCTGGTACTTCAGCGAGGACGAGCCGGAGTTGAGGACGAGTACACGGGTGGGGGTCACTGCTGGGAAGCCCTTTCGGTCGGCGCCTGCGCCTGGATTGCCGTGATCGCGACGGTGGTCACAATGTCTTGGACCAACGCGCCGCGCGAGAGGTCGTTGACCGGCTTGCGCAGGCCCTGGAGGACCGGCCCGACGGCGATGGCCCCGGCCGAGCGCTGGACGGCCTTGTAGGTGTTGTTGCCCGTGTTGAGGTCGGGGAAGATCAGCACGCTGGCCTGGCCGGCCACCTCCGAGCCCGGCAGCTTGGTCGCGGCCACGGCGGCGTCCACGGCCGCGTCGTACTGGATCGGGCCCTCGATCTTCAGGTCGGGCCGGTGCTCGCGGGCCAGCTCGGTGGCCTCGCGGACCTTGTCCACGTCGGCGCCGGAGCCGGAGGTGCCGGTGGAGTACGACAGCATGGCGATCCTCGGCTCCACGCCGAACTGCGCGGCCGTCGCCGCCGACTCCACCGCGATGTCCGCGAGCTGCTCGGCGTTCGGGTCGGGGTTGACCGCGCAGTCGCCGTAGACCAGCACCTTGTCGGCCAGGCACATGAAGAAGACCGAGGAGACGATCGCGGAGTCCGGCTTGGTCTTGATGATCTCGAAGGCCGGGCGGATGGTGGCCGCGGTGGAGTGCACCGAGCCGGAGACCATGCCGTCGGCCAGACCCTCCTGCACCATCAGGGTGCCGAAGTAGTTCACGTCGGAGACCACGTCGTAGGCCAGCTCCACGGTGACGCCCTTGTGGGCGCGCAGGGCGGCGTACTTCTCCGCGAAGGAGTCGCGCAGCTCGGAGGTGGCCGGGTCGATCAGCTGGCAGTCGGCCAGGTCGATGCCGAGGTCGGCGGCCTTCTTGCGGATCTGGTCCACCGGGCCGAGCAGGGTGAGGTCGCACACGCCCCGGCGCAGCAGCACCTCCGCCGCGTGCAGGACGCGCTCCTCGGTGCCCTCGGGCAGCACGACACGGCGCTTGTCGGAGCGGGCCTGCTCCAGCAGCTTGTGCTCGAACATCATCGGGGTGACCCGGCCACCGCTGGGCGCGGAGACCCGGCGGGCGAGGTCGGCGGTGTCCACGTACCGCTCGAACAGGCCGAGGGCGGTCTCCGCCTTGCGCGGGGTGGCGGCCGTCATCCGGCCCTCCAGCGAGAACAGCTGCCCGGCGGTGGGGAAGCTGGTGCCGGCCACCGAGAGCACCGGGGTGCCGGGGGCGAGGCGGGCGGCCAGGGTGAGGACCTCCTGGCTCGGCACCTCGTTCAGGGTGAGCAGCACACCGGCGATGGGCGGGGTGCCGGCGCTGTGCGCGGCCAGCGAGCCGACGACGAGGTCGGCGCGGTCGCCCGGGGTCACGACCAGGCAGCCGGGGGTCAGGGCGGCGAGGAAGTTGGGCAGCATGGCGCCGCCGAAGACGAAGTCCAGCGCGTCGCGGGCGAGGCCCGAGTCGTCGCCGAGCAGCACCTTGGCGCCGAGGGCATGCCCTATCTGCGAGACGGTCGGCGCGGAGAGGGCGGGCTCGTCGGGCAGGACGTAGCAGGGGACCGGCATGCGGTCGGTGAGCCGGTCGGCGATCTCGTCGCGGTCCTCGCGGGCGGCGCGGTTGGCGACCATGGCGAGGACGTCGCAGCCCAGGCCGGCGTAGGCGCGGTAGGCGTTGCGGGTCTCGGCGAGCACCGACTCGGCGGACTGCTTGCGGGCGCCGACCACCGGGATCACGGACGCGCCGAACTCGTTGGCGAGGCGGGCGTTGAGGGCCAGCTCGTCGGGGAGCTGGGTGTCGGCGAAGTCGGTGCCGAGGACGAGGACCACGTCGTAGTCGCGGGCGACCAGGTGGAAGCGGTCGACCAGGGCGGAGACCAGTTCGTCGGTGCCGCGCTCGGCCTGGAGCGCGGACGCCTCCTGGTAGCCCATGCCGTAGACGGTGGCGGGGTCCTGGTTCAGGCGGTAGCGGGACCGGAGCAGTTCGAAGAGGCGGTCGGGGCCGTCGTGGACGAGGGGGCGGAACACCCCGACCCGGTCGACCTGCCGGGTCAGCAGTTCCATGACGCCCAGGTCGACGACCTGGCGGCCGTCGCCCCGGTCGATCCCGGTCACGTACACGCTGCGTGTCACGCGTGCTCTCCGATCCTTGCTTCCTTGCTCTCACAAAAATCGCCCACCTGAGGTGAGCGGAACCCTCTTGACAATACCTCCGGGCCTGGATAAAGCGCCCGTCAGCCTTCCGGCGCTGGTGGGGCGGTGGTCGTCGGCCGTTCGGCGGCCGTGAAAGAATCGGAGCGGCTCACCGGTACCCACAGCGAGCAGGAGACACAGCACGATGCGCATCGGAGTTCTCACCGCAGGCGGCGACTGCCCCGGCCTGAACGCCGTGATCCGGTCGGTCGTGCACCGCGCCGTGGCGCACTACGGCGACGAGGTCATCGGCTTCGAGGACGGCTACCGGGGTCTGCTCGACGGGCACTACCGCTCCCTCGACCTGGACGCGGTCAGCGGCATCCTGGCGCTCGGCGGCACCATCCTCGGCTCCTCCCGGTTGGAGCGGGACCGGCTGCGCGAGGCGTGCGAGCGGGCCACCGACATGGCCGAGGAGTTCGGCATCGACGCGCTGATCCCGATCGGCGGCGAGGGCACCCTGACGGCGGCCCGCATGCTGTCCGACGCGGGTCTGCCGGTCGTCGGCGTGCCGAAGACCATCGACAACGACATCTCCGGCACCGACCGCACCTTCGGCTTCGACACCGCCGTGGGCGTGGCCACCGAGGCGATGGACCGCCTCAAGACCACCGCCGAGTCCCACCAGCGGGTGATGGTCGTCGAGGTCATGGGCCGGCACGCGGGCTGGATCGCGCTGGAGTCCGGCATGGCCGCCGGCGCCCACGGCATCTGCCTGCCCGAGCGCCCCTTCGACCCGGCCGACCTGATGAAGATGGTCGAGGAGCGGTTCGCGCGCGGCAAGAAGTTCGCCGTGATCTGCGTCGCCGAGGGCGCCCACCCGCTCGACGGCACGATGGACTACGGCAAGGGCGACATCGACCAGTTCGGCCACGAGCGCTTCCAGGGCATCGGCACCGCCCTCGCCTACGAGCTGGAGCGCCGCCTCGGCAAGGAGGCCCGCCCGGTCATCCTCGGCCACATCCAGCGCGGCGGCACCCCCACCGCCTACGACCGCGTCCTCGCCACCCGCTTCGGCTGGCACGCCGTCGAAGCCGCCCACCGGGGCGAGTTCGGCGGCATGACCGCCCTGCGCGGCACCGACATCGCCATGGTCCCGCTGGCCGAGGCGGTCACCGAACTGAAGACGGTCCCGGTCTCCCGCATGGACGAGGCGGAGTCGGTCTTCTAGACGCCGGGCCTTCTGGACGCCGGACGCGGGAGCGCTCAGCGCTCCCGCAGCCAGTGGTACCGCAGCTCGGGCCGCCCCACCTGGCCGTACTGCGGGCGCCTCGCCGCGCGGGCCGCGTCCACCAGGTACTCCAGGTAACGGCGGGCCGTGATGCGGGAGATGCCGACCTCCTCCGCCACCTCCGCCGCCGTGCGGCCCTCCGGCGTCGCGCGCAGGACGCCCGTGACCCGCTCCAGCGTGGGCGCGCTCAGGCCCTTCGGCAGGGCCGCCGGGGCCGGGGCGCGCAGGGCGGCCAGCGCCCGGTCCACCTCGTCCTGGCCGCTCGCCTCGCCCGCCGCCGCGTGGTACTCGGCGTAGCGCAGGAGGCGGTCGCGGAGGGTGGCGAAGGTGAAGGGCTTCAGGACGTACTGGACCACGCCCAGCGAGACGCCCTCGCGGACCACCGCCAGGTCTCGGGCCGAGGTGACGGCGATGACGTCCGCCTGGTGGCCGGCCGCGCGCAGGGAGCGGGCGAGCTGGAGGCCGTGCACGTCGGGGAGGTGCAGGTCGAGCAGGAGGAGGTCGACCGGGGCGCGGTCCAGGACGCGACGCGCGGCGGCGCCGGTGCCGGCCCGGCCGACGGCGACGAAGCCCGGTACGCGGCCCACGTAGAGGACGTGCGCGTCGGCGGCGACGGGGTCGTCCTCGACGACGAGGACACGGAGGGGTGCCTGTTCGGGGATCATGCGCCGCCTCCCGACGCCGGGCGCGGGGGCGCCTCGGTCCTGGTACCGGCCGGCCGGGTCTCCACGCTCTCCGCCGGAGGTTCACCCGGCAGCCGGGGCGGGAGCGTGGAGCCACCGGTCCTGGTACCGGTCGGCCGTATGCCCTCGCCCTCCGCCGGAGGCTCCAGCGGCAGCCGGGTCTCGAACACCGCGCCGCCGCCCTCCGCCTCGGCCACTGTCAGGGTGCCGGTGAGCCGGGTGACCGCCTGCCGGGCCAGTGCCAGGCCGAGGCCGCGCCCGCCGGGGCCGGCCGGCTTGGTGGTGAAGCCGCGCCGGAAGACGAGGTCCGCGTGGGCCGGGTCGACGCCGGGGCCGGTGTCCGCCACCCGCAGCAGCAGCGCCTCCCCGGCCGCGTACGCCGTCACCGTGACCCGTGCCCCCGCGCTGCCCTGCGCCGCGTCCACCGCGTTGTCGATCAGGTTGCCCAGGATGGTGACGAGGTCGCGCACCGCGAGGTCCGGCGGGAGTACGCCGTCGTCGATCCGGCTCTCGGGCGAGACGACCAGCTCCACGCCCCGCTCGTGCGCCTGCGCGGTCTTGCCCAGCAGCAGCGCGGCCAGCACCGGCTCGCCCACCGCCGCGACCACCTGATCGGTGAGCGTCTGGGCCAGCTCCAGCTCGGCCGTGGCGAACTCCACCGCCTCCTCCGCCCGCCCCAGCTCGATCAGCGACACCACGGTGTGCAGCCGGTTGGCCGCCTCGTGCGCCTGCGACCGCAACGCCTGGCTGAACCCGCGCTCGGAGTCCAACTCACCCATCAGCGACTGGAGTTCGGTCACATCCCGGAGCGTGACGACCGTACCCCGGTGCTCCCCGCCGGACACCGGCGAGGTGTTGACCACCAGCACCCGGGACGCGGTCAGATGCACCTCGTCGACCCGGGGCGCGGAGGACAGCAGGGCCCCGGTGAGCGGACCGGGCAGACCGAGGTCCGCGACCGAGCGGCCGACCACCTCGCCGCCCACCCCGAGCAGCTCCCGCCCGCCGTCGTTGATCAGCGCCACCCGGTAAGCCCCGTCCAGCATCAGCAGCCCCTCGCGCACCGCGTGCAGCGCCGCCTGGTGGTAGTCGTGCATCCGGCTCAGCTCGGCCGCGTTCATCCCGTGGGTGTGCCGCCGCAGCCGCGCGTTGATGACGTACGTACCCACCGCCCCCAGCAGCAGCGCCGCCCCCGCCACCCCGAGCAGCGCCGTCACCTGGTCCTGGACCCGCGCGCTGATCGCCTCCACCTTGATCCCGGCGCTGACCAGCCCGATCACCCGGCCCCCGTCCGTCACCGGCGTCACCGCGCGCACGGACGGGCCCAGCGTGCCGGTGTACGTCTCGGTGAAGGTGTGCCCGCGCAGGGCGGGCCCGGTCCGGCCGAGGAAGCGGCGCCCTATCTCGTCCCGCGTCGGATGCGTCCAGCGGATGCCGCGCGGGTCCATGATCGTGACGAAGTCGACGTCGGCGTCCCGCATCACCTGGAGCGCGTACGGCTCCAGCTCGGCGGAGGGGTCCGGGGCGCCGATCGCCGCTCGCACCGAGGGGGCGTCCGCGATGGACCGGGCCACCGCCGTGACCTGGCGTTCCGCCGCGTCCCGCGCCTGGCGCTGGTCGCTGACGTAGGTGAACAGCGCGTACCCGGCCACCACCACCGCGACCAGCACCGCCTGCATGGCGAAGAGCTGGCCCGCCAGGCTGCGGGGTCGGGGGAGGGCTGGGGCGCGCATGCCTAGCAGTGTGCCTGTCCGTTCGGGTGTGAACTAAATGAACGGAAGGGTGACCGCCCTCACACGGCGGGAGATAGTCACCGCGATCCCCTGCAACGCCCGGACGTGAGCCGCACGCCGGTCATGCCGACGAAGACGTCAAGGAGAGCAGTCGTGGCCGCCAGCACCCCCGGTACGGCACCAGCCGCCCCCGCCGTGAAGCGGGACCGTACCCATTACCTGTACATCGCCGTCATCGTGGCGGTCGCGCTCGGCATCGCCGTGGGCCTGATCTGGCCCGATGCCGGGGTGGAGCTGAAGCCGCTCGGCACCGGGTTCGTGAACCTGATCAAGATGATGATCTCGCCGGTCATCTTCTGCACGATCGTGCTCGGGATCGGCTCCGTACGGAAGGCCGCGAAGGTCGGCGCGGTCGGCGGCATCGCGCTCGGCTACTTCACCGTGATGTCGCTGGTGGCGCTCGCCATCGGCCTGGTCGTCGGCAACGTGCTGCACCCCGGCGAGGGTCTGCACCTCACCGCCGCGCTGCGCCAGACCGGCCACGCGCAGGTGTCCGCCGACGCGCTGCCCCCGGTGGACTTCGTGCTCTCGATCATCCCGGTCACCTTCGTGTCCGCCTTCACCGAGGGCCAGGTGCTCCAGACCCTGCTGGTCGCGCTGCTCACCGGCTTCGCGCTCCAGGCGCTGGGCGCGGCCGGGCAGCCGGTACTGCGCGGCATCGAGCACATCCAGCGGCTGGTCTTCCGCATCCTGGCCATGGTCATGTGGGCCGCGCCCATCGGCGCGTTCGGCGCGATCGCGGCCGTGGTCGGCTCGTCGGGCATCGACGCGCTCAAGAGCCTCGCGGTGCTGATGTTCGGCTTCTACGTCACCTGCGTGCTGTTCGTCTTCGTGGTGCTCGGCGCGCTGCTGCGGATCGTCTCCGGGCTGAACATCTTCCTGCTGCTGAAGTACCTCGCCCGCGAGTTCCTGCTGATCCTGTCGACGTCGTCCTCGGAGTCCGCGCTGCCGAGGCTCATCGCCAAGCTGGAGCACCTCGGCGTCAGCAAGGCGGTCGTCGGCATCACCGTGCCGACCGGGTACTCCTTCAACCTCGACGGCACCATGATCTACATGACCATGGCGTCCCTCTACATCGCGGACGCGCTCGGCACCCCGATGTCCCTCGGCGAGCAGATCCCGCTGCTGCTGTTCCTGCTGCTGGCGTCCAAGGGCGCGGCGGGCGTCAGCGGCGCCGGCCTCGCCACGCTCGCGGGCGGTCTCCAGTCGCACAAGCCGGCGCTGGTGGACGGGATCGGCCTGGTCGTCGGCATCGACCGCTTCATGAGCGAGGCGCGGGCGCTGACCAACTTCGCGGGCAACTCCGTCGCCACGGTGCTGATCGGTACGTGGACGAAGGAGATCGACCAGGAGCGCGTGCGGCGGGTGCTCGCGGGTGAACTTCCCTTCGACGAGACGACGTTGCTGGACGAGGGACGGGACGAGGAGCGGCCCCCGGCGGCGGAGGAAGAGGGCGGTAAGGAACTCGCCAAGGCGTGACGGGAGTTCCGGCCCCCGTGTGAGGGGCCTTCTGTCGCCGGCCGCCCGACCCCGCCTGAACCGGGGCCGGACGGCCGGTCTTTCACGCCGTCTCGCCCGCCCGCGCCACCAACTCCCGTGCCGTGTCGGCCGGCACGCCCGCCGCCGTGAGCGCGGTGACCGCCGCCGCGTGCCCCGCCTCCTCCGGCGGAAGCAGCCCCTCGTTCACCGCCTCCATGACCGCGAAGAGCAGCTGCTCGTGCACGAAGGCCAGTGCGGCGGCGGGCAGCGGTGAGCTGAACACCCCTTCGTCCAGACCGCGTTGGAGCACCCGTGTCTTCTCCTCACGCAGGGGGGCGAGGCGGTCGCGGATGCCCTGCACGGTGACCGTGCGCTGGGCCAGCGCGATCAGCAGGCGGTAGCGGTCGGCGATCTCCCACACCGCGAGCACGGAACGGGCCACCGCGTCGGCCGGCCCGGCGCCGTCGTCCCGGGCGCACAGGTCCGCGTCGGTCAGCACCTGCACCGCCTCGTCGACGAGCGTGCCGATCAGCGCCTCCCGGCTGGGGAAATGCCCGTACACCGTGCGCCGTACGACACCGGCGGCGCGCGCGATCTGGTCCATCGAGGCGTCCGGGTCGCGCAGCAGCTCGGCGAGGGCGACGTCGAGGATGCGGCGGCGGTTGGTGTCGGCGCGGCTGGTGTTACCCGTGGTCATGGCAGTCATTGTGCACACCTTCTCGACTTGCACGGCAGTGTGCAAGGTCGTACATTGCACATGGTTGTGCAATTGCACGCCGCTGTGCAAGTACCTGTTGTGCCCGCTGTCGAGGAAGGTCAGCCGCTGTCATGCGACTCGTCATGAACGAACCGGTCGAGAGGATGGAGCGCCCGTACGCCCGGCGCTGGTGGGCGCTGCTCGTGCTCTGCCTCAGCCTGCTGATCATCGTGATGGCCAACACCGCCCTCACGGTCGCCGCGCCCGACATGACCCGCGACCTGGGGCTGTCCAGCGCGGACCTGCAGTGGGTCATCGACGGCTACACCGTCCCGTACGCCGCGCTGATGCTGCTGCTGGGTGCGATCGGCGACAAGTACAGCCGGCGCGGGGCGCTCGTCCTCGGCCTCGTCGTCTTCGGCGGCGGCGCGGTGTTCGGCAACCTCGCGGACTCGTCCGCCACGGTCATCGCGGCCCGCGCGGTCATGGGCGTCGGCGCGGCGCTGATCATGCCCGCGACGCTCTCGCTGCTCGCGGCGACCTTCCCGCGCGCCGAGCGGGTCAAGGCGATCACCCTGTGGACCGCGACCGCGGGCCTCGCCATCGCGGCCGGCCCGGTCGTCGCGGGCGCGCTGCTGCGGGACCACGGCTGGGCCTCGACCTTCCTGATCAACGTGCCGGTCGCCGCCGTGGCGATCGTCGGCGCGCTGGTCCTCGTACCGCCGTCCAAGGCGGGCCACCACGACCGTATCGACTACGTCGGCGGCCTGCTCTCGGTCCTCTGGATCGCCGCGCTGGTCTACATGATCATCGAGGGGCCGCACTTCGGGTGGGGCGTCAAGGCGGTGACGGCGGCGGTCGTCGCGGGCGTCGGCCTGATCGCCTTCGTCCTGTGGGAACTGCGCCACCCGCGCCCGGTGCTGGACGTACGCCGCTTCGCCAACCGCCGCTTCGCGGGCTCCAACCTCGCGGTCGCCCTCTTCTTCCTGGCCGTCTTCGGCGCGTTCTACTACCTCACCCAGCACCTCCAGTTCGTCCTCGGCTACGACGCCCTGGAGACCGGCGTCCGCATGCTCCCGCTGGCCGGCGCGGTCTTCGCCGGCTCCGCCCTGACCGGCTACCTCACCCCGCGCGTCGGCATGCGGTGGACGGTCGGCGCGGGCATGGTGGCCGGCACGGTGGCGCTCGCGCTGCTGACGCGGGTGGACGCGGGGTCGACGTACTCCGACTTCGTCCCCTCCCTGGTCATCCTGGGCCTCGCCATCGGCCTCGCCCTCTCCCCCTGCACCGACGCGATCATGGGCGCCTTCCCCGAGTCCGAGCTGGGCGTGGGCGGCGCGGTGAACGACACGTCGCTGGAACTGGGCGGCTCGCTGGGCATCGCGATCCTGGGCTCACTGCTGGCGACGTCGTACGACGACCACCTGACCTCGGCCACCAAGGGCTCCGGCCTCCCGTCCCAGGCCCTCGCCACGGCCCAGGACTCCGTCGGCGCGGGCTACGCCGTGGCCCAGTCCATCGGCGAGAAGGCCCAGTCCCTGGCGGCGAAGGCGGCCGCCGCGACCGACCCGCAGCAGGCCGCCCAACTGAAGCAGCAGGCTTCGTCCTTGGCGACCGGCGCCCATCGGATGGCGGAGGCTGTGGGGGCGTCGTTCTCGGACGCGGTGGCGCATACGAGCCTGATCGGTGCGGTGATCCTCGGGATCGGGACGGTCGTGGTGGCGGTGTTGCTGCCGGGGCGGGAGGGTGTGCCTTCGGGGGAGAAGGGGGAGGGGACTCCGGCTGAGTCCGCTGAGTCCGCCGGCTCCGCCGAGTCCGCCGAGTCCGCCGAGAAGGCTGACGCGACCGCCAACTGACATCTGCTGACGTGCCGCTCCGGGATCGAGGGGGCGGCACGTCGGCGCGTGTGCCACGGCTCGATGAAGTGGCACTCCTCCCCGGCGATGGCGATGTGACGACCCCGGACATCGCCCGGTCCTACAGCGGGTCTCACATGTTCCGGAAAGGGCCGGCCGAGGCGGAGGGGTTCACGCTGGCCGCGATGGAGGGCTTCGGCTGGGACCGTCAGTGGCACAGCGTCTCCACCACCCTGGCGCCCCTGCTCGACCACCCGGACGACGACGGCCCCGACCTCACACCCGCCCTGTGCGCAGCCATGCTGCCCCGACTGCAAGAGATGCTCGACCGGGGCGGCAGTTCAAGCCAACTCGGTGTTTATGCGTTGCACCCGCAACCACCCTCGGTGAGTATGTGTGATGAGATGGGTGGCGGGTGTGGCGTCGGAGGGTGATGGGGCGTCATGACCGCCGACGATCTGGACCACGGGTGCGGGGGGAATCTCCATGAAGTTCGACATGGGGTCGACGACGCTTGCGACGCTGACGAAGAGCACCGTCGGGTCGAGTGACGATCTGGGGTCGCTGATCCACCAGTTGATCGCCGCGGCCCAGCCGTTGGAGGGGAAGTTCAACGGCGAGGGCAAGGCGATGTTCGACTCGTTCAAGCAGCGCGCGGACGAGATCACGGCCGCGCTGAACGGCTCGCTCGCCTCGATCCTGGGCGGCCAGTCCGGGATGGACGGCGCGTTCGCGGGCGGCGACCAGGAGCAGTCCGACAACGCCCACCGGACGATGAGCGCCGCCAACTTCGACGCGGCCCGCTTCCGCGGCTGAACCACGAGGGGGACTTGAGCACATGGGCAACCAGGACCGCCGCTCCTACGACACCGGCGCCTCCGGCGACGTACAGAGCAGCCTTCAGGGAATCATCGGCCGGCTGGAGACCGTGCTCGGCGAGCGCGAGCGCGCGGTGAAGGCCGCGATGGCCGACTACCAGGCCGACGGGGTCTCGGACGAGTACCACGGCAAGGAAGTCCGCTGGCACAAGGCCGCCGGCGAGGTCCGCGACATCATCCAACTGGTGCGCGGCACGCTGGAGAAGAACGACGGCACCGCGCAGGCCACGCTGGCCAAGGCCCGTGCCGCGGTCGACAACATCGGCTGACACGGCGGTGGGAGCCCGTCGGGCAGGTGCTCGACGGGTACGGGGATGAGGGGCATTTCGTGACGGGGTGGGACGTCGATCCGGCCGGGGTGTACAGCGTGCTGTCCAAGGCCGGCACCGCGGCGAAGAGCATGTCGGACACGGGCAGCGCGATGCAGGGCAACCTGGAGGAGGCGGCGTCCGCCGCGGGCACGCTGACCAGCCAGTACGGTCCCTACAGCAGTACGGTCGGGCTCGTCGGCTCGGCGCTGGGACAGTTCGCGCAGGCCTGGGGCCGGGACCTGCTCTACATCGCCAAGCGCACGTCGAAGTCCCTCGACGGGGCTGATCAGGCGACCCGTTGCTATGTCGCCGGGGCGCTGGAGCAGGCGGCGAACGCGCAGCGGGAGGCGGCCAAGGAGCCGAAGGTGGACCTGCCCGGTGAGGGCGGGGGCCACGGGGGAGGCCGGCCGCAGCGATGAGCGACGACGCGAAGCTGATCGACCCGTCCGGCATACCGCACTTCATCGGTGACCTGGGCACGCTGGACACCGACGTGATGCTGCTGACGGCGGACGCGGGCCAGTTCCGCGCCTCCGGGGCGGACGTGCACACCGAGTTCCAGGGGCTGTCGGCGTTCTACGAGGCGCCGGAGGCGGAGCAGTTGTTCGCCACCACGCTTCCGGTGAAGCAGAAGTCCGACGCGTTCGCCGACGACCTGGAGAAGGTCGCCACCGCCCTGTCGGACTACAGCTTCGAGGTCCAGCCGCTGGCGAGGAAGCTGGACACGCTGAAGTCCGACGCCACCGCCTTCGTGAACTCCGTCTCCGGTGACGACGACTGGCGCAAGGACCAGGACAAGGTCGACCACAACAACGACCTGTGGCACGACGTCAACCACACCGTCGCCGCCTTCCAGGACGCCGAACGCACCGCCTACAACAAGATCATGGCCTTGATCGGCGGCACCCGGATGGGCGTCGACGACGGCTCCGGCGGCAAGGACAAGTACGGCTACCGGTCCGAGGACCTCGACCATGCCGAGGCGACGCCCTGGGGAGCGCCCGCCGAGCGGGAGTACGAGGGGTGGGCGTGGCTGGCCCACCAGGGCAAGCAGGTGTGGGACGGCGTCTGGCAGGACGGCGTCATCGGCACGATCCACGGCGTGGGCACCCTGTTCGGCTCGGACGGCTGGGACGCGGCCGGTGAGGCGTGGAAGAACCTGGCCAAGCTGAGCACGGCCTCGGCGCTCACCAGCGTCACGATGGGCGCGTGGTGGCTACTGCCCGAGGACAAGCAGCCGTCCTGGCTGCGCGACTCCCGGAAGGCGTACAAGGAGACGGCCAAGGGCTTCATCGCCTACGACCAGTGGAAGACGAACCCCGCCCGTGCGGCGGGCGCGGTCGGCTTCAACGTACTGACCATCGTCGGCACCGAGGGCGCGGGCAGCGCGGTGAGCGGCGCGGGCAAGGCGGGCGCCGCCGCCCGCACCCTCTCCCTCGCCGGCAAGGTCGGCCGCGCCATCGACCCGATGACCTACGCGGGCAAGGCCGCCAAGTTCGCCTTCGTCCGGGTGGGCGACACCTTCACCACCCTGAAGAACCTCCACACGGGCGCGTACGCGGACATGGCCGACCTGGGCGGGAGGTATGCGCCGGCGGAGCATCCGGTGGGGGTGGGGGAGCGGCCGGTTTCTGTGCCGGAGAGTGCTGTTGAGTACGTGGATGCGCGGGGCAGGTCTGTTTACCTGACCGAGGACGGCCACGTACTGAATGCGGACGGCAGCGTGCGCCAGAACCCTGACCACGCCATGGTGGAACCCTCGGCCAATGACCGAAGTGGGCTGAACGTCCATGCCCATGCTGGACACGACAACCATTCGGCGCATGGCGCCGAGTCGAGCGAACGTTCTGCTGTGCAGGCCCATGCCGGACGCGACGAGGCTGCTCACGGTGTCGGCAGCGCCGACGGCTCACACTTTTCCTCATCCAAACCGTCAGTCGGCGACGGCCCACACTCTCTCGATCATCATCACGTCCATCATCCATCACTCGGTGACGAACATCCGCCGGATTCGATGCATGCGGACCTCGAGAGCGCACCCCTTCCGGGTCACGGCAATAAAATTCTCGTTGAACTCCCCGAGACACGAGTGAGGCGAGTGAACGGCCTGATTACACACGTCGACGGCCAACCTGCCAGTGATTACCTCGACGGGTTGTCCCAGCGACGTGGCGCGGCCTACCTGGCAGCGAAGGAAGCCGGGACCTTTCCGCGCAAGCAGGCTGGCGCGTGTGTGGGTGCCGTGATCGACTTGCGCACGGGTGAGGTCGTCGAAGGGCTTAATGGCAAGCCCGGCAACGTGATCCCCGTCGATCAGCTCCACCCGACGCTGGCTGCCCGTTACGAGGAAATTCGTGCGCAGCCTCCGCACGAGGACCATCCGCTGGGCCATGCGGAGGTGAAGGCGGCCAACGCGCTACTCTGGGAGCGCGCTAAACGTGGCATGCCTGACGGTGAAGAAGCGCTGCACGAGATGCGGGCCTCCGTCGTATTCCCTTACCTTGCGGACAGGGTGACGGGGGTTCAAGGCAGGTCGGCGCCATTCTGTGCGAACTGCAATCACATGCTCAGGGGGGTGCCTAGCAGCCACGGGCGATTTACCGGGTACCCGCCGAGTGACGAGAATTGGATTCCTTAATGAGTGATATCCCTAGAATCGACATCGACGACCCCGACGTTGATATGGACGATGCGCAGCGACTGCTTTATCGCGGCAATCTATTCACGGGCGAGGTGACTGAACATCTTGCTGGCAAGCTCGTCAGTTTGGATGCCTATGCTGACGGATTGCTGAATGGTTTGTCGCAGGAATGGTACAAGGATGGAACTCTCCGATCCGAAGGTCTCGTACGCAGTGGCCTGCCTCGCGGAGAACACCGAGAGTGGCACCCGAACGGGGTCTTGGCGTCGTTGAAGATCTTCGACGAGGACGGCCTCACGCTCAGAGGCGACTTCGAATGGGATGAAGAAGGTAGGCCGACGCGTCAGTGGCGGCTGAAAGACGGCTGAGGGAATTCCTTGTCGGACGCCGTCCTGGATTTCGACACCAGCCATTCGTGTCACTTGAGGGCTTGTCACCGGAAGGAGCCTGCCCATGTCGGCCCATGACTACGACAGTCAGCTTCTCGAATCCGTTGCCGTGCGGCGGCGGCGGTTGCGAGATGCTGCGTTGTTCGGGGGGCAGCGGCAGCGGCGTACCGTCGATGAGCGGCTGGGGAAGGTGTTCGCGGGGCTGGTGATCGGTGCCGTGCTCTGTGCCGGGTGCGTGGGGTGGTCGTTCGTGTCGCACCGGGTACTGCCCGCGACCACCGCGCCCGCCCCCACCAGCACCTCGTCCCCGCAGTGAACGTGGAACCGGACCTGCATAGCTGGGCCGTCGGCGAGAGGCGCAACGTCCTTGATCTGGCGGACGTGCTCGGAGTGTCCCCCGAGGTGTACCTAGCCGAACCGGCGAGTCTCGTCCCCGCCCCTCAGGACTACGTCTCGCGCGCCCCTCTAGAGGAGTTCGAGCAGGCCGACTGGATCACCCTGCATGCCGACCTGATGTCGTACGTCGCGGACTACGCCATCAGAAAGCACGGCGCCCGGTGGAATGTCGCCGACGACCCGACGGCACCGCGCGGATACCGCTATGTCGTCGAGGCCATCGGACGAGACGGGCAGACCCGGCAACTCGGTCCGCTCCGAGCGGTGGCTCGGGAGATCGTAGACCTTCCCATCGAGATCACCCGCATGCTGGCCGGCGCCGAGCTGACCCTCGGACTGGCCTCAGGGGTGCTGCCCGCCACGCACTCGCCCACCGGGCCGACCACCACTCGGTGATAAGTTCGAACGCGTGCTATCTACGGGGACATCGAGCCGTACGGGACCGGCGTTGAGCCGGGTCACTCTGGTCGGTGGGCGGCGGCGGGTCGATCTGGTCCTTCCTTCGCGGGAGCCGGTCGGGCGGCTGCTTCCCGAGGTGATGCGCCTGCTGGACGACCAGGTCGGTACGCGACCGCAAACGCGGCATCTGGTCGCCGGCGACGGCAGTGTCCTGGAGCCGGACGCCACCCTGGAGTCGGCGGCCGTGGCCGACGGCGCGGTGCTGCGGCTCGTGCGCGTGGAGGACGCCCCCTCGGCGCCCGTCGTCCACGATGTGACCGACGAGGCCGCCGACGATCTCGACGCTAGGGCCTGGCGCTGGACCCCCGCCGCGCGACGGGTCGTCGCCGGGGCCGCCACGGTCGCCTGGGCCCTCGCCGCGTCCGCCCTCGCCCGGCAGGAGTTCGCGGCACAGACCGTGGGAACCGCACTGGTCGTCCTCGCCGTACTCGGCGCGGCCTCAGGGGCCGTCGCCGGAC
Source organism: Streptomyces seoulensis (assembly GCF_004328625.1). NCBI lineage: Bacteria > Bacillati > Actinomycetota > Actinomycetes > Kitasatosporales > Streptomycetaceae > Streptomyces > Streptomyces seoulensis. Next base: position 4,338,225 of record NZ_CP032229.1, read on the forward strand.
GGGCCGGAGCGCGCGGGCTCGCCGCCACCCTCGTCGTCACCGGCGGTGCCCTCGGCGTCTTCGGTGTCTGGACTCTCGGGGACGCCCACGCCTGGTCGGGCCCGGCCCGGCTCGCCGGTGTCACGGGCGTGACGGCCGGAACGCTGCTGCTGCTCGGCCGGTGTACGTCCCTCGGGCGGGCCGGACTTTTCGGTGCGGCCGCGCTCGCGGGCGGTGGCGTCTGCTGGGAGGCCGCCCTCCTCTTCCAGCCGGCCGCCCGCTCCGGGGCGCTGCTCGCCGTGGTGTCCGTGGTCGTGCTGGGACTGCTGCCCAGGTGCGCGCTGATGGCCTCGGGCCTCACGGGGCTCGACGACCGCCGTTCCGGCGGGGTCTCCGTGAGCCGGTATCAGGTGTCGGCCGCGCTCGCCGCCGCGCACCGGGGCCTCGCGCTGGCGACGGTCGTGACCGCGGCCTCCGCCGCCGTCGCCGGGGCGCTCGCGCTGCTTACGGTCTCGCTCTGGACGGTGCTGCTCGCGATGGCCGTCGCGCTGGTACTGGGCCTGCGGGCGCGGGCGTACCCCCTGGTCCCCGAGGTCGCGGCGCTGCTCGTGGCCGCTTCGGCCGTGCTGCTCCGGCTGGCCTGGGTGTGGCAGGAGCGGTCGGACACGGCCGCTCCGCTCGCCGTACCGGTGGCGCTGGCGCTCGTACCGCTCGCCGTCCTCGTCGTCCAGCCGCCCGAACATGTACGGGTACGGCTGCGCCGGCTCGGCGACATGACGGAGTCCATCGGGGTGATCGCGCTGTTCCCGCTCCTGATGGGCGTCTTCGGGGTGTACGGGCGGCTGCTCGGCACGTTCGCGTGAGCGGGAGGCGGCAGGCATGACCCGGCCCCAGGACGGCTGGCAGGACGATGTGTTGCGCGAACTGCGAAGTGACATCTCCCCGCCGAGCCCGGCAGCGGCAGCGGAGACGGCCGAGACCTCCGTGGACGGCAGCACCGGACCCGAGGCACCGCCGACGGAGGTGCGGCCGAACACGTCCCCCGTCCTCCGTGCCCCCACCGCCCTCTCCCGACCCCTCCCCACCCCCGAGTCCGTCCCGACCATCGACCCCCGCCTCGCCGTCGCCCTGGGCAAGCCGCAGCACGGGGACTCCGTCACCCGGCGCACCGGGCGCGCGATGCGGCGGCTGACCGCGTCCGCCTCGCAGGAGGTCGCGGAGGAGACGCGGATCGCGCAGGAGCTGCAGCAGCCGGTGACGACCGGCCGAGTGATCGCCGTGACCTCGATCCGGGGCGGAGTCGGCAAGACGACGACCGCCGCGCTGCTCGCCCGCTCCCTCCACCACTACCGGCACGACCCGGTGCTGGCGCTGGAGGCGGACGCCGCGCTCGGCACGCTGCCCGTGCGGATGGGCGCGGAGTCGGTGCGCTGGTCGTGTGCCGAACTCGCCCACATCCTCACCCCGTCGATGCAGCTCACCGACATCACCGGCTATCTGGTGCCCGTCCCGGACGGCGGCTGGCTGCTGCCCGCGAGCCAGGGACGGGTCGGCGCGCCCCTGGAGACACGGGTCTACCTCAAGGTGACGCAGGCGCTGCGCCGGTACTTCGCCGTCACCGTGGTGGACTGCGAGACGCTGCCCGCCGAAGTGGCCCGCGCCGCGATGGACACCGCCCATGCCCGTGTCGTCGTCGCGCCGCTCACCGCCGAGGGAGTGGACGGCACCCGGGTCGTCCTCGACTGGCTGGGCCGGCTTCCGCACGACGCCCTCACCTCCACCACCGTCGCCCTCACCTCCGGCACACCCGACATGAACCTCGATCTGAAGACGGCCACGGCGCATCTGCGCGAGACAGGGGTCACCATCGTGCACCTGCCCTACGACCGGCATCTCGCGGCCGGCGGACCCATCCGCGCGGAGCTGCTCGCGTCCGCCACCCGTGGCGCGGCCACGCGGCTGGCGGCGGAGGCTCTCGGGCGGGCGGTGCGGGTCCGTTGACGCAGCATCTGGTCCACCGGCCGGCCCGCGCCACCCGCCCGCTGCCCGAGACCGGGGCGCGGACCATCGAACCGCCGCCCAACCTGCCCGAGGGCAAGACGGGCGGCGCGGCCACCGCGCTGCTGCCCATGACCGGTGTCATGGGGTCCGTGGTGATGATGACCGTCATCCGGTCCAGCCAGTTCGCGGGCCTCGGCGCGGTCGTGCTCGTCATCGCGCTGCTGGGCGCGGTGGCGCTGTTCCTGTCACAGCGCGGCAAGGCCCAGCGCCAGCGCAGGGTGCAGCGCGAACGGTATCTGGAGTACCTGGAGGAACTGCGCGAGGAGCTCGGCGCGGCGGAACGGGCCCGTCGGCAGGCGGCCCGGGAACTCAGCCCGCCGCCCGCGGCCCTGTACGACCTGCTGCGCGACCCGGCCCGGCTGTGGGAACGGCGTCGCGCGGACGCGGACTTCCTGCGGGTGCGGGTGGGCGTCGGCGATGTGCCGGTGCAGGACATCGTGGTCGGTCAGAACACGGCGGGCGGCGTGCTCACCCCGCCGGACCCGTTCATGCTCAACGAGGCGCGCGCGCTCCAGGCCCGCTTCACCACGTCGGCCGGCCATCCGCTGACGGTGCCGCTGGACCGGGTGGGCGACGTGAGCGTGGTCGGCGACCGCGAGGGCGTACTGCGCGTCGCGCGGGCGCTCCTCGTGCAGGCCGCGGTGACCCACGCCCCGGACGACCTGGCGCTGGGGCTCGGTGTGCCCGGTGAGCGCCTGGCGGAGTGGGAGTGGGCCAAGTGGCTGCCGCACGTCCTCGACACCGGCGCGGACGACGGCCCCGTCGCCGCCCGCCGGATCGCGCCGGACATGACCCGGTTGGCCCGGGTCCTCGACGCCGACCTGAAGAAGCGCGCCTCCTACGCGGCCGAGGTGCGCCGCGGTCTCGCCGACCGTACGGCGCTCGCCCTTGGCAGCCGTCTGCTCGTGGTGAGCGACGAGTACGGGCACAACGCGGCCGAACTCCCGCGACCGGACTCTGCCGTGGCCCTCTCCGACATGGGCGTGACGGTCCTGCACCTGCTCGCCGAGCAGGTGCAGGAGCCCGGTGACGTGGCGGTGCGGATCGTCGTCGACGAGGACCGGGTCGTGGTCGAGGACCTGCGGGGCGAGCGGGTCGTACGCGTCGCCGGCACCCTGGACCCGGTCGGCGAAGCCGAGGCCGAGGGGCTCGCCCGGATGCTGGCGCCGCTCCGGCTCTCCCCGGAGTCGTCCGCGGAGGGCGCCCCGGTGTCGGGGCCGGTGGACTTCCCGTATCTGCTCGGCATCGACGACCCGGCGGCGCTCGACCTGCCTCGGCAGTGGGCGCCGCGCGGGGAGCGCGACTTCCTGCGGGTGCCGATCGGGCTGGACGACCGGCACCGGCCGGTCCTGCTCGACCTGAAGGAGTCGTCGGAACTCGGCATGGGGCCGCACGGTCTCTGCGTGGGCTCGACGGGCTCCGGCAAGAGCGAGCTGCTGCGCACCCTCGTGCTCGCGCTGGTGACGACACACCCGCCCGAGGACCTGGCCATGGTGCTGGTCGACTACAAGGGCGGCGCCACCTTCGCACCGTTCGCGGGGCTGCCCCACGTGTCGGGTGTCATCACCAACCTGGAGAACCAGGCCGATCTGGTGGAGCGCGTCCACACCTCGCTGGCCGGCGAGATCAAGCGGCGCCAGCAGGTCCTGGCGGACGCCGGGAACATCGCGGACATCGGGCACTACCGTTCGCTGCGCGAGACCTCCCGCCCGGATCTCGAACCCCTTCCACATCTGTTCGTCGTGATCGACGAGTTCGGTGAACTCCTCACCGCCAAACCGGACTTCATCGACCTGTTTCTCTCCATCGGCCGGATCGGCCGTTCCATCGGCGTACACCTGCTGCTGTCGAGTCAGCGCATCGAGAGTGGCAGGCTGAAGGGTCTGGAGACCTATCTGTCGTACCGGCTCGGGCTGCGCACCTTCTCGGCGGACGAGTCGCGTACGGTCCTGGACACCCCGGACGCCTTCAACCTGCCGCCGCTGCCCGGCTTCGGCTATCTGAAGGTCGACACCTCCACCTACACGCGCTTCAAGGCCGGGTTCGTCTCCGGCGCGTACCGGGGGCCGCTCCGGCCGGACGCGGTGGCCGACGAGAAGCCCTCGGCATGGCCCTACCCGGCGTACAACACGCTGGACGCACAAGCCGGTTCGGAACGCGAGGACCAGCCGGCCGCTTCCCGCGAGCGGGAGACCGGGCCCACCGTGCTGTCCGTCGTGGTGGACCGGCTGACCGGTGCCGGACAGCCGGTGCGCCGGATCTGGCTGCCGCCCCTGCCCGACGCGCTGACGCTCACGGAAGCGGCCGGACCGGTACGGGCGTCGGGCGAGGGGACGCGACTCGCCTCGGTGGACGGGCCGTTGAGGGTCCCCCTCGGCGTGCTGGACGATCCGGCGCGGCAGTGGCAGAGCAGATGGGTGCACGACCTGAACACCGCCGGCGGCCACACCGCCGTCATCGGCGGTCCCCAGTCCGGCAAGACCACGCTGCTGCGCACCCTGGCCCTCTCGCTGGCCGTCACGCACACCCCGCGCGATGTCGCGGTCTACGGGCTCGACCTGGCCGGCGGTGGCCTCGGCGCGCTCGCCGGACTGCCGCACGTCGGCGGTATCGCCGGCCGGGCCGACCACGAACGCGCCGCCCGCACGGTCGCCGAGGTGCGCGCCATGCTCACCGAGCGGGAGGCGGTCCTCCGCGAGCGCGGCATCGACTCCGTCGACCAGCTCCGGGCCCTGCGCGCCAGGGGCGAACTGCCCGAACTGGGCTCCACCGACGTGGTGCTGCTCATCGACGGGTTCGGCGCGCTGCGGGACGAGTTCGCCGAGCTGGACGAGCCGGTGGCCGACCTCCTCAAGCGGGGTGGCGGCTACGGCATCCACGTCGTGGCGGGCATGCTCCGCTGGAACGACGTACGCATCGCCACGCAGTCGATGTTCGGCAGCCGGATCGAGCTGCGGCTGAACGACCCCGCCGACTCCTCCGTGGACCGCAAGCTCTCCGAGACCCTGCCCGCGGGCATCCCCGGCCGGGCCCTCACCGACGGCAAGCTGTTCGCCCAGACCGCCCTGCCGAGGCTCGACGCGACCGCCTCGGCGACCGGCCTGGGTCCGGCCCTGGAAGCCGCCGTACGTTCCATCCGGGCTACCTGGCACGGTGAATCCGCCGCCCCCGTACGGGTGTTGCCCACCCGCCTGCCCGCGCAGCGCCTGCCCGGCCCGGACAAGGAGCCGCGCGCGGTGCCGATCGGGGTCGACCAGGAGTCCCTGGCCCCGGTCGTGCTGGACCTGTTCGGCACCGACCAGCACCTGCTGGTCCTCGGGGACAACGAGTGCGGCCGGACGAACCTGCTCCGCCTGATCTCCGGCGCACTCGTCGAGCGGTACGGCGAGGACGAGCTGGTGTTCGCGGTCTTCGACCCCCGGCGGGGTCTGCGCCGCGCGGTGCCGGAACCGTACCGGGGCGGTTACGCGCACAACGCCGCGCTCTCCCTCGCGCTGGCGACCGGCATCGAGGCCGAGCTGGCCAAGCGCCTCCCGGACACCGTCGACCCCGACGCCATGACCGACGAGCCCGGCTTCACCGGCCCGCGCATCGTGATCCTGGTCGACGACTACGACGTCCTCACCGCGGCGGGCTCGCAGCCCCTCGCGCCGTTCCTGCCGTACATCTCCGCCGCCCAGGACATCGGACTCCACTTCGTCGTCGCCCGCCGCGTCGCGGGCGCCTCGCGTGCCCTGTACGACCCGGTGCTGACAGCGCTGCGCGAGACCGGCGCCACGGCACTCGTGATGACGGGCGACCGGACGGAGGGCCAGCTCTTCCCCGGTCTGTACGCCTCCGCGCAGCCGCCGGGCCGGGGCACGCTGGTGCGCCGGGGCCGCCGCCATCAGCTCGTCCAGACGGCCCTCGCGGCGGAGAGCCGGCCCGGGGAGGCACCGGCGTGACCAAGGACGTCATCGCGCTCACCCCGAAGATGCCCGACACCGGTGCCCTGCTGGCCGCGCTGCACGCGGGCGGACCCGAGCTGGGCCTCACCGCCACGGACGACGGCGCGGTCCTCCAGCTCTGCACCGCGGACGGACGCCCGCTGGTCTCGGTGGAGGCCCCGCTGCTCGTCCACACCCCCGGCGAGGCGGAGCGTCTGCTCGGCTCGCCGGCCGGGGTGCCCGCACCGCCGTACTGGTGGACGGAGACCCGGGCGTCCACGGCGGTCCCCGCCGCCGAGTCCCTCGCGGGCTCGGTGTGCGGACGCCTGACGATGCTCCTCGGCGGTACCACCTGGCCGCCCGGGGCCGGCCACACCGCCCGCGTGACGACGCCCGACGAAGGGGCTCGCCCGTCGGCGGCCTCCGCTCCCGTCCTGCCCGTCGTCGACGTACTGACCGACTCCACGGCGGTGGTCCTGGCGGACCGACCCGTCGTCCCCCTCACCGCGTGGCTCTCGGACCTCCTGCGCGCCACGACCCGGTCGGACCGCGCGTTCCACCTCGTCACCCCGCCGCACGTCCGGCTGACGCTGCCGCTGCGCACCGCGCTCGGCGGCACCCCCAACCGGTGGGTGGTCCAGGACCCCGCGGGCGGCTATCACGACGGCCTGTCCGGCGTCCGGCTCGCCTGGCGCGACGGTACGTTCGCCCCGTTCGGCACCGAGGCCGCCGACGCGTTCACCTCGCGGGTGACGCCCGACGGACACCGGCAGCTCACCGTCTCCTTCCGCACCGTGCACGCGCCCGACGCCGGTCTGGAGCTGGGCGGCGCGCTCGAAGCCGCCTGGCGGCATCTCACCGGCGCACCCCCCGCCGGCTGGGGCACCGCGGAGCCGGTGAACCTGCCCTGGTCGCGCCGTCAGCTGACCGAGGCGGCCCGCGACCGGGCACCCGCACCGGCCCACCTCGTCGTCATCGGCACCCCCGAACGCCCCGCCATCGCCACGCACCGCGTCACCCGCACCACCGCAGGAGTGGCCGAGGACACCACCCTGACCCTCGGGTACACCGCCCCCGACGAGGTCCCCCTCGACGTCCTGGAGGCCCTGGCCGAGAAGCTGGTCACCGAACACGGCCTGACCACCATGCTCACCACCCTGCGCCGGGCCCGCGCCGACCTCACCCTGCCGCCCCACCTGGAGCCCCCGCCCCTGCCCGTCGCCTTCACCCTCGGCGCGCGCGACATACGGACCATCGGCCTCACCCACGCCCGCCGCCCGCCCCTGGCCGTGCGGCCCCGGCAGCTCGGACCGGCGACCGCCCCGGCGCTCCACTACCCCCTGGGCGACGGAACCGACGCCGCCGCCTGGACGGCGCTCCAGGTGCTCTCCGACCACCTCAAGGCCGGTTCCCCCGCCTGACCGCCTTGCCCTGACGCCCACGTCACCCCCTACCGTCAGGCCCATGCGAATCGGTGAGCTGGCCGAGCGTGCCGGGACGACCGTGCGGGCGCTGCGGTACTACGAGACGCGGGGGCTGCTGCCCGCGCGGCGGGATGCCAAGGGGCACCGGTGGTACGACGAGCGGGACCTCACGCTGCTCAGGCAGATCCGCACCCTCAGGGACTTCGGCTTCGAGCTCGAGGAGACCCGCCCCTTCGTGGAGTGTCTGCGGGCCGGGCACGCGGAGGGGGACGCGTGTCCGGCGTCGCGGGACGTGTACCGGCGGAAGCTGGCGGAGCTGGACGGGCTCATCGGGGAGCTGGCGGCGGTGCGGGAGACGGTCGCGGGGCAGTTGCGGCGGGCCGAGGAGGCGCGGGCCGGGCTGGCCGCCGAGGCGCTGGTTCCGGGGGGCCCGGAACCCGTGTGCGAGCTGGGAGGGCGAAAGGCATGAGTGTCATCAGCGGTCTTGACGAGGTCACGGACGCGAATTTCGAGGCGGAGGTGCTCCGGGCCGATCTCCCGGTGCTGGTGCAGTTCACCGCCGACTGGTGCGGGCCCTGCCGGCAGCTCGCGCCGGTGCTGAGGGACATCGCCTTCGCGGAGGGCGACCGGCTGAAGGTGGTCCGGCTCGACGTGGACCGCAACCCCGCCACCACCCTCGCCTACCAGGTGCTCTCCACCCCCACCCTGCTGGTCTTCCAGGACGGTGAGCCGGTGCGCTCCATGGTCGGCGCCCGCCCCAGGCGCAGGCTGCTGGAGGAGCTGGCCGACCTGCTCTGAGCAAGGCCCCGTAAGCAAAGAAATCCCCCGGGCATTGGCGCCCGGGGGATTTCTTTCGGTATATTGGACCGTTCACGACTTCTTTCTGATGCTTTGGCGAAGAAGTCATGCGGAAGCTGATGAGCACAGTATATGCGGGCGGGAGTGGAATTGTCAAACACCGAATTTCCGGACGATGAATTGCGGTTCGAGCAGGAATTCATCGACGGACTCTACGAGCGTGTGGACGAGTTGCGCGGCGACGCCGAGACCGGCGTCAAGGACGCCCTCGCGCAGGGCGACAAGCCCCAGCAGGCACGCCTGGAGCGGGACATCCTGGTCGCCGAGCGCTCCGGGCTGCTCGCCGCGCTGAACTCCGTCGACGGCTCGCTCTGCTTCGGCCGGATCGACCTCGCCGACGGCACCACCCACCACATCGGCCGTATCGGCCTGCGCCGCGAGGACACCGAGCGCACCCCCGTCCTCATCGACTGGCGCGCCGACGTCGCCCGCCCCTTCTACGTGGCCACCGGCCACACCCCGATGGGGCTGCGCCGCCGCCGGCACATCACCAGCGAGGGCCGTACCGTCACCGCGCTGCACGACGAGATCCTCGACCTCGGCGACGACACCCGCACCGGCCACGAGGACCCCACCGGCGACGCCGTCCTGCTCGCCGCGCTGAACACCGCCCGCACCGGCCGCATGAACGACATCGTGCAGACCATCCAGGCCGAGCAGGACGACATCATCCGGGCCCCGCACCGGGGCGTCATGGTGGTCGAGGGCGGCCCCGGCACCGGCAAGACCGCCGTCGCCCTGCACCGCGCCGCCTACCTGCTCTACGAGCACCGCGAACTGCTCGCCCGCCGCGCGGTGCTCATCGTCGGCCCCAACCCCGCCTTCCTCGGCTACATCGGCGAGGTGCTGCCCTCGCTCGGCGAGACCGGCGTCCTGCTGGCCACGGTCGGGGAGCTGTTCCCCGGCGTGAAGGCCACCGCCACCGACACCCCGGAGGCGGCCGTGGTCAAGGGCCGCGCCGAGATGGCCGACGTGCTCGCCGCCGTCGTCGCCGAGCGGCAGGCGCTGCCCGACCCGGTGATCGCCGTCGAGCACGACCGCGAGGTGCTGATGCTCGACGAGGGCCTGGCCGCCACCGCCCGCGAGCGCACCCGCGCGGCCAGGCTGCCGCACAACGCGGCCCGCGAGCACTTCGAGGGGCACATCCTCAACACCCTCACCGACCTGTACGCCGAGCGCGTGGGCACCGACCCCTACGACGGCAGCAGCCTGCTCGACCCCGCCGACATCACCCAGATCCGCGACGAACTCGCCGAGAACCCCGAAGTCTGGGCCGCCATCGACCAGTTGTGGCCCCGGATCACCCCGCGCCGGCTGGTCGCGGACTTCCTCGCCGAGCCCGACGACCACCTCTCGCCCAGGGACGCCGACGCGGTGCGCCGCCCGGTCACCCGCGCCTGGACCGTCGCCGACGTGCCCCTGCTGGACGAGGCCGCCGAACTCCTCGGCGAGGACGACCGATTGGCCCGCGCCCGCGCCGACCGGGAGCGGGAGACGCAGATCGCGTACGCGCAGGGCGTGCTGGACGTGTCGTACGCGTCCCGCACCTACGAGTTCGACGACAAGGAGGAGGACGACCCGGAGTCCTCCGAGGTGCTCTCCGCGCACGACATCATCGACGCCGAGCGGTTCGCCGAGCGGCACGAGGAGGACGACCACCGCAGCGCGGCCGAACGCGCGGCCGCCGACCGTACCTGGGCGTTCGGGCACATCATCGTGGACGAGGCGCAGGAGCTGTCCCCGATGGCGTGGCGGCTGCTGATGCGGCGCAGCCCGACCCGCTCCATGACCCTGGTCGGCGACCCCGCGCAGACCGCCGAGGCGGCCGGGGTCGGCTCCTGGTCGGACATCCTGGAGCCCTATGTCGAGGACCGCTGGGAGCACACCCGGCTCGGGGTCAACTACCGCACCCCGGCCGAGATCATGGACCTGGCCGCCGCCGTGGTCCGCGCCGAGCACCCGGACTTCGAGCCGCCCAGCTCGGTCCGCTCCACCGGCGTACGGCCCTGGGTGCGCGACGCCTCCGGCGACCTGCCCGGCGCGGTCGAGCGGGCGGTGGCCGAGCTGACCCCAGCCGAGGGGCGGCTCGCCGTCATCGCGCCGCGCGCCCTGCACGACGCCCTCGCCGCCCGGCTGGACGGCGTCACGGCGGGCGGCGAGCCCGACCTGACCCGGAACGTGGTCCTGCTCGACCCCCGCCAGTCCAAGGGCCTGGAGTTCGACTCGGTCCTGGTCGTCGACCCCGCCGCCTACGGCACCAGCGACCTCTACGTGGCCCTCACCCGCGCCACCCAGCGCCTCGGTGTACTGCACACCGGCGAGGTCCCGGCGGCGCTGAAGGGGTGACCGGGGTCCGTCCGGGGGCCCGCACACCGGTCCCCGGACGGTCGCGGTCTCAGGCCGGCCGCAGCCACACCGCCGCGAGTGGCGGCAGCGTCAGGCGGATGCTGGCCGGGCGGCCGTGCCAGGGCTGGGGTTCGGGCTTGACCGTGCCCTGGTTGGCCACGTCGCTGCCGCCGTAGCGGGCGAGGTCGGTGTTGAGGGTCTCGTGCCAGGCGGGGATGTCGTCGGGGACGCCGAGGCGGTAGTCGTGGCGGGCCAGCGGGGAGAGGTTGGCGACGCACAGCAGCGGGCCACCCTCGGCGTCACGGCGCAGGAAGGCGAAGACGTTGTCCTCAGCCGCGTCCCCGACGATCCACTCGAACCCCGCCGGATCGGTGTCCCGCTCCCACAGGGCCGGGGTCGCCCGGTACGCGGTGTTCAGGTCGCGGACCAGCTCCCGTACCCCCCGGTGCTCGGACTCGGCGCCGTAGGCCGGGTCCAGCAGCCACCAGTCCGGGCCGTGCGCCTCGGACCACTCGGCGCCCTGCGCGAACTCCTGTCCCATGAAGAGGAGTTGCTTGCCCGGGTGGGCCCACATGAAGGCCAGGTAGGCGCGCAGGTTGGCGCGCTGCTGCCACCAGTCGCCCGGCATCTTGGAGACCAGCGACCGCTTGCCGTGCACGACCTCGTCGTGGGAGATGGGGAGCACGTAGTTCTCGCTGTACGCGTACACCATCGAGAAGGTCATCTCGTGGTGGTGGTACTTGCGGTGCACCGGCTCGTGGCTCATGTACGCCAGCGAGTCGTGCATCCAGCCCATGTTCCACTTCAGCCCGAAGCCCAGCCCGCCGAAGCCGCTCGGCCCCTTGTGGTGGGTCGGCCGGGTCACGCCGTCCCAGGCGGTGGACTCCTCGGCGATGGTGACCACGCCGGGGCAGCGCCGGTAGACGGTGGCGTTCATCTCCTGGAGGAAGGCGACCGCGTCCAGGTTCTCCCGCCCGCCGAACTCGTTCGGCGTCCACTGACCCGCCTCGCGCGAGTAGTCCAGGTAGAGCATCGAGGCGACGGCGTCCACCCGGAGCCCGTCGATGTGGAACTCCTCGCACCAGTACACCGCGTTGGCGACCAGGAAGTTCCGCACCTCGCGCCGCCCGAAGTCGAACTCCAGCGTGCCCCAGTCCGGATGGGCGGCCCGCAGCGGATCACCGTGCTCGTACAGCGGGCGCCCGTCGAACTCGGCCAACGCCCACTCGTCGCGCGGGAAATGGGCGGGCACCCAGTCCATCAGCACCCCGATGCCCGCCTGATGCAGCTTGTCCACCAGGTACTTGAAGTCGTCGGGCGTACCGAGCCGAGCCGTCGGCGCGTAGAACCCGGTGACCTGATACCCCCAGGAACCCCCGAAGGGATGCTCGGCCACCGGCATCAACTCGACGTGGGTGAAGCCGAGATCACCGACGTACGCGGGCAGCTGCTCGGCAAGCTGCCTGTACGTCAGTCCCGGACGCCAGGACGGCAGGTGCACCTCGTACACCGAGAAGGGTGCCTCGTGCACCGGGCGGTCCGCGCGGTGGGCCATCCACTCGGCGTCACCCCACTCGTGGCGGGAGACGTCCACGATCGAGGACGTGGCCGGGGGCACCTCCGTACGGCGGGCCATCGGGTCCGCGCGCAGGGTGTGCGAGCCGTCCGGGCGGGTGATGTCGAACTTGTACAGCTCACCCTCCCCGACCCCCGGCACGAACAGCTCCCACACCCCGGTCGAGCCCAGCGAGCGCATCGGGAAGCCGGTCGCGTCCCAGAAGTCGAAGCCGCCCGCGACCCGCACCCCGAGCGCGTTCGGCGCCCACACCGCGAACCGGGTCCCGGTCACGCCCTGCAGGGTCAGCACCCGCGAGCCGAGCGCCTGCCACAGCTCCTCGTGCCGCCCCTCACCCAGCAGATGCAGGTCCAGCTCGCCGAGCGTCGGCAGGAAGCGGTACGGGTCCTCGGTCTCGTGCGCCGTGCCGTCGTACGACACCAGCAGCCGGTAGGCCGGGACCTCGGTCAGCGGGAGCAGGCCGGAGAAGAAGCCCTGCCCGTCGTCGGTCAGCTCCGCCCGCACGTCGTCGAAGACGACGGTCACCGCTTCCGCGTACGGCCGGAACACCCGGAAGGCGACCCCGCCGGGCACCGGGTGCGCGCCCAGCACGGTGTGCGGGTCGTGATGCGTGCCCGCGAGCAGCCGCTCCCGGTCGGCCGGGGCCAGGGCGGGGGAGACCGCGGGCACCTCCGGCGTACGCGCCTTCGGGATCGCGGGCGCGTTCTCCGGCGAGTCCGCCTGCCTGCCGGGTTTCGCCCGGACCTGCTTCGCCGGGGCCGCCTGCGAGGACTTGGCCTGCTTCTTGCCGGACTTGCTCTTCGGGCCGGCTGGCTTCTTGGACGTCACGGACGAGTCTCCCGGTCGGGGTCAGGTCGGGCTCATGACAGGTCGGGCGTGGCGAGACGGCGCACCGCCGACATCGGGACCGGCAGCCACTCGGGCCGGTGCCGGGCCTCGTAGACGACCTCGTAGATCGCCTTGTCGGTCTCGTACGCGCGCAGCATCACCGGGTCGGTACGGGGGTCGCGGCCGGTGACCTCGGCGTACCCGGTGCAGTAGGCGGCCCGGCAGGCGTGGGCCCAGTCGGGCGCCGGGGTCTTGGCGGAGTGGGCGGCGTAGTCGAAGGAGCGCAGCATGCCCGCGATGTCGCGCACCGCCGGCTGCGGCATGCGCCGCTCGGCCAGCGGGCGGGACGGCTCACCCTCGAAGTCGATCAGCGACCAGCCGTCGCCCGGCGAACGCAGGCACTGCCCGAGGTGCAGATCGCCGTGCACCCGCTGCGCGGTCCAGGTCTGGCCCTCCCGGGCCAGGTCGGCCAGCGCCTCGAAGGCCGAGCGCAGCCCGGTCTCGTACGGCCGCAGCGCGGGCACCGCCTGTACGGCGGCCGTCAGCCGCTCGGTCATCCCGCCTGCCATCAGCTCCAGTTGGGCATGGCCGAGGGTGACGGTCGGCAGGGCGCGGGCGAGCGCGGTGTGCACCTCGGCGGTGGCCCGGCCCAGCTCCCGCGCCTCCCGGGTGAAGTCCTCGCCCTTGGCCAGCTCGCGCAGGGCCAGCTCCCAGCCGTCGCTCGCGCCGTTCATGAAGGGCTGGAGCACCGCGAGGACGTACGGCTCGGTGTCCAGGTCGGCGCGGAGCCAGGCGACCGGCGCGGGCACCCGCGCGCAGCCCTCGCGGGCCAGCGCGAGCGGCAGCTCCAGGTCGGGGTTGACGCCGGGGGTGACCCGGCGCAGCAGCTTGAGGATGAACGTATCTCCGTACACCACCGAGGAGTTGGACTGCTCGGCGGTCATCAGCCGGGCCACCAGCTGGTCCCGGATCTCGTGCGCCGGGTCCCGCTCGAAGCTCAGCGCGCCGACGCGGGCGCCGGTGCGCAGGGCCTCCAGCAGTACCTCGGCGGGCCGGGGGTCGTACAGGGCGTCGTAGACCGTGCGGCCGTCGAGCGGGCCGTCCACGACATGGCCGATCAGCGCGGGCGCCAGCCGGGGTGGCAGCGCCTCGCGCACGCCTATCAGCAACTGGTAGCAGTCACCGGGCTGCGGGAGGGCGCCCGGCACCGGCGGCTGGTGGACGCGTAGAAGTACGTGGTAAAGACCCAACCTCCCCTCAGAAGGCAGGAGTTCGGTGGCGGCCACCAGGTCGAAACCGGTGACCGCGCGCCCCTTCCCGGCGAACCAGCGCTGCCGGGGCAGCCATTCGCGCAACAGGGGATCGAGCGATTCGAGCAGCTCGGTCGTGGTACCTGACGTGCTGGAGGGGGTGACCGTTTCCGCCATGGGCGTCACGTCCTTTCCCCGGGTCGTCGGGGTGTTACTGAACGGTGCCCCGAGCGGGGCGGCGGAAACCGGTGTCCGCCGCCCCGCTCGATCACAAGTGCCCGGACTACACGGCGTCCTGGCGCAGCCGGAACCAGTAGAAGCCGTGCCCGGCCAGGGTCAGCAAATACGGCAGCTCGCCGACGGCCGGGAAGCGCACCCCGCCGAACAGCTCCACCGGGTGCCGCCCGGTGAACTGGCGCAGATCCAGCTCGGTGGGCTGCGCGAACCGCGAGAAGTTGTGCACGCAGACCACGAGGTCGTCCTCGTACTCCCGCAGGAACGCGAGCACCGCCGGGTTGGACGAGACCAGCTCGGTGTACGAGCCCAGTCCGAAGGCGGGGTTCTGCTTGCGGATCTCGATCATGCGGCGGGTCCAGTGCAGGAGGCTGGACGGGGAGGACATGGAGGCTTCGACGTTGGTGACCTGGAAGCCGTGGACGGGGTCCATGATGGTCGGCAGGAACAGCCGGCCGGGGTCGCAGGAGGAGAAGCCGGCGTTGCGGTCGGGGGTCCACTGCATGGGGGTGCGGACGGCGTCGCGGTCGCCGAGCCAGATGTTGTCGCCCATGCCGATCTCGTCGCCGTAGTAGAGGATCGGCGAGCCGGGCAGGGAGAGCAGCAGGGCGGTGAACAGCTCGATCTGGTTGCGGTCGTTGTCGAGGAGGGGGGCGAGGCGGCGGCGGATGCCGATGTTGGCGCGCATACGCGGGTCTTTCGCGTATTCGGCCCACATGTAGTCGCGTTCCTCGTCGGTGACCATTTCGAGGGTCAGCTCGTCGTGGTTGCGCAGGAAGATGCCCCACTGGCAGTTGGTGGGGATGGCGGGGGTCTTGGCGAGGATCTCCGAGACCGGGTAGCGGGACTCGCGGCGGACGGCCATGAAGATGCGGGGCATGACCGGGAAGTGGAAGGCCATGTGGCATTCGTCGCCGCCGGTGGAGTAGTCGCCGAAGTAGTCGACCACGTCCTCGGGCCACTGGTTGGCCTCCGCCAGCACGACTTTGTCGGCGTACTGCTCGTCGACCTCCTTGCGGACCCGCTTCAGGAAGTCATGGGTCTCGGGGAGGTTCTCGCAGTTGGTGCCCTCGCGCTGGTAGAGATACGGCACCGCGTCCAGCCGGAACCCGTCGATGCCGAGGTCCAGCCAGAACTTCAGCGCCGAGATCATCTCCTCCTGCACGGCCGGGTTCTCGTAGTTGAGGTCCGGCTGGTGCGAGAAGAAGCGGTGCCAGTAGTACTGCTTGCGCACCGGGTCGTAGGTCCAGTTCGACGCCTCGGTGTCGACGAAGATGATCCGGGCGTCCTGGTACTGCTTGTCGTCGTCGGCCCAGACGTAGTAATCCCCGTACGGGCCGTCGGGGTTGTTGCGGGACTCCTGGAACCACGGGTGCTGGTCGCTGGTGTGGTTCATGACGAAGTCGATGATGACGCGCATGCCCCGCTGGTGGGTGGCGTCGACGAACTCCACGAAGTCCGCGAGGTCCCCGAACTCGGGGAGCACTGCCGTGTAGTCCGAGACGTCGTAACCGCCGTCGCGCAAGGGGGACTTGAAGAACGGCGGGAGCCAGAGGCAGTCCACGCCGAGCCATTGCAGATAGTCGAGTTTGGCGGTCAGACCCTTGAGGTCACCGACGCCGTCGCCGTTGCTGTCCTGGAAGGAACGGACCAGGACCTCGTAGAAGACGGCACGTTTGAACCATTCCGGGTCCCGGTCCTTGGCCGGGGTGTCCTCGAAGGTGTCGGGAACGGGCTCGTTGACGATCATATGGCGGGTGACCCTCCGATCCGCGGGTTGGACGGTCGCAGAACCGAGAACACATGCGCGGGTCGACGACCCGGTTCGAGTCGCACATAGTTGGCCCTGCCCCAGTGATAGGACTCGCCGGTGAGCAGGTCGCGCACCGGCACCGACTCGTGCCAGTCGAGGCCGAGTTGCGGCATGTCCAACGAGACCGTGGCCTCCTGGGTGTGGTGCGGGTCGAGGTTGGCGACCACCAGAACCGTGTTCGAACCACTGCGCTTGGAGTAGACGATCACTCCGTCCTGGTCCGCGTGGTGGAAGTGGATGTCCCTGAGCTGGTGCAGTGCCGGGTTCTCCCGGCGGATCTGGTTGAGCCGGGTGATGAGGGGGGCGATGGTGCGGCCCTCGCGGGCGGCCGCCTCCCAGTCCCTCGGCCTGAGCTGGTACTTCTCCGAGTCCCAGTACTCCTCGCTACCCGACTTCAACGGCTCGTTCTCACACAGCTCGTAGCCGCTGTAGATGCCCCAGGTGGGGGAGAGGGTCGCCGCGAGGATCGCGCGCACCTCGAAGGCCGGGCGCCCGCCCTGCTGGAGATAGGCGTGCAGGATGTCCGGGGTGTTGGCGAAGAAGTTGGGCCGCATGTAGGCGGCCGCCTCCCCCGAGAGTTCGGTGAGGTACTCCGTCAACTCCTGTTTGTCGTTACGCCAGGTGAAGTAGGTGTACGACTGCTGGAAGCCGACCTGGGCGAGGGTGTGCATCATCGCCGGGCGGGTGAACGCCTCCGCCAGGAAGATGACATCGGGGTCGGCGCGGTTGATCTCGCCGATCACGCGCTCCCAGAACACCACGGGCTTGGTGTGCGGGTTGTCGACGCGGAAGATGCGGACACCGTGCTCCATCCAGTGCCGGAGCACCCGCACGGTCTCGGTGACCAGGCCGTCCATGTCGGCGTCGAAGGCGATGGGATAGATGTCCTGGTACTTCTTCGGCGGGTTCTCGGCGTACGCGATCGTGCCGTCGGGGCGGTGGTGGAACCACTGGGGGTACTTCTCCACCCACGGGTGGTCCGGGGAGCACTGCAACGCGAAGTCCAGGGCCACCTCCAGGCCCAACTCCCGTGCCCGGTCCACGAAGTGCTCGAAGTCGTCCAGGGTGCCGAGATCCGGGTGGACGGCGTCGTGGCCGCCCTCCGGGGAGCCGATCGCCCACGGCACGCCGACGTCGTCCGGGGTCGCGGTCAGGGTGTTGTTGCGGCCCTTTCGGTGCGTGGTCCCGATCGGGTGGATCGGCGGGAGGTACACCACGTCGAAGCCCATCTCCGCGATGGCCTCCAGACGCTTCTCCGCCGTCCGGAAGGTGCCGTGCGGCTGGTCGACCGTGCCCTCGGAGCGTGGGAAGAACTCGTACCAGGAGCCGTACAGCGCCCGCTGGCGCTCCACCAGCAGGGGGAGCGGGTCGGAGGCCGTGACCAGTTCGCGCAGGGGGTGGCGGGACAGCACCTCGGAGACCTCCGGGGCCAGGGCCGAGGCCAGCCGCCAGGCGGCCGGGCGGTCCTCGTCGCGCAGGGCCGTGACCACGTCCAGCACGGTGGCCCGGTGCTCCGCCGGGACCCCGGCCGCCGCACGCTCGTACAGCAGCGCGCCCTCCTCCAGCACCGCCTCGGTGTCGATGCCGGCCGGGATCTTGATCTCGGCGGTGTGGCGCCAGGTGGCGACCGGGTCGGACCACGCCTCCACCGAGTAGGTCCAGTTTCCGGGCCGGTCCGCGCTGACCGTGGCGCCCCAGCGGTCGGTGCCGGGGGCGAGTTCGCGCATCGGGGTGAAGGGGCCGGGGCGGCCCTCCGGGTCGCGCAGCACGACATCGGCGGCGACCGCGTCGTGCCCCTCGCGGAACACCGTGGCCGACACCTCGAAGACCTCGCCGGCCACCGCCTTCGCGGGCCTGCGCCCGCCCTGGACCACCGGCCGCACGTCCAGGACCGGGATACGGCCCGTCACGGGCCGGTCTCCTTCCGGCCCGGCGGTCCGGGGCGGGTCCGGGGGTGGCGCCTTGCGGGCCGGCCGGGCCGGTTTTCTGCCGGCCGCCTTGCCGGGGGTCACCGGTGCTGACGAGTGGTGCGTGGCGGGCATGACCGCTCCTGTCCGCGTCGACATGGGTGTGGGCCGGGTGTGCGGGCGACGGTTCCTGCTGCGGTGCTGTGGTGCCTGGTGCGTCGTACCGGGGGAGCCTTCCCACCCGGTTCGGGTGGGCAATCCGGAACTTTGGTTAACTACTCGCGCGTACAGCTGTGTACGAGCCCGGCCTTACGTCTCCCGGATTCCCGCCCGGCGTGCCTTGACTCCCCCCGGTACGGCGGGGTTCGGCCAAATCCCGGTGCTTCTCGGTGCCTCTCGGTGTCTCTTGGTGCTTCCCGGCGCTTGCGCCCCCCGCGCCCCTCGTCCGCGCTCCTTTCCCCTGCGTACCGGATGTGCCGTATTCGGGCCGCTTCACCCGGATGCGTCCTCGGTGACGCCTCGGTAACCACTACCGTCGACAATGACGACGAGACGTACAGCGCCGTGCGTCTCACCATGCGACGCGTCCGAGGTGGAATGTGAAGGCGATCCGTCGGTTCACCGTCCGTCCAGTTCTCCCCGAACCCCTCCGGCCGCTCAGCGACCTGGCGCGCAACCTGCGCTGGTCCTGGCATGCGGAGACGCGCGACCTGTTCCAGTCCGTCGACCCCGGGCACTGGGCCGCCGCCGAGGGCGACCCGGTGCGGCTGCTGGGCCGGGTGAGCCCCGCCCGGCTCGCCGAACTGGCGGAGGACCGGCGCTTCCTGCGCCGCCTGACCGCGGTCGCCGACGACCTGAACGACTACGTGACCGGCGACCGCTGGTACCAGCAGCAGGGCGACGGGCTGCCCGCGGCGGTCGCGTACTTCTCGCCCGAGTTCGGCATCACCGCGGCCCTGCCCCAGTACTCCGGCGGCCTCGGCATCCTGGCCGGCGACCACCTCAAGGCCGCCAGCGACCTGGGCGCCCCGCTGATCGGCGTCGGGCTGCTCTACCGGCACGGCTACTTCCGCCAGACCCTCTCGCGCGATGGCTGGCAGCAGGAGCACTACCCCGTCCTCGACCCCAACGAGCTGCCCCTCACCCAGCTCAAGGAGGACGACGGCACCCCCGCCCGCGTCTCCCTCGCCCTGCCCGGCGGCCGCGCCCTGCACGCCCGGATCTGGGTGGCGCAGGTGGGCCGGGTCCCGCTGCTGCTGCTCGACTCCGACGTGGAGGAGAACGACCCCGCCGAACGCGGCGTCACCGACCGGCTCTACGGCGGCGGCAGCGAACACCGGCTGCTCCAGGAGATGCTGCTCGGCATAGGAGGTGTCCGCGCGGTGCGCGCCTACTGCCGGCTCACCGGGCACGCCGAGCCGGAGGTGTTCCACACCAACGAGGGGCACGCCGGGTTCCTCGGTCTTGAGCGGATCGCCGAACTGGGCAGGCCGGACAAGGGGAGCCTGGACTTCGACGCCGCGCTGGAGACCGTACGGGCCGGGACGGTGTTCACCACGCACACCCCCGTGCCCGCGGGGATCGACCGCTTCGACCGGGAGCTGGTCGCCCGGCACTTCGGGCCCGACGCCGAGCTGTCCGGGCTCGACCCGCGCCGGGTGCTGGGGCTGGGCACGGAGACGTACCCCGGCGGCGAGCCGGGCCTGTTCAACATGGCCGTGATGGGCCTGCGCCTGGCCCAGCGGGCCAACGGGGTGTCCCTGCTGCACGGCCAGGTCAGCCGGGAGATGTTCGCCGGGCTCTGGCCGGGGTTCGACGCCGAGGAGGTGCCGATCACCTCGGTCACCAACGGCGTGCACGCCCCGACCTGGGTCGCCCCCGAGGTGCTGCGGCTCGGCTCCCGGCAGCTCGGTGTGCAGCGGGCCGAGGACGCGCTGACCGTCGGCGGCTCCGAGCGCTGGGACGCGGTCGCGGAGATCCCGGACCAGGAGATCTGGGAGCTGCGCCGCACCCTGCGCGAACAGCTCGTGCTGGAGGTACGGTCCCGGCTGCGCGCCTCCTGGCGGCAGCGCGGGGCGGCCGACGCCGAGCTGGGCTGGATCGACGGGGTGCTCGACCCGGACGTGCTCACCATCGGGTTCGCCCGGCGCGTGCCGTCGTACAAGCGGCTGACGCTGATGCTGCGGGACAAGGAGCGGCTGACCGAGCTGCTGCTGCATCCGCAGCGGCCGGTGCAGATCGTGGTGGCGGGCAAGGCGCACCCGGCGGACGACGGCGGCAAGAAGCTCGTCCAGGAACTGGTGCGGTTCGCGGACGACCCGCGCGTGCGGCACCGGATCGTGTTCCTGCCCGACTACGGCATGGGGATGGCGCAGAAGCTCTACCCCGGCTGCGACATCTGGCTGAACAACCCGCTGCGCCCGCTGGAAGCCTGCGGCACCTCCGGGATGAAGGCCGCGCTCAACGGCTGTCTCAACCTCTCGGTGCTGGACGGCTGGTGGGACGAGTGGTTCCAGCCCGACTTCGGCTGGGCCATCCCCACGGCGGACGGCGCGTCCACCGACCACGAGCGCCGGGACGACATCGAGGCCGCCGCGCTGTACGAACTGCTGGAGGGCCGGGTCACCGCCCGTTTCTACGAGCGCGGCCGGGCCTCGCTGCCCGACCGGTGGATCGAGATGGTCCGCCAGACCCTCACCCTGCTCGGCCCGAAGGTGCTGGCCGGCCGCATGGTCCGCGAGTACGTCGAGCGGCTCTACGCCCCGGCCGCCCAGGCCCACCGCGCCCTCGCCCCGGACACCGCGCGCGAACTGGCGGGCTGGAAGGCGCGGGTGCGTTCCGCCTGGCCGGGGGTGAGCGTGGACCACGTGGAGACCACCGCGCCCACCGCCACGGCGGAGCTGGGCTCCAGTGTCGTGCTCCGCGTGCGGGTGGGGCTCGGCGAGCTGACCCCGGACGACGTGGAGGTCCAGGTGGTGTCCGGCCGGGTCGACTCCGGCGACCGCATCACCGACGCGAGCACGGTCCCGCTGAAGCCGGTCGGCAACCCCGACCTGGAGGGCCGCTGGCTCTACGAGGGCCCCCTCTTCCTCGACCGCACCGGCCCCTTCGGCTACACCGTCCGCATCCTCCCCACCCACCGCCTCCTCGCCTCCACAGCGGAAACCGGCCTCGTGACCGCACCGCCGGAGGAGGCGGTGGAATCGGCGGGGGTGCTGTTGCGCTGAGGGTCCGCCGTCGGAGGGTGGGCCGTACCGTTCACCCTCCGACACTCTCCGACAGCCTCCGACGACGGAGACGGACTCGCAAGCCCTCATGTCCAGCTACTGGTTCGCGGCCGTCCGCCGGCTCTCCGTCGCCCTGGTCGCCGTGGTGCTCATCGTCGGCGGTGCCGCCGTCGTGCCGAGTACCGGGCGGGTCGAGGTGCCCAAACGGCCCGGGACCACGGCGTACGAGGTGACGGACACCGTGCTGCACACGCTCAAGGGGGTGCCCGCGCCCCGGGTGGGGGAGGTCGTGGAGTTCACGCACGGCAGGCTGGCCGTGCGGTACGGCGGGCCCGGTGGCATCGACGTGGCGCTGGGGGTCACCGTCACGACGGACCGGGACCGCGCCACCGTGGAGATGACGGCCGGCCCCGTCGGCGCCCGGAAGAAGCTGGACGGCGGGGGCTCCTGGAGCGTGCTGACCGCCGTCGAGCCCGCGGTGCGGGACGCGCCGGCCGCAGAGGTCTAGCTCTCGTCCTCGTCCGCGCACAGCCGCTTCAGGGTGGCGCCGCAGCGGCGGGCGTAGGCGTGCTGGAGGGCTCGGGCCACAGGGCCGGCGGTGCGGGTGTACCACTTGGCGGGGCGGCTGTAGGCGGCGACCGTGAGCCAGACGGTGCCGTCGCCGGTGCGCTCGACGACGAAGGCTTCCTCGCCGTCCTCCGGGTGGCCGGGCAGCGTGCCGTAGGCCCAGCCCGCGCGGCGGGGCTCGTCCGCGGTCCAGACGACCCGGCAGGGGGCCTTGATCAGGCCCGCGAGGCTGACCATGACCTCGGCTCCGGGGGCCGCGCGCTCGGCGGTGGTCTCGATGCCGACGCCCATCGCCCGGTGCATCTCCCAGGTGAGGACCGCCTCCGTGGCCCGGCGGAAGACACCCGGACCCTCGCCGATGCGGGTGCGGGAGAAGAGGTGGTGGAAGCCGGGCGGGCAGACGGCGAGATCGTCGCGGGTCGCGCCGACCGGCTCGTAGGTGAAGGGCGCCGAGGACATGGGCACCAGACTAGGGCGCCCCCCGGAAGATCACCTTCCCAGGGGGCGCCCAGTCTCAACTACTGATACTTCAGCTGACGTTGACGCCGGACCAGGCCGCTGCCACCGCGTTGTACTCGGCGCTGCCGGAGCCGTAGAGCGCGGAGGCCGCGTTCAGCGTCGCCGTGCGGGCCGCCTTGTAGTTGGTGGTGGAGGTCATGTACGTGGTCAGCGCCTTGTACCAGATCTGGAGCGCCTTGGCGCGCCCGATGCCGGTGACCGTGGAGCCGTTGTAGGTCGGGGAGTTGTACGAGACCCCGTTGATCGTCTTCGCGCCGCTGCCCTCGGACAGCAGGTAGAAGAAGTGGTTGGCGACGCCGGACGAGTAGTGCACGTCCTTGTTGCCGACCGAGGAGGACCAGTAGTCGGCCGAGCCGCCGTCCTTGCTGGGCTTGTCCATGTAGCGCAGCGGGGTGCCGTCGCCGTTGATGTCGATCTTCTCGCCGATGAGGTAGTCACCGGGGTCGGAGGCGTTGTTGGCGTAGAACTCCACGCCGGTGCCGAAGATGTCCGAGGTGGCCTCGTTCAGGCCGCCGGACTCGCCCGAGTAGTTCAGGCCGGCGGTGTTGGAGGTGACACCGTGGCTCATCTCGTGGCCCGCGACGTCCAGCGAGGTCAGCGGGTCGACGTTGCCGGAGCCGTCGCCGTAGGTCATGCAGAAGCAGGAGTCGTCCCAGAACGCGTTCACGTAGGCGTTGCCGTAGTGGACGCGGGAGTAGGCGCCGACGCCGTTGTTCTTGATGCCGTTGCGGCCGAACGTGTTCTTGTAGAAGTCCCAGGTCTCCGCCGCGCCGTAGGCGGCGTCGGCGGCCGCGGTCTGGTCGGAGGAGGAGCTGGAGGCGGTGCCGGTGCCGAAGACGTTGGTGGTGCTGGACACCAGGGTGCCCGTGCCGGACGTCTTGCGGGCCAGGTTGTAGGTCTTGTGGTTGCCCCGGGCGCTGTCGGTGAGCTGGTACGTCGAGCCCGACTGCACGGAGTTGAGGGTGACCGTGCCGGAGTACAGCGTCTTGCCGGTCGCGTTCTCGACGCCCTGGTACTCGAAGAGCTTCTTGCCGGTGGCGGCGTCGGTGATGACGTGCAGCTGGTTCGGGGTGCCGTCGTCCTGGAGGCCGCCGACGACCGTCTCGTAGGCGAGGACGGGCTTGCCGGAGCCGGCCCAGATGACCTTGCGGGCACCGTCCGAGGCGGACTTGGCGGAGCCGAGGGTCTTCGCGGCGCCGACGGCCTGCTTCTCCGCCTTGGCCGCGGTGATCTGCGGCTTCAGCGAGGCCACCTTGATGGCCGCCTTGGTGGCCTTGGTGACGCCCTCGGCCTTGCCGGACTTGGCGGTGTGCACCACGAGGTCGCCGCCGAGGACCGGCAGGCCCGCGTAGGTGCGCTCGTAACGGGTGTGCACGGTGCCGTCGACGTCCTTGACGACGTCTCTGACCACCAGCTTCTCCTTGGCGCCGAGACCTATGCGCTGGGCGGTCTCCGGGGCGTCGGACTGCGCCTGCTGGATCAGCGTGGTGCGTGCCGAGGCCGACAGCAGCGTCGGGGCACCGGCCAGGGTCTTGTTCTCGGCGCTCGCGCTGGAGGACATGCCCGTGGAGAGAAGGGCACCGGCGGCGACGGCGGTGGCGATGACGAGCGTGGTGCGCTTGTGACGCGCGTAGAGAGGGCTCACAGTAGCTCCTTGACGTGGGGGCGTCGGCCAGCGTGGGGTCACTGGCCGGGTGGTGCGTACTGAAGTCGCTGTGCTGCGGCGGGTGGGGAGAGCGTGGCACCAGGGACGCGTACATGTCATGACCCTGTGGTGATGTTGGCTGAAACACTGCGTCTTGATGTTGTTGCGGGCGTGTGAACGGGGGCCGTCCGGAGGGCTGTTCACCCTCCGGACGGCACCCGTTCACCGGCCGCGAGGGGCGGCGGAGGGTGGTCTACGGGAAGGTGACCTTCCATGAGTTGAGGGTGCCCTTGTCCTGCGCAGCCTGGTCCTGCACCTTCAATTTCCAGGTTCCGTCGGCGGGTTCGGCCGATGCATCGACGGTGTAGGTCTCGTCCACGTCGTCCCCGGAGTCCGAGGAACTGAAGTTCTTCAGCCGGTACGAGGTGCCCGACGGGCCGACCAGGTCGATCACCAGGTCACCCCGCCAGGTGTGGGTGATGTTCACGGCCACGCGCAAGTTGCTTGGCGCGTTTCCGCTCCTGCCGGTGACCGTGATGTCCGAGGTGATCGCGGGACCGTTGTCCGGGATCGCCACCGGCGTGGTGGATTCGTACGAGGTGCCCGTGTCGCCGCCGGGCCGGGTGCCGACCCCGACGCCCGCCCAGGCGTCCTGCACGGCCGCGTACTCGGCGCTCGTGGTGCCGTACAGCTCACCGGCGGCGGCCAGGGTGCCGGTGCGGGCGCCGGAGTAGTTGGTGGTGGAGGTCCACTTGGTGGTGAGCGCCCGGTACCAGATCTGGAGGGCCTTGTCCCGGCCGATGCCGGTGACCGGGAGACCGTCGGCGGTGGGGGAGTCGTAGGAGACCCCGTCGATCACCTTGGCGCCGCTGCCCTCGCTCAGCAGATAGAAGAAGTGGTTCGCCGGGCCGGACGAGTAGTGCACGTCCACCCCGCCGATACCGGAGTACCAACTGTCCTTGGACGCGCCGTCCTTGCTCGGCTTGTCCATGTAACGCAGCGGGGTGCCGTCGCCGTTGATGTCGATCTTCTCGCCGATGAGGTAGTCACCGGGGTCGGCGGCACTGTTGGCGAAGAACTCCACGCCGGTGCCGAAGATGTCGGAGGTCGCCTCGTTCAACCCGCCCGACTCACCGCTGTAGTTGAGCCCGGCCGTGTTGGAGGTGACGCCGTGGCTCATCTCGTGCCCGGCCACGTCCAGCGCGGTCAGCGGGTCCGCGTTGCCCGAGCCGTCGCCGTAGGTCATGCAGAAGCAGGAGTCGCTCCAGAAGGCGTTCACATACGAATTCCCGTAGTGCACACGGGAGTAGGCGCCCACCCCGTTGTTCTTGATACCGCTGCGGCCGAACGTGTCCTGGTAGAAGTCCCAGGTGACCGCCGCCCCGTAGTGCGCGTCCGCGCCCGCCGTCGCCGGGTCGGAGACGGTGCCGTTGCCCCAGGTGTCCGTGGACTGCGAGAACAGGGTGCCGGTGCCGGAGGTGCCCCGGTTGAGGTTGTACGTCTTGTGGCCGCCCCGGTCGCCGTCGGTCAGGGTGTACGTGGAGCCGGACTGGGTGGTGGTGAGCGGGACCTGGCCGCTGTACTGGGTGTTGCCGACGCCGGTGCGGACGCCCTGGTACTCGTAGAGCTTCTTGCCGGTGGTGGCGTCGGTGATGACGTGCAGCTCGTTCGGGGTGCCGTCGTCCTGGAGGCCGCCGACCACCGTCTCGTGGGCGAGGACCGGCTTGCCGGTGGCGGCCCAGATGACCGTGCGCACGCTGTCGGCGGCCGGCCTGGTGCCACCGAGCGCCTTGGCGCGGGCCACCGCCTGCCGCTCCGCCGTGGCCTTCGGTACGGCCGGGGTGAGACCGGTGACCTTCAGGGCGGCACCGGACGCCTTCACCACGCGCCTGGTCGCGCCCGAGGGTGCGGTGTCCACGATCAGGTCGCCGCCGAGCACGGGCAGGCCCGCGTAGGTGCGCTCGTAGCGGGTGTGCAGGGTGCCGTCGCCGTCCTTGACGACATCGCGGGCGACGAGCTTCTCCCGGGCGCCGAGCCCGATCGAGCGGGCCGTGTCGGTCCGGCCGGCGTCGGCGTCCCGGATCAGTCCGGCGCGCTGGGCGGCGGTGAGGCGTACGGAGGTGTGGGCGGGGTCGGCCTTGCCCGGCCGGGGTGCGGCCGAGGCCGCGGTCGCCGCGCCGGACTGGACGGCGGCGGCGATGAGCGCGGCGACACCGGCCAGGGCGACGGTGGCGGTACGGCGGCGCGGGGAGACACGTCTGAGGGCGGGGGTGCTGGAGGGGCTGCTGCTCAACACTGACTCCTTCTGCGTGGCCGCCGGTCGCGCGGCCGAGGGAGACCGGACGGGGGGATGGGGCGTCCGGGGCAGAACAGGGCGGTGCGGGGCGCGCGTCGGGGCGCGGGGTGGCGCGGGACGCGTGAGCGCTGTGCGGTCGCTGTGAGTCGGTCGTGGGAAGAGTGACAGGGGAGCGGGGGGCCTGTCAGGAGCGCGTCGGGAAGTTGGCCGGAAGGCGTGCCTCCCGTACCAACTCCCTTTTATTACACGCGTGTTGAGGATGTGTGTGGCGGGCTCTCAGGCCGCGTCGTCGTCCCCGTGCCAGGTGCGCCACAGCGCCGCGTACGCGCCGTTCGCCGCCACCAGTTCGTCGTGCGTGCCCAGTTCGGTGACGAGACCGTCCTCCATCACCGCGACCCGGTCCGCGTCGTGCGCGGTGTGCAGCCGGTGCGCGACGGCGATCACCGTGCGGCCCGCGAGCACCGCGGCCAGACCCCGCTCGGTGTGCCGGGCGGTGGCCGGGTCGAGCAGGGCGGTCGCCTCGTCCAGGATCAGTGTGTGCGGGTCGGCCAGCACCACGCGGGCCAGCGCGAGCTGCTGCGCCTGGGAGCCGTCGGTCACTGTGCCGCCCTGGCCGAGCCCGGTGTCGAGCCCCTCGGGCAGCTCCCGCACCCAGCCGTCCGCGCCCACGGCCGCCAGTGCCCGCCACAACTCCTCGTCCGATGCGCCGGGTTCGGCGATCAGCAGGTTGTCCCGGACCGAGCCGAGGAACACATGGTGCTCCTGGGTCACCAGCACCACCTGGCGGCGCAGCCGCGCGGGCGTCAGCTCCGCGACCGGCACCCCGCCCACCGTGACCGAGCCCGAGGCGGGGGCGTCGATGCCGGCCAGCAGCCGGCTCAGCGTGGTCTTGCCCGCGCCGGACGCCCCCACCACGGCCAGCCGCTCACCGGGCCGGACCGTCAGGTCCACCCCGCGCAGCACCTCACCGCCCCGCTCGTACGCGTACCGCACCCCGCGCACCTCGATCCGGTCGTCGGCCGGAGTCCGCGTGGTGTCCACCGGGGCGCGCGGGGCCTCGGCGATGCCCTCCACCCGGGCGAACGATGCCCCGCTGGACTGGAGTTGCTCCAGCCGGATGAGCACCATGTCCAGCGGGTCGGTGAACTGCCGCAGGTACAGCGCCCCGGCCACCACCGCGCCGAGCCCGATCAGCCCGCGCCCGTGCAGCCACCCCCCGACCAGCAGCACCCCGGCCACCGGGATCGTGTACGAGATCTCGACGGACGGGAAGAACACCGTCCGCAGGCCCAGCGTGCGGTAGCGGCTGCGCCGGGACCGCTCCAGCGCCTCCCGGCTCGCCGCCGTACGTGTCCTCTCCAGCCGGAACGCCTCCACCGTGCGGGCGCCCGCCGCCGTGGCCGCCACGATCTCCGCGACCGCCGAGGTCGCCGCGCCCTCGGCCAGATAGGCGTCCCGCGCCCGCCGCAGATACCAGCGCACCGCCAGCCACACCGGGGTCAGCCCGAGCAGCCCGAACAGGCCCAGCCACGGGCTGAGCGCGAACACCGCGCCCAGCACGAACAGCGCCTGCACCGCGTACACCAGCAGCTCCGGGCCGATGTCCCGCAGCGTGGTGCCGACCGTCGCCACGTCCGCCGTGCCGCGCGCCGTCAGGTCACCGGTGCCGGCCCGCTCGACCACCGAGGCGGGCAGCCCCAGCAGCCGTTCCACGAAGGTCTCGCGCACCCGCGCCAGCGTCCGCTCCCCGAACCGGTGCGCCACGTACCGCGCCCAGCGGGCCAGCACCAGCTGGGCCAGCGCGCACAGCAGAATCCACAGCGCGAGCCGGTCCACCGCACCTACCCCGCGCCCGGCACGTACGTCGTCCACGATCCGGCCGACCAGCCAGGGGCCGACGATGCCCGCACCGGCCGCCAGCGCGTTCAGCGCCAGCGCGCCCGCGAAGGCCCGCCCGTCGGCGCGCACCAGCCGCGCGGCCGCCCGCCGTACCGTGCCCCGGTCCGCGACCGGCAGCGCTCCCGTGTCCGTCGTCACCGTGAGACCTCCCCGTCGGTCAAGTCCCTTGCCACCAGCGCCCGGTAGCCCTTCTCGCGGTCCAGCAGCAGCCGGTGCGGGCCGCTCGCGGCCACCTTGCCGTCGACCAGGAACAGCACCGTGTCCGCCACGTCCAGCAGCAGCGGCGAGGTCGAGGTCACCACCGTCGTACGGCCCTCCCGCGCCTCGCGCAGCCGGTGCGCGACCGCCGACTCGGTGTGCGCGTCCAGCGCCGAGGTCGGCTCCACGGCGAGCAGCACCTCGGGGTCGGCCAGCAGCGCCCGCGCCAGCCGGACCCGCTGCCGCTGGCCCCCGGAGAGGCTGCGGCCCTGCCCGGACACCACCGTGTCCAGCCCCTCGGGCAGCCCCCGTACGACGTCCTCGGCGACCGCCGCCCGCACCGCGCGGCGCACCGCCGCCTCGTCCGCCTCGCGCCCGGCGGACACCGTGTCCAGCAGGGGCCCGGCGAACAGGTCGGCCTCGTTGTCCGCGACCAGCACCCGCGCGCGCACCTCGGCAAGCGGCACCGCGTCCAGGCGTACGCCGCCCCACAGCGCCTCGGTCGGCCCGTACCGGCCGAGCCGGTCGACGACGGCGGCGGTGTCGGCGGAGCGGGCCGCGACCAGCGCTGTCAGCCGGCCCGGCGCCACCCGGACGCCCGAGGCGGGGTCGTGCAGCTCGGCCGGGTGCTCCGGGGCGGTCAGCGTGCCGTCGTCCGGTTCGGGCGCCAGCCGGAGCAGGGCGACCACGCGGCGGGCGGCGACCACCGCGCGGTTCAGGTCGTAGTTCATCTCCACGAAGAAGGCGACCGGGCCGATCAGCACGGCCGCGTACCCGTACACCGACACCAGCTCGCCCACCGTGATCGCGCCCTCGGCGGCCAGCCGGGCCGCCAGCCAGGTCACCGCCGCCAGGAACAGCGTCGGCAGGCCGAGCCCGAGCGCCTGCACCCAGCTGGTCACCGCGCCCACCCGGTAGCCCTGCTCCCGCAGCCGCCCGGAGTCCTTGGCGAAGGCGTCCGCGAACAGCGACTTGCCGCCGAGGCCGCCCAGCACCCTGAGGCCGCCCGCGAGGTCGCCGATGCGCGCCGTGAGGATGCCCTGGCGCTCCCGGTACTCGGTCTCGGTGCCCTGGAGG
This sequence comes from Streptomyces seoulensis, assembly GCF_004328625.1. Lineage (NCBI taxonomy): Bacteria > Bacillati > Actinomycetota > Actinomycetes > Kitasatosporales > Streptomycetaceae > Streptomyces > Streptomyces seoulensis. Next base: position 4,367,855 of record NZ_CP032229.1, read on the forward strand.
CGCCGGGTCAGCGGGCCGGTGAGCAGCGCGATGACCGGCACGCCCAGCAGCACCACGGCGGCCACCGAGCCGGAGATCGTGAGGAGTTGCGCGGCCACCACCGAGTAGACGACGACCGAGCCGACGCCCGGCCCCATCACGGTCAGCGCCTGCGCCAGGGTCTGCACATCGCCCACCCCGACGGTGACGACCTCACCGGCCCCCACCCGGCGCGGCAGCGCGGCACCCAGCCGGGCCGCGTGCTCCACCACCAGCTTCACCGTGCGGAAGTTGGCGTCCATCCGGACCCGCGTCATGGTGCGGTGCCGCATGATGCTCAGCCACGCGCACCCCACCCCGGTCACGAACATCGCGCCGGTCCAGGCGGCCAGCACCCCGAGCCGTCCCGGCACCAGCCCGTCGTCCACCGCCCGCGAGAGCAGATACGGCTGGGCCGCCATCAGCACCAGCCACGCCGAGCCGAACACCGCGCCGGCCAGCGAGCGCCCCGGCTGGCGCAGCGCCAGCCACCACAGGTAGCGCCAGCCGCCGCGCGTATCAGGTATGCCGGGATCTCCGTACGCGTCGATCATCCTGCCCCCGTTCCACCGGCCGTCACTGAGCCAGACTGTCCCGCCACGCCTTGTGCAGCTCGGAGAACCTACCGGAACCGGCGGTCAGTAGGTCCGGGCGGCCGTCCTCCACGATCCGGCCGTGCTCCATCACCAGCACCCGGTCGGCGATCTCCACCGTGGACAGCCGGTGCGCGATCACCACCGCCGTACGGCCGCGCAGCACGGTCGTCATCGCCCGCTGCACCGCCCGTTCACCGGGCACGTCCAGCGAGCTGGTCGCCTCGTCCAGGATCAGCACCGCCGGGTCGGCGAGCAACGCCCGCGCGAACGCCACCAGTTGGCGCTGACCGGCGGAGATACGGCCACCGCGCTTGCGTACGTCGGTGTCGTAGCCGTCGGGCAGGGCGCTGATGAACTCGTGCGCGCCGATGGCCTTCGCCGCCTGCTCGATCTCCTCCCGGGTGGCCTCGGGGCGGCCGATGGCGATGTTGTCCGCGACCGTGCCGGAGAACAGGAACGCCTCCTGCGTCACCATCACCACCCCGCGCCGCAGCTCCGGCAGCGCCAGCTCGCGCAGGTCCACCCCGTCCAGCAGGACGGCGCCCTCGGTCGGGTCGTAGAAGCGGGCCAGCAGCTTGGCCAGCGTCGACTTGCCCGCGCCCGTGGAGCCGACCACGGCGACCGTCTGCCCGGCCGGCAGCGTCAGGCCGAAGCGGGGCAGCACCTCGCCGCCGGTGCGGTAGGCGAACCGCACCCCGTCGAAGACGACCTCGCGGCCGGGGAAGTCGCTTTTCAGTGCCGGGAGTTCGCGGGACTCGGCGGGCTCCGGGACGGACGGCACCTGGGCCAGCAGCCCGGCGATCTTCCCCAGCGAGGCGGCCGCCGACTGGTAGGAGTTGAGGAACATCCCCAGCCGGTCGATCGGGTCGTACAGCCGCCGCAGATACAGCACCGCCGCCGCCAGCACACCCAGCGCCAGGGTGCCGGAGGCCACCCGGTGGGCGCCCCACAGCACGATCCCGGCGACCGCCGTGTTGGCGACCAACCGGGAGCCGACCACGTACCGCGCCATCTCCAGCAGCGAGTCGCCGTTGCTGCGCTCGTGGTGCCGGTTGAGCGTGGCGAACTCGGCGTCGTTGGCCGCCTCGCGGCGGAACGCGCGCACCGGGCGGATGCCGTTCATCGTCTCCACGAACTTCACGATCAGCGCCGCGATCGCCGTGGAGCGGGCGGCGAACACCTGCTGCGCGCGCCGCTGATAGCGCCGCACCAGCAGGTACAGCGGCACGAACGAGGCGACCGCGACCGCGCCGAGCCCCAGGTCCAGCCAGAGCAGCAGGGCGGAGATGTACACGAAGGACAGCACCACCGTGACCAGCTCCTGGAGCCCCTCGTCGAGGAGTTCGCGCAGCGCCTCCACGTCCGTGGTGGAGCGGGAGATCAGCCGGCCGGAGGTGTAGCGCTCGTGGAAGTCGACGCTGAGCGCCTGCGCGTGCCGGAAGATCCGCCCGCGCAGGTCCAGCAGTACGTCCTGGTTCACCCACGCGGACGCCCGGATGAACGCGTACTGCAGCCCGCCGGACGCCAGCGCGCACAGGGCGTACCCCGCCGCCACCGCGAGCAGCGGCCCGTGGTCGTGCCGGCGCACGGCCGGTACGGCGGTGTCGATGGCGTACGCCACCAGCAGCGGGCCGGTCTGCGCCGCCGCCTGCTGGAGCAGCAGCAGGAGCACGGTGAGCGCCACCCGCGCCCGGTGCGGGGCGAGCAGCGAGCGCAGCAGGGCGGCGGTGGCGCCGGGCGGGACGGGCAGCACGTCCCGGTCGAAGGGGTCTTCGGCGGCCGGTGGGAGGCCGGGGAGGTCGTCGTCCGTGGTGGGGGCGGCGGACGTCGTGGTGGTCATCGGGGTTCCTCGGGTTCCTCGCGTGGGCCGCCGGACATCAGGTGGGCGTACTCGGCGTTGGTGCGCAGCAGTTCGTGATGGGTGCCCACCGCCGTGATCCGGCCTCCGGAGAGCAGGGCGACCCGGTCGGCCAGCAGCACGGTGGAGGGACGGTGGGCCACGATCAGCGCGGTGGTGTCGGCCAGCACCCGGCGCAGCGCCGCCTCCACGGCCGCCTCGGTGTGCACGTCGAGCGCGGACAGCGGGTCGTCCAGCACCAGGAACTCCGGCCGCCCCGCCACCGCGCGGGCCAGCGCGAGCCGCTGCCGCTGGCCCCCGGAGAGGCTCAGCCCCTGTTCGCCGACCCGGGTGTCCGGGCCCTCGGGCAGGGCGTGCGCGAAGTCGGCGTGCGCCACGGCGAGCGCCCGGTCCAGCTCCTCCCGGCCCGCGCCCGCACCGGCGCCCATGAGGACGTTCTCCGCCACGCTGGTGGAGAACAGGGTGGGCTCCTCGAAGGCGACGGCGACCCGGGTGCGCAGCTCCTCGCGGGGCAGGGCGGTGATGTCGACGCCGTTGAGCGTGATGCGGCCCGAGGTGGCGTCGTGCAGGCGGGGGACCAGCGAGGTCAGGGTGGTCTTGCCGCTGCCGGTCGCGCCGACCAGCGCCATCGACTCACCGGGGCGGATGTGCAGGTCGACCCCCTCCAGCACCGGGCGGGCGTCCGGGGCCGCGTCTGCGTGGCGGAAACCCACCCCCTCGAAGCGGAGGCCGGGCTCGCCGGGCCCGGGGACGGGCACGTCCCCGGCGTCGGCATGACCCTCCGGACGCTCGTCCAGCGCCTCGAAGTACCGTTCCGTGGCCGTCGCCGCCTCCTGGCACATCGCCAGCAGGAAGCCGATGGACTCCACCGGCCAGCGCAGCGCCAGCGCCGTGCTCAGGAACGCGACCAGCGTGCCCGCCGACAGCGAGCCGTCCCCCACCCGCAGCACGCCCAGCACCAGCGCGGCCCCGATCGCCACCTCGGGCAGCGCCACGATGACGGCCCAGATGACCGCCAGAATCCCTGCCTTGCGGACCTCGGTGTCCCGCAGCGCCAGCGCCGTACGCCGGAACGCGCGCGCCTGGCTGCGGTGGCGCCCGAAGCCCTTGACGACCCGGATGCCGAGCACGCTCTCCTCGACCAGCGTGGTCAGGTCGCCGACCTGGTCCTGCGCCTGCCGGGCCGCGTGCGCGTACCGCTGCTCCACGATCACGCAGACCCACAGCAGCGGCACGGCGGGCCCGAGCACGACCAGGCCGAGCACCCAGTCCTGCACCAGCATGATGCCGATACCAACGATGATCGTCACGCCGTTGACCAGCAGGAACGTCAGCGGGAAGGCGAGGAACATCCGCACCAGCATCAGATCGCCGGTGCCCCGCGAGAGTAACTGGCCCGAGGGCCAGCGGTCGTGGAAGGCCACCGGGAGCCGCTGGAGGCGCCGGTAGAGGTCGGCGCGCATGCCCGCCTCCACGCTCGCCAGCGGACGGGCCACCAGCCAGCGCCGCAGGCCGAACAGCAGCGCCTCCGCCACCCCGATCAGCAGCAGGTACAGCGCGCCCAGCCAGACCCCGGCCGGATCGCGCGCGGCCACCGGGCCGTCGACCATCCACTTCAGCACGAGCGGGATCAGCAGACCGAGGCAGGAGGCGACGACCGCGACGGCGGCGGCCGCGAACCAGCGTGCGCGCACCGGGCGTACGTAGGGCCACAGCCGCAGCAGGACACGGGCGGTGGAACGGCGCCGGGTGGGGGGAGAATTGGTGGACACCGGTGTCAGCCTACGGACCGCCCCCCGTCCCGCCCACCGAGTTTTCCGCCCCTCCGCGCGGCCGCCGACGGCGCCCCGCCCACCTCAGAGGACCCGCAGCAGCAGTACCGTCCGGGCCGGCACGGTGATGTCGGTGTCCGCGTCGAGCACCGTGCCCGGCGCCCGGAGCTGGTCCTCGCCGGAGGTGTCCACCACCACCTCGTACCCGGTCGCCCAGGGTGCCCCCGGAAGGGTGAAACCGGTCGGCTCGTGCCCGGCGTGCAGCACCGCGAGGAAGCTGTCGTCCACCACCGCCGCGCCCCGCTCGTCCCGCCCCGGGATGTCCCGGCCGGACAGATACATGCCCAGCGTGGCGGCGGGCGCGTACCAGTCGCGCTCGGTCATCTCCGCGCCCCGCGCGGTGAACCAGGCCAGGTCCCTGAGGCCGTCCGCCGAGTGCGCGCGGCCGGAGAAGAAGGCGCGGCGGCGCAGCACCGGGTGCGCGTGGCGCAGCGCGATCAGCCGGCAGGTCAGGTCGAACAGGGGCCGCCAGTCCGGGTCGTCCAGCAGCGACCAGTCGAGCCAGCTCAGTTCGCCGTCCTGGCAGTAGGCGTTGTTGTTGCCGCCCTGGGTGCGGCCCAGCTCGTCACCGGCGACCAGCATCGGCACCCCGGTGGACAGCAGCAGCGTGGTCAGCAGGTTCCGCAACTGCCTTCTGCGCAGGGCGCGTACCCCCTCGTCGTCCGTCTCGCCCTCGGCGCCGCAGTTCCAGGAGCGGTTGTCGTCGGTGCCGTCCCGGTTGTCCTCGCCGTTCGCCTCGTTGTGCTTGCCGTGGTACGAGACGAGGTCGCGCAGGGTGAACCCGTCGTGCGCGGTGACGAAGTTGACCGAGGCGTACGGGCGGCGGCCGCCCCAGGCGTACAGGTCGCTGGAGCCGGACAGCCGGTAGCCCATCTCCCGGACGTCGGGCAGCGCGTGCCGCCAGAAGTCGCGCACGGTGTCGCGGTAGCGGTCGTTCCACTCCGTCCACAGTGGCGGGAAGGCGCCCACCTGATAGCCGCCTGAGCCGATGTCCCACGGCTCGGCGATCAGCTTCACCCGGCGCAGCACCGGGTCCTGGGCGATGACGGCCAGAAAGGGCGAGAGCATGTCGACGTCGTGCATCGAGCGGGCCAGCGCCGCCGCCAGGTCGAAGCGGAAGCCGTCCACGCCCATCTCGGTCACCCAGTACCGCAGCGAGTCCGTGATCAGCCGGAGCACCTGGGGCTGCACCACGTGCAGGGTGTTGCCGCAGCCGGTGTAGTCGGCGTAGCGGCGGGCGTCGGGCTGGAGGCGGTAGTAGCCCCGGTTGTCGATGCCCTTCAGGGAGAGCGTGGGGCCGAGTTCGCCCGCCTCGGCGGTGTGGTTGTAGACCACGTCGAGGATCACCTCGATGCCGGCCGCGTGCAGCGCGCGCACCATCCGCTTGAACTCGCCGACCTGCTCACCCGTGGTGCCGGAGGCCGCGTAGGCCGCGTGCGGGGCGAAGTAGCCGATGGAGTTGTAGCCCCAGTAGTTCTTCAGGCCCCGGCGCAGCAGATGGTCCTCGTGCGCGAACTGGTGGACGGGGAGCAGTTCCACCGCCGTGACGCCCAGCTTCACCAGATGCTCGATCGCCGCCGGGTGCGTGAGACCCGCGTAGGTGCCGCGCAGCTCCTCGGGGATGCCCGGGTGCAGCTTGGTGAAGCCCTTGACGTGCAGCTCGTAGATGACCGAGTCCGCCCACGGCGTCTTGGGGCGGCGGTCGTCGGACCAGTCGTCGTCGTCATGGACCACCACGCCCTTGGGCACGAAGGGCGCCGAGTCCCGCTCGTCCCGCACGGTGTCCGCGTAAGCCTGCTCCGGCCAGTCCCGCACATGCCCGTACACCTCCGGCGGCAGCGCGAACTCGCCGTCCACCGCGCGGGCGTACGGGTCGAGCAGCAGCTTCGCCGGGTTCCAGCGGGCACCGGTCCACGGGTCCCAGCGGCCCTCCACCCGGTAGCCGTAGCGCCGGCCGGGCAGCACACCCGGCACGAAGCCGTGCCAGATCTCGTGCGTCAGCTCGGTCAGGCGGACCTGGGACTCCCGGCCCCGCTCGTCGAACAGGCACAGCCGCACCGCCTCGGCGCCGCCCGCCCACAGCGCGAAGTTGGTGCCCGCCACCCCGTCCGGGCCCGTGCGGAACCGGGCCCCCAGCGGGGTCGGCGTCCCCGGCCAGACGGGCGGCGCGGCGCGCCGGGCACCGCGCACCGGGGACGCCGACCCCGCTGGGGTCCCGCTCTGGGCGGCCGGTTCCCCGGCCCGTGCCCGCTGCTCGGCTGCGCTCGTCACCAGTCGGCCCCTCTTTCAGTGGCTCGGCCTTCCGGGGCACGGCCGCCCGCGCCGAACGGCCGACCGCACCCACGGGCTTTCCAGGGCCCCGGGCACGCTCGGCCGGCCGGTACGGCAGCGCCACGACGGCTCCGGCGTGGGCGCGGCGGCTCCCCTTCGCGTCGTCCTTCCCTCTGTTCTGCCCATCCACGGGGTCGCACTCACGTTTCCCCGGAGCGTGCCACGTCGTTGTGTCGGCGTGAGGCACCAACAAGGACGCGCGCGGCGCGCGCTGGCCGCACTGGCCACGGCACTTTCATGGGCGGGACTGCTGGCCGGGGCCGCCGGCTGCACCGCCGACGGCTCAGGGCCCCTCGGCATCGGCGGCCCGCCGGGCAGACCCACGGCGGTCGAGGACGCCATCCGGGTGACCCCGGACGACGGCGGTAAGGGGGTGCGCCCCGGCGAGCGGCTGCGGGTGAAGGTGCCCGACGGGCGGCTGGAGAAGGTCACGGTGACCCGCTCCCAGGACGCCCAGGACACCACCGTCGCCGGGCACATCGCGGGGGACGGCCGCACCTGGAAACCGGACGACGACAAGCTGGCCCTCGCCGCCCGCTACACCGTGGACGCGGTCGCCGTGGACGGCGACGGCCGCCGCTCGGCCCGGCACACCACCTTCACCACCTACGTCCCCGACCAGCGGTTCATCGGCTACGTCACCCCGGAGAACCGTGCCACGGTCGGCACCGGGATGATCGTCTCCCTCGCCTTCAACCGGGACATCACCGACCGGGCCGCCGTGGAGAGGGCCGTACGCGTCACCGCGAAGCCGGCCGTCGACATCCGCGCCCACTGGTTCGGCAAGAACCGGCTGGACTTCCGTCCCGAGCGCTACTGGAAGCCCGGCACCGAGGTCACCGTCGACCTCGCGCTGCGCGACGTGGAGGGGGCCCCCGGCGTCTACGGGCTCCAGCGCAAGACCATCGCCTTCACCGTCGGCCGCAGCCAGGTCTCCCTGGTCGACGCGGCCGCGCACACCATGGAGGTGCGCCGGGACGGCGAACTCCTGGCCACCGTGCCGATCACCGCGGGCGCCCCCAAGACGCCCACGTACAACGGCAAGATGGTGGTGATGGACATGCTGGAGGTGACCCGCATGAACAGCCAGACGGTCGGCTTCGGCGGGGAGTACGACATCCCGGACGTGCCGCACGCCATGAAGCTCACCGACTCCGGCACCTTCCTGCACGGCAACTACTGGTCGCCCGAGTCGCCCGGCGAGGTCAACGTCAGCCATGGATGCGTGGGGCTGCGGGACGTCAAGGGCGGCGGCGCGGACACCCCGGCGGGCTGGTTCTTCGACCGCAGCCTCGTCGGGGACGTCATCGAGGTCACCCACAGCAAGGACAAGACGGTCTCCCCGGACAACGGCCTCAGCGGGTGGAACATGGCATGGAAGCAGTGGAAGGCGGGCAGCGTGCTCAAGTGACCCGGTGAGCTGCGAAGTTCCGGGTCCCGGTGACTGGTTGAAGTTGCGACTGAACGGTGACATTCGACGGACACCGAGCCCGGAACCCGGCGGCTAGCATTCCCGGATGAGCGCGGGACGCGCCGGGGTGTGGACCTGTGACCAGGTCCGGGAGGGGAGAACGACTTGAACGTGCGGCCGATATCGGGGGCTTCGGCAGGAACTCGGCGCAGGGGTCGTAAGGGACTGGCGCTCATGGCGGGGGCGCTCGTGCTGTCGCTGGCCGCCTGCGGCGGCGGTGAGACGACCGGGAGCGGGTCGGACAACGCCAAGAACAAGCAGGCGGAGGACAAGCAGTCCTCGGCCTCCGTCACCATCGCGCCCAAGTCCGGCGCCAAGGCCGTGGACACCAGCGGCGCGCTGAACGTGAAGGTCGCCGGGGGCCGGCTGACCAGCGTGGTCGTCAAGGACAGCAAGGGCACCGAGGTCGACGGCAAGCTCGCCGCGGGCGGCGCCGCCTGGACGCCGTCCAAGCACCTGGCCGCCGCCACCAAGTACACGGTGCACGCGGTGGCCGAGGACTCGCGGGGCCGCAAGGCCGCCGAGGACTCCAGCTTCACCACGCTGACGCCCGAGAACACCTTCATGGGCACCTTCACCCCGGAGGACGGCTCCACCGTCGGCGTCGGGATGCCGTTCTCGCTGCGCTTCACGCGGGGCATCACCGACCCGGCCGCCGTGGAGAAGGCCATCCGGATCAAGACCGAGCCCGCGGTGGACGTCGCCGGCCACTGGTTCGGCAACGACCGCCTGGACTTCCGCCCGGAGAGCTACTGGAAGCCCGGCACCAAGGTCACCGTCGACCTCGACCTGGACGGCGTCGAGGGCCGCGACGGGGTGTACGGCAAGCAGCGCAAGACGGTGAAGTTCATCATCGGCCGCAGCCAGATCTCCTACGTCGACGCCAAGAAGCACACCATGAAGGTCGTGCGGGACGGCAAGACCCTGAAGACCCTCCCGGTCACCACCGGCAAGCCCGGTTACGAGACCTGGAACGGCAAGATGGTCATGACCGAGAAGCTCGCCGTGACCCGGATGAACGGCGAGACGGTCGGCTACGGCGGCGAGTACGACATCAAGGACGTGCCGCACGCCATCCGGCTCACCGACTCGGGCACCTTCATCCACGGCAACTACTGGGGCGGCGGCGCCTTCGGCAACTACAACGCCAGCCACGGCTGCGTGGGCCTGCGCGATGTGCGCGGCGGCTACGACGGCGGGGTCCCGGCGGCCTGGTTCTTCAACAAGTCCATGGTCGGTGACGTGGTGATCGTGAAGAACTCGCACGACCGCACGGTCGCCCCGGACAACGGCCTCAACGGCTGGAACATGAGCTGGGCCGACTGGCAGAAGTAGGCATTCCGCGAGGCGGGCCCGGTGCTGTGAGGAACGGCACCGGGCCCGTCGGCGTTAGTGGCCGTTAACCTGCTGCGCATGACCGTGAATCTCGAAGTAGCCGAAGGCGTCGGCACGATCCGCCTCGACCGGCCGCCGATGAACGCGCTGGACGTCGCCACCCAGGACCGGCTGAGGGAACTCGCCGAGGAGGCCACGCGCCGCGAGGACGTACGCGCCGTGGTGATCTACGGCGGCGAGAAGGTGTTCGCGGCGGGCGCGGACATCAAGGAGATGCAGGCGATGGACCACACCGCGATGGTCCTGCGCGCCCGCGGCCTCCAGGACGCCTTCACCGCCGTCGCCCGCATCCCCAAGCCCGTCGTCGCCGCCGTCACCGGGTACGCGCTCGGCGGGGGCTGCGAACTGGCGCTGTGCGCGGACTACCGGATCGCCGGGGAGAACGCCAAGCTGGGCCAGCCCGAGATCCTGCTCGGCCTGATCCCGGGCGCGGGCGGCACCCAGCGGCTGCCCCGGCTGATCGGCCCGTCCAAGGCGAAGGACCTCATCTTCACCGGCCGCATGGTCAAGGCCGACGAGGCCCTCGCCCTCGGCCTGGTGGACCGGGTCGTCCCGGCCGGCGAGGTGTACGAGCAGGCGCACGCCTGGGCCGCCCGGCTCGCCCAGGGGCCGGCGCTCGCGCTGCGCGCCGCGAAGGAAGCGGTCGACGCCGGTCTGGAGACCGACATCGAGACCGGGCTCACGGTGGAACGGAACTGGTTCGCCGGGCTGTTCGCCACCGAGGACCGCGAGCGGGGGATGCGCAGCTTCGTGGAGGAGGGGCCGGGGAAGGCCAAGTTCCTCTGAAAGGCGGCAAGTCGGCCCCCTGTGGCCCTTGCAATTGACGCGTCGTCTGATTCGGCTCTCCCGGCGGGCCGGTTTATGGCAGCCTTAACCGCACCTTAAGCCTGCCTCGCCGAGGGAGCCGCACGATTGCCCGGAACCGAGCCGTCGCCGCAGGTCGACCGGGCCACCGCCGACCCCGACCTGCCGTTGGCATATGCCGAGAGACTGGGGCAGACCGGGGGCGCATGGGGGGCGTATTCCTCCGGATCGGCCCCGGAGGGCCCCGGTGACGGCCATCATGGGGGCATGGCGGGGCTGGATGGCATCGATCAGCCACGGGGACAGAGCCGTGCCGGCGCGGCGCGATGGTCGCCCGCGGTCGAGGACGAACAAGGGCTCAGAGCGCTCGAGTTGTTCGGCAACCCCGCGGAGGCGGAGGTTCCGCTCCCGTCGCGCCCCGAGTCCGCCGCCACCGCGCGCAGGCTCGCCCAGATCGTCATCCTGCGGCACTGGGGTCTGACCCCCAAGCTCACCGAGGACGCGGTCCTACTCGTCTCCGAACTCGTGGGCAACGCCGTACGGCACACCGGCGCCCGCGTGTTCGGCTTACGGCTGCGGCGCCGGCGCGGCTGGGTCCGCGTGGAGGTGCGCGACCCCTCGCGGGGGCTGCCCTGTCTGATGCCGGTCCAGGCGATGGACGTCAGCGGGCGGGGGCTGTTCCTCGTCGACAAGCTCGCGGACCGCTGGGGCGTGGACCTGCTGCCCCGGGGCAAGACCACCTGGTTCGAGATGCGGGTCTCCGACCGCTAGACCCGGCCGACCTGGAGCCGGCGGACACGCCCCCGATGGGGTGACGATCCACCGTTCGCCCCGGCCGTACCGCCATCGTGCGGGGCATGATCACAACTCGCCTGCGCAGCACCGTCACCGCTGCCGCCCTCTCCCTCGGCGCCGTCCTCGCCACCACGGCCGCCACCCCCGCCGCCGCTCCCGCGGACCTCAAGTCCCGTGCCGCCGCACCCTCCTGTCCGCAGTTCCAGGACAAGGTGTACGCCGCCGCCGACCACCGCGTGGACGTCGACCGGATCACCCCGGACCCGGTGTGGCGCACCAGCTGCGGCACCCTCTACCGCAGCGACAGCCGTGGCCCGGCCGTCGTCTTCGAGGAGGGCTTCCTGCCCAAGGACACGGTGAACGGGCAGTACGACATCGAGAGTTACGTCCTCGTCAACCAGCCCTCGCCGTACGTCTCCACGACCTACGACCACGACCTGTACAAGACCTGGTACAAGTCGGGTTACAACTACTACATCGACGCCCCCGGCGGGGTGGACGTCAACAAGACCATCGGCGACACCCACAAGTGGGCCGACCAGGTCGAGGTCGCCTTCCCCGGGGGCATCCAGCGGCAGTACGTCATCGGTGTCTGCCCGGTCGACAAGACCACCAAGACCGAGATCATGAGCGACTGCCGGAGCAACCCGTACTACCGTCCCTGGCACTGAGCAGCAGCTCGGCGCCGACGGGCCGGTACCCCGCCGCGAGGAACGCCCGCGCGCTCCGGGCGTTCCCCGGCGAGACCTGAGCCCACACGGGTCCGCCCGCCAACTGCCGTGCCGCCACGGCCAGTCCACGTCCCAGCCCGGCACCCCCACCCGTCACCTCCAGCGCCACTTCCCACCGCCCGGCCACCCCGCGCCCGACGGCCAACAGCCCGCCGTCGACCGCCCACACGCGCACCGAGTCCCGTCGGCCCCGCGCGCGGACCACGCGGGGGTGCCCGGCGTCCGCGATCTCCCGCAAGGGCAGTGCGGGCGGCCCCGGCAGGGGAGCGCCGGCCCACAGCGAGTCGACGGTCTCCGCCGTGCGGCCGGTGCGGTCCATCAGGGCGGTGAGGAAGCGGGGGTGCATCGGGGCGGCGAGGGGGTCGCAGTCCACGGCGGCCAGGGTGGCGCGTACCCAGGCCGGGTCCTCGTCGGTGAGGACGAGGGTGTGCCCGGTGAACGCCAGGACCCCGGCGTCCCGCCGGCAGGGCTGGGGAAGGACGGTCACCGTGCCGTCCGGGGGCGGGAAGCGGTCGTGGGCCACCGCGTCGATCAGTTCCGGCAACGTCTCCATCGTGTCCGCCTCCCGGTCCGGGGCGACCGCCGCTCGGGTGGAGCGTTAATCTGACCAGCGGCAGCTTGCCGACACGGTATGAGAAGTACGAGCACAGAGGGGCGGATCGGTGGCGGACATCGAGGAAGCACGCAAGCAGTTCCAGCGGATCGACGCGGACGGCGACGGGTTCATCACCGCGGCCGAGTTCAAGTCCGCGCTCGCCCAGCAGGGGGACTTCAACGTCACCGAGACGGTCGCCGAGGCGGTCATCAAGACCCGTGACATCGACGGCGACAAGGTGCTGTCGTTCGACGAGTTCTGGGCCTACCTGAACAAGTGACGTACCCGGCAGGGGTGTCCGCGCCGCGCGGACACCCCTCCCGTCACCGGCCGGTCGCCCACTCCTTGAGCGCGGCCTTGCTGGAGAAGTCCGCCACGTTCTTGTCGTGCGGCTCCGCGGTGTACTGGTGGAACTTCCAGTCCGCCTTGATCCGGGGCTTGCCCGCGCTCACGTAATCGGCGATCCACAGGCCGTCGCCCGCGTACGACGTGGTGTCGATGTTCAGCCAGTAATCACGGTTGGTGTACAGCACCACCCGGTTGTCCGGCCGCAGACCGCGCAGCTTGCGGATGAAGCTGTCCTTCTCCGCGTTGCTCGCGTGCGTGCCGTCACCGGTCACCTCCCAGTCCACGGCCAGGATGTCGCCCGGCCGGTCGGGGGCGTGGCTGAGGAAGTACTCGGCCTGGTCGGTAAGGTTGCCCGGCCACAGGAAGTGGTAGAAGCCCGTGACCAGACCCGCGTCCCGCGCCGTCTTCGTCTGGGCCGCGAGTCTGGAGTTGGCGTACGAACGGCCCTCCGTCGCCTTGATGAAGGCGAACGAGAGTCCGTCGGTCTCGTACGACGAGGACTGATACGCGCTGACGTCGATGCCATGGAGCATGAAGGTCTTGTGCCCCCACGGCCCCCGCTCGGAACATCCCGCTCCGCACCCGATGGAGGAACCTTCATGCACCGCACCGTCCCGACCTCGGAGGGCCCGGTCAGCGTGCCGTCCCCCCACCACGAGTGGACCGTGCTGTTCTTCATCACCGAGCCCGGCATCGGCGAACGCGTGCCCGAACTCGGCGGCTGCACCACGGGGTTGTGCTCCGCGCGGGACGCGGCGGCGCGGTTCGCCCGTGCCGGGGCCCGCGTGCTCGGGGTCAGCGCGCACGCCCCCGGACACCTGGCTGAGTTCGCGGCCGGCCGCGCTCTCGGCTACCCCCTGATCGGGGACGAGGACCTCTCCCTCGGCCGCGAGCTGGGCGTCCCCGAGGTACGCGCCGAAGGCCGCGCGCTGTTCGAGCGGGCCGGGGTCGTCCTCGACCGCACCGGTGCCGTGCGGTCCCTGATCCACCCCGTCCATGACCCGGACCGGCACGCGGAGTCGGTGCTCGCCGAGCTGGACCGGCTCGCTAGCGCGACCTGAGCACGTACGCCGCCAGGCCGGCGGCCAGGGCGGCGGCGGCCAGGGCGTACAGCGGGCGCTTGTCGCGGTGCGGGGTCTGGCGGGGGGTGCGGGAGACGATCGGACGCGCGGGGGCCTCGCCCTGGACGACGTCGGCGACGACGACGGAGATGTTGTCCCGGCCGCCCGCCGCCAGGGCCAGCTCCACCAGCCGGTCGGCGGCCTCCTCGCGGCCGGACAGTCCGAGCGCGGCGGCGAGTTGGGCCTCGGGGACGAGGTCGGAGAGGCCGTCGGAGCAGAGCAGGAAGCGGTCGCCGGGCAGGGTCCGCAGGCGGAACAGGGTGGGGCTGAGCGACTCCCCGCCGACCAGCGCCTTGGTCACCATGGACCGCTGGGGATGCGCGAGCGCCTCGGCGGCGGTGATCCGGCCGTCGTCCAGCAGGGTCTGCACCAGGGAGTCGTCCCGGGTGAGCAGCACCAGCTCACCGTCGCGCATCAGATACGTACGGGAGTCCCCGACGTTGGCCACCACGAACTGGTCGCTGTCGGCCTCCATCAGCACCGCCGTGAGCGTGGTCCCCATCCCCTCCAGCTCGGGCGAGGTCCGCACCGCGTCGGCGATGGCACGGTTGCCGGCGAGTATCGCCCCGCGCAGCGCCTCCATGGGCTCCGCCCGCGTCCGCTCGGGACCCAGCTCGGCCATGTGCGAGATCACCACGGAGCTGGCCACCTCGCCCGCGGCGTGCCCGCCCATCCCGTCCGCCACCACCAGCAGATGCGGCGCCGCGTACACGGAGTCCTCATTGACTTCCCGGACCAGCCCCTTGTCACTGCGGACCGTGAACCGAAGACTCAGAGACATGCTTTCTCCTGGCAGGCGAACCCGCCCCGGCGAGGACGTCACCATCGCTGCGGGACGGAAAAACAGGGGGAGTTGGAACTACAGACACCATGCCCGGACACACCGCGCCGGACGCCTGTGACTTTCCCCCGCCCCGCCGGCTCTGTTTGCGGGCCCGTCCCGCCTGTGAAACGTTCGCCGATAGGCACTCCGTTCCCGATGATTGTGGCGCCGACATGACTACTCCGCGCGTTCCGCTGTCGATCCTCGACCTCGTCCCCGTGGCCTCCGGTACGGACACGGCCACCGCGCTGGACCAGTCCGTGGAGCTGGTGCGGCTGGCGGACACGCTCGGTTACCGCCGCTACTGGTACGCCGAGCACCACAACGTGGTCACCTTCGCGTCCTCCGCGACGTCCCTGCTCATCGGCCGGGCCGCCGAGCACAGCGAACGCATCCGGCTCGGCTCGGGCGGTGTCATGCTGCCCAACCACAGCCCGCTGATGGTCGCGGAGTACTACGGCACCCTCGCCGAGATGTACGGCGACCGCATCGACCTCGGCCTCGGCCGCGCACCCGGCACCGACCCGACCACGGCCGCCGCGCTGCGCCGGGGCGGGGCGGCCACCGACACGTTCGTCCAGGACGTCGTCGACCTGCACCGCTACCTCGGCCCCCGCGACGGCGAGGGACGAGGGGTGCGGGCGGTGCCGGGTGAGGGCACGCGGGTCCCGCTGTGGATGCTGGGCTCCAGCCTCGACGGCGCGGCCGTGGCCGCCTACCTCGGGCTGCCGTACGCCTTCGCCTCGCACTTCGCCCCGCAGATGCGGCACGAGGCGCTGGAGCTGTACCGCTCGAGCTTCTCCTCGGAGTTCGGCACCGCCGAGATCAGGCGGCCGTACGCGATGGTCGGCGTGAACGTCCTGGTCGCGCCGACCGACGAGGAGGCGCACTACCTGTTCACCACCGCCCAGCAGATGGCCGCCGGCATCTACACCGGCAGGCGCGGGCCGCTGCGGCCCCCGGCCCGGGACCTGGCGACCGTGATCGGCCCCGAGGTCGCCCGGTTCGTCGACGACTTCCAGCAGGTACGCGCGGTGGGCTCCCCGGAGACGGTGGTCTCCGAGCTGGAGGCGCTGGTGGCGGACCTGCGGGCCGACGAACTGATCATCACGACCTACACCTACGACCCAGCGCACCGGGCCCGCTCTTTCTCCCTGCTGGCCGAGGCATGGGGGCTGGACACGGCCTGAGGCCGCACGGCTCAGCTGCGCTCGCCCCGCTGCCAGTCGCGCCAGCGGATGCGGGGCTTCTCCAGCACCTTGCCGAGCGTGCCCCACTCGTCGCGGCCCAGCCGGGACAGCGGGCGCAGCCGCTCGATGTCCGGGAGCCCGTCCTTCGCGAGCGCCTCCTCGCTGACCACCGCGTGGACCACCCGGCCGAACACCACCGTGGAGTCGCCCAGCGTCAGCAGGCTGTGCAGCTCGCACTCCAGCGCCGCCGGGGAGGCCGCGACCCGGGGCGGCTTCACCCGCAGCGAGGGCTCGGGCTCCAGCCCCACCGCCCCGAACTCACTGACGTCGGACGGGAAGTCCGTCCCGGTGTCGTTGATCTCCTTGAACAGCCCCTCGGGCGCGAGGTTGACCACGAACTGCCCGGTCTCCTCCACGTTCCGCAGCGAGTCCTTGCGGGTCACCGAGGTGAACTGCACGATCGGCGGCTGCACACAGGACACCGAGAAGAACGAGTGCGGCGCCAGGTTCGGCCGGTCCGGACGGTCCTTCGGCACGGTGGACACCCACGCGATCGGCCGCGGCACCACCACCGAGGTGAGCAGCCGGTAGAACGCGTGCGGGGCCATGGCCGAGGGATCGAAGTCGGTACGCATGAGCCCCAGTATCCAGCCGTCAGGCGGCTAGCACTCGATGATGTTCACCGCGAGCCCGCCCCGCGCCGTCTCCTTGTACTTCACGGACATGTCCGCGCCCGTCTCCTTCATGGTCTTGATGACCTTGTCGAGGGAGACCTTGTGGGAGCCGTCGCCGCGCATGGCCATCTTGGCGGCGGTGACGGCCTTGACGGAGGCCATGCCGTTGCGCTCGATGCACGGGATCTGGACGAGGCCGCCGACGGGGTCGCAGGTCAGGCCCAGGTTGTGTTCCATGCCGATCTCGGCGGCGTTCTCCACCTGCTCGGGGGAGCCGCCGAGCACCTCGGCGAGCGCGCCCGCCGCCATGGAGCAGGCGGAGCCCACCTCGCCCTGGCAGCCGACCTCGGCGCCGGAGATGGAGGCGTTCTCCTTGAAGAGCATCCCTATCGCGCCGGCCGCCAGCAGGAAGCGGACCACGCCCTCCTCGTCCGCGCCGGGCACGAAGTCCATGTAGTAGTGCAGCACCGCCGGGATGATGCCGGCCGCGCCGTTGGTGGGCGCGGTGACCACGCGGCCGCCCGCCGCGTTCTCCTCGTTCACCGCCATCGCGTAGAGGGTGATCCACTCCATGGCGTGCGCCAGCGCGTTGCCCTCGGCGCGGAGCTGGCGGGCGGACATGGCGGCGCGGCGGCGGACCTTCAGGCCGCCCGGCAGGATGCCCTCGCGGGACATGCCCCGGGCCACGCACTCGCGCATCACCCGCCAGATCTCCAGCAGACCGGTGCGGATCTCGTCCTCGGTGCGCCAGGCCCGCTCGTTCTCCAGCATCAGCGCGGAGATCGACAGGCCGGTCTCCTTGGTGAGGCGGAGCAGCTCGTCACCGGTGCGGAAGGGGTACTTCAGCACCGTGTCGTCCAGCTTGATCCGGTCCGCGCCGACCGCTTCCTCGTCCACGACGAAGCCGCCGCCGACCGAGTAGTACGTCTTGGTCAGCAGCTCCGCGCCCGAGGCGTCGTACGCCCAGAGCGTCATGCCGTTGGCGTGGTACGGCAGGGTCTCGCGGCGGTGCAGGACCAGATCGTCGTCGTAGGAGAAGGGGATCTCGTGCTCGCCGAGCAGGCTGAGCCGGCCCGCCGCGCGGATCGCCTCGACGCGGGCGTCGGCGCCCTCCACGTCCACCGTGCGCGGGGAGGCGCCCTCCAGGCCGAGCAGCACCGCCTTGGGGGTGCCGTGGCCGTGGCCGGTGGCGCCGAGCGAGCCGTACAGCTCGCAGCGGACGGCGGCGACGGGGTCCAGCAGGCCCTCGTTGCGCAGCCGGCGGGCGAACATGCGCGCCGCGCGCATCGGGCCGACCGTGTGGGAGCTGGACGGGCCGATGCCGATCGAGAACAGGTCGAAGACCGAGACGGCCACGGTGACTCCTCAATACGAACAGGTACAAAAGGTGATGCGGACACAGCACGGGTGCCCCGCCCACCGGCAGGGGGCGGGGCACCCGGATGCTGACTACGGGGTACTACTCGCCCAGCGCCGGATACAGCGGGTGCTTGTCCGCCAGCACCCGCACCCGGGCCGCGAGCGCCGAGGCGTCGTAGGACGGCTTCAGCGTCTCGGCGATCACGTCCGCGACCTCGGCGAAGTCCTCGGCGGTGAAGCCGCGGGTGGCGAGGGCGGGCGTACCGACCCGCAGGCCCGAGGTGACCATCGGCGGGCGCGGGTCGTTCGGGACCGCGTTGCGGTTGACCGTGATGCCGACCTCGTGGAGCCGGTCCTCGGCCTGCTGCCCGTCCAGCTCCGACTCACGCAGGTCCACCAGGATCAGGTGCACGTCCGTGCCGCCGGAGAGCACGTTCACCCCGGCCTCGCGGGCGTCCGGCGCGGTCAGCCGCTCGGCGAGGATACGGGCACCCTCCACGGTACGACGCTGGCGCTCCTTGAAGCCCTCCGAGGCCGCGACCTTGAAGGAGACCGCCTTGGCGGCGATCACGTGCTCCAGCGGGCCGCCCTGGAAACCGGGGAAGACCGAGGAGTTCAGCTTCTTGGCGAAGTCCTTCTTGGCCAGGATGATGCCGCCGCGCGGGCCGCCGAGCGTCTTGTGCGTGGTGGAGGTCACCACGTCCGCGTGCTCGACCGGGTTCGGGTGCAGCCCCGCCGCGACCAGACCGGCGAAGTGCGCCATGTCCACCCACAGGTAGGCACCGGCCTCGTCCGCGATCCGCCGGAACTCGGCGAAGTCGAGCTGCCGGGGGTACGCCGACCAGCCCGCGATGATCACCTTCGGGCGGTGCTCCTTGGCGAGGCGCTCGACCTCGGCCATGTCGACCAGACCGGTCTCGCCGTCCACGTGGTACGCGACCACGTCGAACTGCTTGCCCGAGAAGTTCAGCCGCATCCCGTGGGTGAGGTGGCCGCCGTGCGCCAGGTCGAGCCCGAGGATGGTGTCGCCGGGCTGGGCCAGCGCGAACAGCGCCGCCTGGTTCGCGGAGGCGCCCGAGTGCGGCTGGACGTTGGCGTACTCGGCGCCGAACAGCTCCTTGAGCCGGTCGATGGCGATCTGCTCGGCCACGTCGACGTGCTCGCAGCCGCCGTAGTAGCGGCGGCCCGGGTAGCCCTCGGCATACTTGTTGGTCAGGACCGACCCCTGCGCCTCCATCACCGCGAGCGGTGCGAAGTTCTCGGAGGCGATCATCTCCAGGGTCGACTGCTGGCGGCGCAGCTCGGCGTCGACCGCGGCGGCGATCTCCGGGTCCAGCTCGTGCAGGGGCGTGTTCAGGACGTCAGTCATACGGCTTCCGGCTCCTCAGCCTGCGATGTAGGCGGTGTACTCGTCGGCGGTCAGCAGGTCGGCGGGCTGTCCGGCGACGCGCACCTTGAACAGCCAGCCCCCCTCGAAGGGCTCGGAGTTCACCAGCGACGGGTCGTCCACGACGTCCTGGTTGACCTCGGTGATCTCACCGGAGACGGGGGAGTACAGCTCGGAGACCGACTTGGTGGACTCCAGCTCGCCGCACGACTCGCCCGCGGTGACCTCGGCGCCGACCTCGGGAAGCTGCACGAAGACCACATCGCCGAGCGCGTTGGCCGCGTGCTCGGTGATGCCGACCGTCGACGCGCCGCCCTCGGCGGCCGACAGCCACTCGTGCTCCTTGCTGTAGCTCAACTGCTGCGGGTTGCTCATGACCTGAATTCTCCTGTACGCGAGGACGTGCTCGTCGGGGGAAAAGGGCTCGAACCGCTGAAGAGCGGGTGAAATGTGCGCAGGGTCACGCCCGGGACCGGCCGGACCCGGGGCCAGTGTCTACTTGGCGCGCTTGTAGAAGGGCAGCGCCACGACCTCGTACGGCTCGTGGCTGCCCCGAATGTCCACGCCCACACCGGTGCTGCCCGGGGCGGCGTGCGCGGCGTCGACGTAGGCGATGGCCAGCGGCCTGCCGAGGGTGGGCGAGGGGGCACCGGAGGTGACCTCGCCGATCACCTTGCCGTCCGCGACGACGGCGTACCCGGCGCGGGGCACCCGGCGGCCCTCGGCGATCAGGCCGACCAGGACGCGCGGCGGCTGGGCCTCGGCGCGCTCGGCGGCCTTGGTGAGCGCCTCGCGGCCGACGAAGTCGCCCTCCTTGCCGAACTTCACCACGCGGCCGAGACCGGCGTCGAACGGGGTCAGCTCGGTGGTCAGCTCGTGCCCGTACAGCGGCATGCCCGCCTCCAGGCGGAGGGTGTCCCGGCAGGACAGCCCGCACGGCACCAGACCGGCGTCGGCGCCTGCCGCCATCAGCGCCTCCCAGAGCTGCGGCGCGTGCTCGGGCTTCACGAACAGCTCGAAGCCGTCCTCGCCGGTGTAGCCGGTACGGGCGATCAGCGCGGGGACGCCCGCGACCGTGCCGGGCAGCCCGGCGTAGTACTTCAGACCGTCGAGGTCGGCGTCGGTGACGGCCTTGAGGATGCCGGGGGACTCCGGGCCCTGGACGGCGAGCAGCGCGTAGGCGTCGCGGTCGTCGCGGACCTCGGCGTCGAAGCCGGCCGCGCGCTCGGTCAGCGCGTCCAGCACGACCTGGGCGTTGGAGGCGTTGGCCACCACCATGTACTCGTGCTCGGCGAGCCGGTACACGATCAGGTCGTCCAGGATGCCGCCGTCGGCGCGGCAGATCATGGTGTAGCGGGCGCGGCCGACGCCGACCGAGGCGAGGTCGCCGACCAGGGCGTGGTTGAGCAGGGCGGCCGCGTCGGGGCCGGTCACCGTGATCTCACCCATGTGCGAGAGGTCGAACAGCCCGGCCCGGGTGCGCACCGCCTGGTGCTCGTCCCGCTCGGAGCCGTAGCGCAGGGGCATGTCCCAGCCGGCGAAGTCGGTCATCGTCGCGCCGAGCGAGCGGTGCAGGGCGTCGAGGGCGGTACGGCGCGGGGTGGGGGCGTCGGTGCTGCTCATCGGTCGTCTCCCAGGGCAACGGGGGATGGGGTGAGGAACGTTCCTCCCCATCTGTCATCGGAACCTGAGAGGTTCGCCATGACCGGCCCCCTGGGGGGTGTCACTGGCTTGCACCTTGGGTGGGGCCACTTGCGACAGCGGCCCGCTTTTCAGATGTGCCTCGCCCGCGCGGTAACGGTGCCTGAGAGATTCAAGGGAGGGACTTGCTCCTTCGGCGCCCCGGATGGGGACTCTCCCGCGCGGATTCAAACGGCCGGTATGCAGTTGGCGGCCACATCATCGCACGGGAGCGCCCGGCCCTGAAGGGGCCACCGGCTGTGACATGCCCGTAGCCGTTCCGGGACCCGTACGGCGACCTCCCGCATTACCTTCTCTTTACATTGGTTGGGCAGGGGATGACCCAGGCCCACTGGGGGAGGGACGATCACGGTGAACAGAACCACGGTGTACGCCACGACCACCGGCATCCCGGTGCGGCAGGGGCCCTGCGCGGGCTCCCGGGAGCAGGCGAAGCACCCCGCTCCGGTCGTCCGCGACCTGCGCGACCGCCCCGGCGGCGGCCCCCGCGCCCTGCGCTTCGGCTCCCGGGACCTCGCCGTCGTCACCGGGCTGCCCGGCAGCGGCAAGTCCACCCTGATGCGCCGTGCGGTCCCCGGCCGCCGCGTCGACTCCCAGGACGCCCGCGACCGCTGGGCCGCCCGGCTGCCCGCCGCACTGCCCTACGCGCTCTACCGCCCGCTGGTCCGCCTCGCCCACTACGCGGGGCTGCGCCGCGCGCTGGCCTCCGGCGAGGGCGTCGTGGTGCACGACTGCGGCACCCAGCCCTGGGTGCGCGCCTGGCTAGCCCGCGAGGCCCGCCGCAGGGGCGGCACCCTGCACCTGATCCTGCTCGACGTGCCCCCCGGCACCGCCCGGCACGGCCAGCGCGAGCGCGGCCGAGGCGTCTCCCGGTACGCCTTCCGCCGCCACCGCGGCACCACCGCCCGCCTGTTGGACGCCGTCGAGCGCGGCGAGAGCCCCGCCGGCTGCGGCTCGGTCGTCCTGCTGGACCGCGCCTCGGCGGACGGCATCGAGCGGATCGAGTTCGCCACGTGAGCGCTCGCGGGCGTACCGGATAGCCTTCTGCACCACAGCATGACTCCCAGCAGGCGGTAGGCACATGGACTTCCCGGCGGACCTTCCCGCGGACTTCCCGGCACAGGCACACCCCCACCCGCACGGCGGTTGGCCCGGCAACGAACTGGAGGAGGTCCTCTCGGCCTCCCTCGGCATACCCGCGGCCGGCGCCCGGGTCATCGAGGTGCTGGCCCGCGCCTTCGTCTGGATACCCCTGCCCAACGGCGGCGGCCCGCACAGCGGTCCGCTCGACCTGCCCACCGTCGAACTCGACGGCCAGGTGTACGTCCCGGTGTTCAGCTCCGAGGAGCAGTTCCGGCAGTCGCCCGGCGGACACCTCCCGCACACCGTCGCCCCCGCCGTGGAGTTCGCGCGCGGACTGCCGCCGCAGGCGGGCATCGTCATCAACCCCGGCGGCGTGGTCGGACTCCCGCTGCCGCCCGACGCGGTGGCCGCGCTGTGCCGGGCCGGGGGCTCCCCGCTGGACGGCCCGGCCTCCGGCGGCCGGGTGCGGCTCTTCGAGCCCGACTGGCAGGAGGACCCGGTGGACTTCCTGGCCGCCGCCTCCGCCGAGTTCGCCGCGACCGGCGCGGTCGTCAGCGCCCGGCGCTGCCTCGCCGTCATCGAGACCGCGGACCCGGTGCTCTTCGTCGGCGTCGAACTCGCCCACCTCGAGGGCGACGCGCGGGCGCTCCCGCTGGACGCCCTCGGCAAGGCACTCGGCCGCGCCCCGGCCCCCTGGCCCGTCAACCTCGTCCTCCTGGACGCCACCCAGGACCCGGTGGCCGACTGGCTGAGGATGAACGTGCGCCCCTTCTACCAGTTCGGTCACTGAGGCACCGAGGCTCGCGGGGCCCGCGCCGGTAGGCGCTTAAGCTGTCCCCACACGTGGGGAACTTGCAATGAAGGGGCGGTAGGACAGGTGAGCGCGAGCCCAAGCGGCAGCGTCGAGCACATGCTGCGCCAGGTCACTCCCGGACGCTACGACGCCTACGAGGCACTGCTCCGCGCCCTCGCCACCCCTTCGTCCGGCCAGATCTGGATGCTGCTGTGGCACGGCCAGTCCGGCTCCCCGGACGCGCAGTACGGGCGGATGGAGGTCGACGACTTCGGCTACGCGCCCTGCGTGACCTCCGCCCAGGAGCTCTCCGCCAGCGGCTGGAGCCGGTCCTACGAGGTGGTCGACAGCCTCGACGTCGCCCGCACCCTGTACCCGGAGCGGTACGGCCTCTGGCTCAACCCGCACGCCCCCGGCGGCGGCGTCGGCATCCCCTGGCTGGACCTGCGCCGCATCGCCACCGGCCTCGACCGCCAGCCCGCAGGACCCCTGCGGCTGTCCGAACCAGCCATCGAGGTACCGCAGTTCTACGCCGTGCTCGCGCAGAACGCCCACCGCACCCCGGCCCTGCGCTCCCTGCGCCGCGCCTGGGTCCAGCCCGCCCTCGGCGCCCCCTACCTCGCCCTCGGCCTCGACGTGTACGACTCGACCCCGGCCGCGGTGGACTCCGTCCGCGCGATGATGCAGCAGTCGGTCGGCGCGGTCCCCGAGGGCCTGCCCGTCTCCACGGTCGCCATGACCGACGACTTCGACCCCGTCGTCCTCTGGATGCGCGCCAACTCCCGCCCGTTCTACGACCGCGAGGCCCACGGGGCGGTGGCGCCGGTGGGCGGGGCGTACTGACCCCCGCTCCCGGCGGGCGTGTTCGCGCCCGCCACCGAGCAACACAAGGCGTGTGAAGCAAATGTGGTGGCCCGCGTCCGCCCGCGAGTGTGCACGGCACCTCTGCGCGCGTAGACGAGCGCCGCTACGAGACCATCCGCGTGGAATGGCCGGTGTGTCCCAACTGGCCACTATTCGATAATAGTTACCCGCGGATCGGATAACGGAATCCCCTGCAACGCATCACAGTTGCGCATACTTTCGCGGTCAGCTCTGGCGGGTGATCGCGACCAGGTTGAAGACTCCCGGTTCAGAGCACGAAGTGAAGACTTCGTGATCGAGGCAAAGCGACAAAGCCGCGATCAGCGGCAGGCACAGGCCGGTCACCACCGGCGAGAGGGGTCAGGTCACTGTGACCGCACCGATCGAGACCACCGGAGCCGAAGCCGAGGTACAGCCCGAGGCTGTGCTCGACGGCGCCGGCAAGGGACGGATCGAGGGTCGTTCTCTCGGGCAGATCGCCTGGTCCCGTTTCAAGAAGGACAAGGCGGCCGTCGCCGGAGGTGTCATCGTCATCCTCCTGGTCCTGATGGCGGTCCTCGCCCGGCCGATCCAGGCCGCCTTCGGGCTCGACCCCAACGCGTTCCACCAGGACCTGATCGACCCCAACACCTCTCTGCCCAAGGGTGCTTGGGGCGGTATGAGCCTCGACCACCCGCTCGGCGTGGACCCGAAGTTCGGCCGTGACACCGCCACCCGCATCCTCGAGGGCTCCTGGGTGTCGCTGGTGGTCGCCTTCGGCGCCACCATCCTGTCCAACGTGATCGGCGCGATCCTCGGTGTGGTCGCGGGCTACTACGGCGGCCGGGTCGACTCGGTCATCAGCCGCCTGATGGACACCTTCCTCGCCTTCCCGCTGCTTCTCTTCGCCATCGCGATCTCGGCCACCCTCCAGGGCGGCGCGTTCGGCCTCACCGGCCTGCCGCTGCACCTGAGCGTGCTGATCTTCGTCATCGGCTTCTTCAACTGGCCCTACCTGGGCCGGATCGTGCGCGGTCAGACCCTCGCCCTCCGGGAGCGCGAGTTCGTCGACGCCTCGCGCGGCATGGGCGCCAAGGGCCCGTACATCCTCTTCCGCGAGCTGATGCCGAACCTGGTCGGCCCGATCATCGTCTACTCGACGCTGCTGATCCCGACCAACATCCTCTTCGAGGCGTCCCTGAGCTTCCTCGGCGTCGGCATCCAGCCCCCGCAGGCATCCTGGGGCGGCATGCTCCGCGACGCGGTGAACTTCTACCAGGTCGATCCGCAGTACATGATCGTTCCCGGTCTCGCCATCTTCCTGACCGTCCTGGCGTTCAACCTGCTGGGCGACGGTCTCCGCGATGCTCTCGACCCGCGCAGCCGCTGACGTCTGCCGCGACGAGTCCACCCAGATTTCCGACAGTGAAGGGGAAAGCGCCCATCATGCGAAGGTCAGCGCTGGCCGCGATAGCGGCCATTGGCTCCGCGAGTCTGCTCGTTGCAGGCTGCAGCAAGGCCGATGACAACAAGAACGACGCCAAGTCGGCCGGGGCCAACGCCGCGACCAAGGGTGTCGTCAACGCCTCGGACAAGAAGGGCGGGACGGTCACCTACGAACTGTCCGACGTCCCGGACTCGTTCGACCCCGGCAACACGTACTACGCGTACATGTACAACCTCAGCCGGCTGTGGGCCCGCCCGCTCATGACCTTCGAGCCCGCGCCGGGCGAGAAGGGCAACACCCTGGTCCCCGACCTCGCGGCCGGCAAGGGCACCCCGAGCGACGGCGGCAAGACCTGGACGTACAAGCTCCGTGCGGGCCTGAAGTACCAGGACGGCACGCCGATCACCTCGAAGGACGTCAAGTACGCCGTCGAGCGCTCCAACTTCGCGCGTGACGTGCTCTCCCTCGGCCCGAACTACTTCCAGCAGCTCCTGGCCGGCGGCGACAAGTACAAGGGCCCCTACAAGGACAAGAGCGACAAGGGCCTGTCCTCCATCGCCACGCCGGACGACACCACGATCGTCTTCCACCTGAAGCAGGCGTTCCAGGAGTTCGACTACCTGGTCGCCGCGCCGCAGACCGCGCCGGTGCCGAAGGCCAAGGACAACGGCGTCGACTACGTCAAGAACATCGTCTCCTCGGGCTCCTACCAGTTCCAGAGCTACGACGACGGCAAGCAGGCCGTCCTCGTCCGCAACAAGAACTGGGACGCGAAGAACGACACCCTGCGCAAGCAGCTGCCGGACAAGATCGTCGTCAAGCTGAAGGTCAACTCCGAGACGATCGACAAGGACGTCCTCGCGGGCAACGCGATCGACCTCGCCGGCACCGGTGTCCAGTCCTCGACCCAGGCCCAGGTCCTCGCCGACCAGAACAAGAAGGCCGGCACGGACAACACCTTCGGTGGCCGTCTCGTCTACATGGCGATCAACACCAAGGTGAAGCCGTTCGACAAGGTCGAGTGCCGCAAGGCCGTGCAGTACGCGATCGACAAGGTCTCGGTGCAGACCGCCGAGGGCGGCCCGATCCGCGGTGAGATCGCCTCCACCGTCCTGCCGCCCGACATCACGGGCTACAAGAAGGCCGACACCTACGCCACCGCCGGCAACAAGGGCGACGTCGCGAAGGCCAAGGAGCAGCTCAAGGCCTGCGGCAAGTCGAGCATCTCGACCAACATCTCGGCCCGTTCCGACCGTCAGCCGGAGATCGACGCCGCCACGGCGATCATCAACTCGCTGAAGAAGGTCGGCATCAACGCCACCCTCAAGCAGTACCCGTCGGGCAAGTACTTCACCGACTACGCGGGCGTGCCGAAGTTCACCGAGAAGCAGAACATCGGCCTGGAGATGATGCAGTGGGGTGCCGACTGGCCCTCCGGCTACGGCTTCCTGCAGCAGATCCTGAACGGCAAGGCGATCAGCCAGTCCGGCAACACGAACCTGTCGCAGTACGACAACAAGGACGTCAACACGCTGCTGGGCAAGTCCATCGCGACCCAGAGCGAGTCCGAGCGCAACGCGCTGTACGCGCAGATCGACCAGAAGACCATGGATGACGCGGTCATCGTGCCGCTGACCTACTTCAAGGTCCTGCTGGCCCGCCCGGCCAACTACACCAACCTGGTCTCCACGGCTGCCTTCAGCGGTCAGTACGACTACCTCAACATCGGCTCCACCCAGAAGTAGCAGCCCCGGAAGGCAGGTGAAGGCATTGGTGCCCGCAGGTCATCCGACCCGCGGGCACCAGCGCCGGTCCCCGTGATCTCGTACATCCTCCGCCGGACGTTCGCGGCAGTGATCCTGCTGCTGGTCGTCTCCGCGGTCACCTTCGCCATCTTCTTCCTGCTGCCACGGCTGGCCGGACAGACAGCGGATCAGCTGGCGCAGCAGTACATCGGCAAGAGCCCGTCCAAGGCGGACATCGCCGCGGTCAAGCACAACCTCGGTCTGGATCAGCCGATCTACGCGCAGTACTGGCATTTCATCAAGGGGATCGTGTCCGGCGCGACCTACGACCTCGGCCCGACGACGGTGCACTGTGACGCGCCGTGCTTCGGTTACTCCTTCAAGAACCACCAGGCGGTGTGGCCCGAGCTGACCTCCCGCCTTCCGATCACCCTCTCGCTGGCGCTGGGCGCCGCCGTGCTGTGGCTGATCTCGGGTGTGATCGCCGGTGTCATCTCGGCACTGAAGCCCCGCTCGTTCCTCGACCGCACCTTCATGGGTGTGGCCCTGGCCGGCGTCTCGCTGCCCATGTTCTTCACGGGCAACCTCGCGATCCTGCTCTTCGTGTACCAGTGGCCGATCTTCGGCAGCACCTACGTCCCCTTCACCGAGAACCCCGGACAGTGGGCCAACACCCTGTTCCCCGCGTGGTGTTCGCTGGCGCTGCTGTACTCGGCCATCTATGCGCGCCTGACCCGGTCGGGCATGCTGGAGACGATGAACGAGGACTTCATCCGCACCGCCCGCGCCAAGGGCCTGCGGGAGAAGCGGGTCGTGTTCCGGCACGGCCTGCGTGCCGCCCTCACCCCGATCATCACGGTCTTCGGCATGGACATCGGTCTGCTGCTCGGCGGCGCGGTGATCACGGAGTCGGTGTTCTCGCTGCCCGGTATCGGCCAGTACGCGGTGCAGGGCATCACCGACAACGACCTGCCCAAGATCCTCGGCGTGACCATGCTCGCCGCCTTCTTCGTCGTGATCGCAAATCTCCTGGTGGACGTGGTGTACGCGGCCGCCGACCCGCGCGTGAGGCTCTCGTGACCGAACTTTCCAAGACCGGCGCCGCCGTGGGGGAGAAGGGTTCTCCCGGTTCCCCCGCCACGGCTTCCGAGGCGTTCCTGGAGGTCCGCGACCTCAAGGTGCACTTCCCGACCGACGACGGCCTCGTCAAGTCCGTCGACGGGCTCAACTTCTCGCTGGAGAAGGGCAAGACGCTCGCCGTCGTCGGCGAGTCCGGCTCCGGCAAGTCCGTCACCTCGCTGGCGATCATGGGCCTGCACCGGCTGGGCGCGCGCGGCAAGAACGTCCAGATGTCCGGCGAGATCCGTCTGGCCGGCCAGGAACTGGTCTCCGCCTCCCCGGACGAGGTGCGCAAGCTCCGCGGCCGCGAGATGGCGATGATCTTCCAGGACCCGCTGTCCGCGATGCACCCGTACTACACGATCGGCAACCAGATCGTGGAGGCGTACCGGGTCCACAACAAGGTGAGCCGCAAGGTGGCGCGCAAGCGGGCCATCGAGATGCTCGACCGGGTCGGCATCCCCGAGCCCGGCAAGCGGGTGGACAGCTACCCGCACGAGTTCTCCGGCGGTATGCGCCAGCGCGCCATGATCGCCATGGCCCTGGTCAACGACCCCGAGCTGCTCATCGCGGACGAGCCGACCACAGCGCTCGACGTGACCGTGCAGGCGCAGATCCTGGACCTGATCCGGGACCTGCAGAAGGAGTTCGGCTCCGCGGTCATGATGATCACCCACGACCTCGGTGTGGTCGCCGAGATCGCCGACGACGTGCTGGTGATGTACGGCGGCCGGTGCGTGGAGCGCGGCCCGGTCGACGAGATCTTCGACAAGCCGCAGCACCCCTACACCTGGGGTCTGCTCGGCTCGATGCCCCGCATCGACCGGGTGACCGAGGAACGGCTGATCCCTGTCAAGGGCCAGCCGCCGAGCCTCATCAACGTCCCCTCGGGCTGTGCGTTCAACCCGCGCTGCCCCTACGCGGACATCCCCAAGGGGAACGTCACCCGCACCGTGCGCCCCGAGCTGGAGCTGGTGGACGCCGGGCGGCACTGGACCGCCTGCCACCTCTCGGCCGAGGACCGCGAGCGGATCTGGACCGAAGAGATTGCGCCGAAGCTGTGACTGAGACCAACAAGACCGACGAGGCCGTGATCCCGCAGCAGGCGCCGGCCCCCGAGACCGGCGGGGACGACCGGGAGGTGCTGCTCCGCGTCGAGGGGCTGACCAAGCACTTCCCGATCAAGAAGGGCATCCTGCAGCGTCAGGTCGGTGCGGTGAAGGCCGTCGACGGCATCGACTTCGAGGTGCGCAAGGGCGAGACCCTGGGCGTGGTCGGCGAGTCGGGCTGCGGCAAGTCCACGATGGGCCGGGTCATCACCCGCCTCCAGGACCCGACCGGCGGCAAGATCACCTTCGACGGCCAGGACATCACCCGGCTGGGCACCGGCCGGATGCGTCCGCTCCGGCGCGACATCCAGATGATCTTCCAGGACCCGTACGGCTCCTTGAACCCCCGGCACACCATCGGCTCGATCGTCTCGGCGCCCTTCCGGCTCCAGGGCGTGGAGCCCGAGGGCGGGGTGAAGAAGGAGGTCCAGCGGCTGCTGGAGCTGGTCGGTCTGAGCCCCGAGCACTACAACCGCTACCCCCACGAGTTCTCCGGCGGCCAGCGTCAGCGCATCGGTATCGCCCGTGCGCTCGCGCTGAAGCCGAAGCTGGTCGTGGCGGACGAGCCGGTGTCCGCGCTGGACGTGTCGATCCAGGCCCAGGTCGTCAACCTCATGGACGACCTCCAGGAGGAACTGGGCCTGACGTACGTGATCATCGCGCACGACCTCTCGGTGGTCCGGCACGTGTCGGACCGGATCGCGGTGATGTACCTCGGCAAGATGGTCGAGATCGCGGACCGCACCTCGCTGTACGAGGCGCCGATGCACCCGTACACCAAGGCGCTGATGTCGGCCGTGCCGGTGCCGGACCCCAAGCGCCGGGGTGCCAAGAGCGAGCGCATCCTGCTCCGCGGTGACGTGCCCTCGCCGATCTCACCGCCGTCGGGCTGCCGGTTCCACACCCGGTGCTGGAAGGCGACGGAGATCTGCAAGACCACCGAGCCCCTGCTCCTGGAGCTGCGCCCGGGTCAGCGGGTCGCCTGTCACCACCCGGAGAACTTCGCCGACCAGGCCCCGCAGGACACCGTCCTGCTGACGGCCGCGAAGGAAGCCTCCGAGCTGGTGCCGGACGCGGTGCTGGAGGAGTCGGCGGAGACGTCGGCCGCCGTCGCGGCGGAGGTCGCGGAGACCGTCGCGCCCAAGGAGCCGGCGGCGCCGACGCCTGCGGCCACCGAGCCGGCCGAGCCGGTCGAGGCCGGGAAGGTCGAGGCCGGGAAGGTGGAGACGCCGACGGTCACCGAGCCGGTAGTGGCTGAGAAGCCCGCGACGCCTCCGGTCGCCGAGGTCGAGAAGCCCGCGGTCACAGAGGCTGCCGAGGCCGAGAAGCCGGTGACGCCTTCGGTCGCCGAGGTCGAGAAGCCCGCGGTCACAGAGGCCGCCGAGGTCGAGAAGACCGACACGGCCGCGAAGGTCGAGAAGACCGCCGAGGTCGACACCGCGAAGGCCGACGCGCCGGAGGCCGAGGACAAGTGAGCCGGCGGCCGCCGTTCGACCGGCGGCCGCCCCTCCCGCCTTGCTTCGCAAGGTCCGCACCCCGTGACAGGTCAGAATGTGCGGGTGCAGCTCGATCAGATCTTCAGTCCCTCCGTCCAGCACACGCTCGATGTCATCGGCATCTTCGTGTTCGCCATCTCCGGCGCCCTGCTGGCCGTCCGCAAGAACTTCGACGTCTTCGGCATGGCCGTGCTCGCCGAGGTGACCGCGCTGGGCGGAGGGCTCTTCCGTGACCTGATCATCGGGGCCGTCCCGCCGGCGGCCTTCACCGACCTCGGGTTCTTCGTCACCCCGCTGCTCGCCACGATCGTGGTCTTCTTCCTCCACCCGCACGTGGAGCGCATCCAGGCGGCGGTGCTCGTCTTCGACGCGGCCGGACTCGGCCTGTTCTGCGTCACCGGCACCACCAAGGCGTACAGCCACGGGCTCGGTCTGACCGCCTCCGCCACCCTGGGCCTGGCCACCGCCGTCGGCGGCGGTGTGCTGCGCGACGTGCTCGCCAACGAGGTGCCCTCGCTGCTGCGCTGGGACCGCGACCTGTACGCGGTGCCGGCGATCGCCGGCGCCACCATGGTGGTGCTGTGCATCCGCTTCGACGCGCTGACCTCCGTGACCAGCGGCCTCGCAGCGGCCTCGGCGTTCATCCTGCGGCTGCTGGCCATGAAGTTCCACTGGCGGGCGCCGCGCGCCTGGAACCGGCGCTCCACGGTCATGGAGGAGTGAGATCCACTGTTCACACCCGCGCAATCCAGAAAGCTACCGCTTAGTAATTAGCTGTTGTACCGTTCACCCATGCCAGAAGCAGCCTCCGCCCCCGCCACGCGAGCCGTGATCGGCGACAGCGAGTTCGACCGCGACACCGAGGTCGTCCGGCGCGCGCCCGGCGTCTACGACATCGACCTCTCGGCCGGCTGGACCATCATCAGCGCCGTCAACGGCGGCTATCTGCTGGCCGTGCTCGGCCGGGCCCTCGCGGACACCCTCCCGCATCCGGACCCGTTCACCGTCTCCGCGCACTACCTGACGGCGTCCCAGCCCGGCCCCGCGGTCATCCGCACCGAGACCGTGCGCACCGGCCGCACCCTCTCCACCGGCCAGGCGTCGCTGTTCCAGTACGACGCCGAGGGCAACGAGGTGGAGCGCATCCGCGTCCTCGCCTCGTACGGCGACCTCGCGGCGCTCCCCGACGACGTGCGGACGAGTGCGGTACCGCCCGCGATGCCGCCCCTGGAGCGCTGCCTCGGCCCCGCCGACGGTCCGGCGCCGGTGGACGGCAGTTCGGCCATCACCGAGCGGCTGATGCTGAAGCTGGACCCGGCCACCGTCGGCTGGGCGGTCGGCGCGCCCTCCGGCAAGGGGGAGATGCGGGCCTGGTTCGGGCTGGCCGACGGGCGGGACGCGGACCCCTTCTCGCTGCTGCTCGCGGTGGACGCGCTGCCGCCGACCGCGTTCGAGATCGGGCTGACCGGCTGGGTGCCGACCGTCGAACTGACCGTGCACGTACGGCACCGGCCCGCGCCGGGTCCGCTGCGGGTGTCCATCACCACGCGCAATCTGGCCGGCGGCTTCCTGGAGGAGGACGCCGAGGTCTGGGACAGCGAGGACCGGCTGGTCGCCCAGTCCCGCCAGCTGGCCCGGGTCCGCCTGGGCTGAACCGGCCCTCGCCTACGGCCCGGAGGGCGTCTCCTGGTCCAGCCAGTGCCTGCTGCCGAGCGTGATCAGGCGCAGTTGCCGGATGGCCAGGTGGGTCACCCGCTCCCACTCGCCCTGCGGGGCCTCCAGCGCCTCCAGGAAGAGCTGGGCTGTGATGAGCATCTGGTCGACGTAGAGATGCGCGAGCATCGTCAGGTCGTCGTCGCCCCAGCCCTCCGACTCGCGGTCCTCGGCCAGTTCGGCCTTCACCTCCTCGGTGAAGCGCGCGAGCTGGTCCCGGATCGCCTCGCGCACCGGCTGCACCCCGCCGTGCCGCTCGCGGGCGATGAAGCGGACGTGCGCCGGGAAGGCCCGTACGAGCTGGTCGATCAACTCGACCGCGCGGCCGATGCGTTCCTCCGAGTCGTTGGCCGCCGAGACCGTCGGGCCCACCATCGGGTGCAGGCTGCTCAGCGCCTCGTCGACCAGCGCCACGCCGAGTTCCGCGATCGAGGGGAAGTGCCGGTAGAACGCGGTCGGCGCCACCCCCACGGCACGGGTCACCTCGCGCAGCCCCAGACTGCTCAGGCTCTGCTCCTCCAGCAGCACCAGGGCCGCGTCCAGGAACGCCTGACGGGTCTTCTGCTTCTGGGCCTGCCGGATGCCGAGGGTGTGACTCATGTCATCCAGTTAACAACTGTTCTCCGGAATTGGAAAGCCGTGCGGAGGGTTAGACTCGGAGTCAGTGAACAAGTGTTACTACAACTGTTCACCGAGACGACCCTGAGGGGGGATCGAAACCATGCTGTTCCTCGTCGCCGCGCTCATGCTGCTCGGTGTCGCACTCGGCACCGTGGCGCACGTACCGGTGGGCGTCAGCTTCGCCGTCGCCGCCTTCATCGGTGTCTGGCTCGTGATCTTCGCCGTCCGTGAGCGCCACGGCCGACGCCGCACCCCCAGCCACTGACCCGCCCGCACCGACCATCAGGAGCTGAGCACCATGCATCTCACCGCACCTGCCACCGGTCAGGTCGAGGCGAAGCCCCGGCCGCGCGACGCCGACGGCATGGCCGTCGCGTCCTTCATCCTCGGACTGCTCGGACTGCTCGTCCTCAACCTCTTCCTGGGCCCGGTCGCCATCGTCCTCGCGGGTGTCTCGCTGTGGCGTGGCACGAGCCGCCGGGGCCGTGCCTACCTCGGCATGGCGCTGGGTGTGGCCGACCTCGTGGTCCTGTTCGCCGCCATGCAGTTCACCGACACGGTGTCCTGGAGCCTGTGAGCCACCCGCGCCGGGCCGATGGCGGCTCCGCGCGGCCCGTAGAATCGGCGTCACCATGGCTTACCTCGACCACGCGGCCACCACGCCGATGCTTCCCGAGGCCGCGCGGGAGCTGACCGACCGGCTCGGCGTCACCGGCAACGCGTCCTCCCTGCACGCCTCCGGCCGCAAGGCGCGCCGTACCGTCGAGGAGTCCCGCGAAGCCCTCGCCGACGCCCTCGGCGCCCGCCCCAGCGAGGTGGTCTTCACCTCCGGCGGCACCGAGGCCGACAACCTCGCCGTCAAGGGCCTGTACTGGGCCCGCCGCGCCGCCGACCCGAACCGGGTCCGGGTGCTGGCCAGCCCCGTCGAGCACCACGCGGTGCTGGACGCCGTGCACTGGCTGGGCGAGCACGAGGGCGCCACCGTCGAGTACCTCCCCGTCGACGCGTACGGCCGCGTCCACCCCGAGGTGCTGCGCGAGGCCATCGCCCGCAACCCCGACGATGTCGCTCTGGCCACCGTGATGTGGGCCAACAACGAGATCGGCACCCTGATGCCGGTCCGCGAACTGGCCGATGTCGCCGCCGAGTTCGGGGTGCCGCTGCATGCCGACGCGGTGCAGGCGTTCGGCCAGGTGCCGGTCGGCTTCGCCGGCTCCGGGCTCGCCGCGATGACCGTCTCCGGCCACAAGATCGGCGGCCCCTACGGCATCGGCGCCCTGCTGCTCGGCCGCGAGTACAGCCCCGTACCCGTGCTGCACGGCGGCGGCCAGGAGCGCCATGTCCGCTCCGGCACGCTGGACGTGCCCGCCATCGCCTCCTTCGCGGTCGCCGGACGCCTCGCCGCCGAACGGCAGGAGTGGTTCGCCCGCGAGATCGGCACCCTGCGCGACCGCCTGGTGGAGTCCGTACGGACCGCCGTCCCGGACGCGCTGCTCGGCGGCGACCCGGCGCCCGGCGGCCGGCTGCCCGCCAACGCGCACTTCACCTTCCCCGGCTGCGAGGGCGACTCCCTGCTCCTGCTGCTGGACGCCCAGGGCATCGAGTGCTCCACCGGCTCCGCCTGCACCGCGGGCGTCGCCCAGCCCAGCCACGTCCTCCTCGCCACCGGCACCGACCCCGACCTGGCACGTGGCACCCTGCGCTTCTCGCTGGGCCACACCTCCACCCAGGACGACGTGGACGCCGTGGCCAAGACCATCGGGCCCGCCGTGGAACGCGCCCGCGCGGCCGGACTCGTCTAGGACCTCTGGGCCGGGGTCTTCCCCAGCGTGGTACGGGCCCTGCGTGCCAGCCGTATGTACCGGTCCCAGTCCCAGTGCGGGCCGGGGTCCGTGTGGTCCGTGCCCGGCACCTCGACATGGCCGACGACGTGCTCCCGGTCCACCGGCATGCCGTACCGGGCGCATATCGCGGCCGTCAGCCGGGCCGAGGAGGCGTACATCGCGTCCGTGAAGGACTTCGGGTCGTCCACGAAGCCGACGTGCTCGATGCCGACACTGCGCTCGTTGAAGGACCGGTTGCCCGCGTGGAAGGCCACGTCCAGCTCGCGGATGAGCTGGGTGACGCGGCCGTCCGCGCGGACGATGTAGTGCGCCGCCGCCTGGTGCGCCGGATCCTGGAACACCTTCACCGCCGACGCGTAACCGCCCTGGGTGACGTGGACCACCACCCGGTCCACCGGGTAGTCGTCCGGGCGGTCCGCGTGCCGGTAGTTGGCCGGCGAGGCCGCCACCCAGCGGGCGCCCGCGAAGTCCACCGCGCCCGGCACCCGCTGCCGCTCCACCCCCGGCAGCCGCCAGTACAGCCGCGACAGCTCGTCGTGCGCCAGCAGCGCCGCCCCCGCGGCGGCCACCGCACCGCCGATGAGCAGCGCGCGCCGGCCCGGTCTGCGATCCCCGTCGTCCATCTCCACCCCGTACGCCCCGATTCCGCCGTACCCCTCCTGATCACCAACGCACACCCGGCGTCCCCGGTTCCCGTCGCCCCGTACCCTGGAAGGGCTATGACTGAGACCTCGCCGCGCCCCCTCCGCGTCCTCGCCGCCATGTCCGGTGGCGTGGACTCCGCCGTCGCCGCCGCGCGTGCCGCGGAAGCCGGTCACGACGTGACCGGTGTCCACCTCGCGCTCTCCGCGAACCCGCAATCGTTCCGGACCGGCGCGCGGGGCTGCTGCACCATCGAGGACTCCCGCGACGCCCGCCGCGCCGCCGACGTCATCGGCATCCCGTTCTACGTCTGGGACCTCGCCGACCGCTTCCGCGAGGACGTGGTGGAGGACTTCGTCGCCGAGTACGAGGCCGGCCGCACCCCCAACCCCTGCCTGCGCTGCAACGAGAAGATCAAGTTCGCCGCGCTGCTGGACAAGGCGCTCGCGCTCGGCTTCGACGCCGTCTGCACCGGCCACTACGCCAAGGTGCTGGTGGACGAGGACGGCAACCGCGAGCTGCACCGCGCCTCCGACATGGCCAAGGACCAGTCCTACGTGCTCGGCGTGCTGGACGACCGCCAGCTCGCGCACGCCCTGTTCCCGCTCGGGGACACCGTCACCACCAAGGACGAGATCCGCGCCGAGGCGGAGCGCCGGGGCCTGGCCGTCGCCAAGAAGCCCGACTCGCACGACATCTGCTTCATCGCCGACGGCGACACCCAGGGCTTCCTCGCCGACCGGCTCGGCAAGGCCGAGGGCGACATCGTGGACGAGGACGGCAACCGCCTCGGCACCCACGAGGGCGCCTACGGCTACACCATCGGCCAGCGCAAGGGCCTGCGTCTGGGCACCCCTGCCCCCGACGGCAAGCCGCGCTACGTCCTGGACATCTCCCCGGTCACCAACACCGTCACGGTCGGCCCGGCCGCCGCCCTCGACGTCACCGCGCTGACCGCGATCAAGCCCCGCTGGTGCGGCACCGCGCCCGAGGGCCCCGGCACCTACACCGCCCAGCTCCGCGCGCACGGCGGCGAGACCGAGGTCGACGCCGAGCTGGTCGACGGCGAACTCCGCGTCACCTTCACCGAGCCCGTCCGGGGCGTCGCCCCCGGCCAGGCGATCGTGCTGTACGACGGCACGCGCGTGGTCGGCTCGGCGACCATCGCCACCACCACGCGGGCCACGGCCGCCGCGGTCTGAGCCCGGCTCAGCCGGTGACGAAGTCGGCCAGTACCGGCGCGAGGAACGCCGGCTCGACCGCGTGCGTCTGCCCCTCCAGCACCGCGTACGCGCCGTCCGGCACCGCCTCCGCGACCGCCTGGGCGCCCGCCCGCAGCCACTCCGGGCTCAGGCTGCCCGCCGCCGACAGCACCGGCACCGGGACGTGGGAGAGCGGCTCCGCCGGGAGCAGCCCGTCGCCCATCAGGGCGGCGTCGTACGCCAGGCTCGGCGCGACCTGCTCCAGGCCGGGCCACATCGGGGACTGGCGGGCCCGCTGGATCATCTCCTCGCCCAGCCCGGTCAGCCGCAGGAACAGCTCCGCCGCCCCGCCCCGGTCGCCCGCCGCGAGGGCCACGTCCAGGGCGGCCGCGTAGGACAGCTGCCGTTCCGGGCCCTCGGGCAGGAAGTCGTTGAAGGGCACCTCGTAGACCGCCGCCCGGGTCACCGGCAGGCCGCTCGCGGCCGCCAGCAGCGCCAGCGCGCCGCCCGAGGACAGCCCGAAGAGGGCCGCCTCGCCGCCCACGGCCGCCATCAGCGCGGCCAGGTCCTCCACCTCGCGCTCGACCGCGTACGGCGCCGTGTCGCCGCTCGCACCCCGGCCCCGGCGGTCGTAGACGACGGCCCGGCAGCGGTCCGCGAGCGCCGCCGCCAGCGGCGCGAGCGTCAGCCCGGTGGACATCGCGCCACTGACCAGGATGACCGTGGGCCCCTCACCGGTCACGCGGTACGCGAGCGAGGTCCCGTCGACGGAAGTCGTCTTCTTGTCCATGTCCGTGGACACTGCCGTACGGGTGCCGGAGTCACCGGTCACGACACGGCGCGCCGCGCGGTCAGGCCACTTCGGGGGAGTAGAAGCAGTAGTGGTCCTTGATCCGGGCCACCTCCGGCTTCGGGTCCGGGTACGCCCACACCAGATCGGGCGCGTCCGGCAGCGACCAGTAGGACGCCGTGCCCTTGAAGGGGCAGTCGGTGTGGGTGTCCGAGGGAGTCAGCAGATCGAGCCGGACGTCCTTCGCGGGGAGGTAGTACCGGGGCGGACAGCCCGTCTCGTGCAGCACGAGGGGCCGGTCGGTCTCCGCGAGCACCTGGCCGTCGTGCACGACGCGCACGCGCTGCTCGCCCTCTTCGATGGTGATCGTGTGTCCGTGTGCCATACCCGGACAGCACGGGCGGGGGCGCGGATGTTCCCGCGTACCGTGGGCGGCATGAACATCTGCGTCTTCCTCTCCGCCGCCGACCTCGACGAGCGCTACACGCGCCCCGCGCGGGAGTTCGGGGAACTGCTCGGCAAGGGCGGCCACACGCTCGTCTGGGGCGGTTCGGACTCCGGCCTGATGAAGGTGGTCGCGGACGGCGTGCAGGAGGCCGGAGGCAGGCTTGTGGGCGTCTCCGTGGAGTTCCTGTCGGCGGTCGCCCGGCCCGGCGCGGACGAGATGGTGATCGCCGCCGACCTCGCCGAGCGCAAGCGGCTGCTGCTTCAGAAGGCCGACGCCGTGGTGATCATGGTCGGCGGCACCGGCACCCTGGACGAGGCCACCGAGATCCTGGAACTGAAGAAGCACGGCCGCACCACCAAGCCCGTGGTGCTGCTCAACACCGCCGGCTTCTACGACGGCCTGGAGCAGCAGTTCCGCCGCATGGAGGCCGAGGGCTTCCTGCCGCGCCCGCTGTCGGAGCTGATGCACTTCGCCGACGGGCCGGCCGCCGCCCTGGCCCACCTGGAGGAGTCCCTCGCCGCGGGCTGATGCGACCATGGCGGGCATGGCTACTCATGTGATCACCGGCGCCGGTTCCGGCATCGGCGCCGCCGTCGCCCGCAGGCTGCACGCGCGCGGGGACGACCTCGTGCTGCACGCGCGCGACGCGGGCCGCGCCAAGGAACTGGCTGCCGAGTTCCCCGGCGCCACCACCCTGGTGGGCGACCTCGCCGACCCCGACAAGCTGTCCTGGGCCTTCTCCCACCAGTCCCTGCCGGACCGGGTGGACTCGCTGCTGCACATCGCCGGGGTCGTCGACCTCGGCGACGTCGGGGACCTCACCCCCAAGTCCTGGCGCCACCAGCTGGGCGTCAACCTGATCGCGCCCGCCGAGCTGACCCGGCACTTCCTGCCCCAGCTCCGCACCGCCCGCGGCCAGGTGGTCTTCGTCAACTCCGGCGCCGGACTCAACGCGCACGCCGGCTGGTCCGCGTACGCCGCCTCCAAGCACGGGCTGAAGGCGCTCGCGGACTCGCTGCGCCAGGAGGAGCACGGCAACGGGGTCCGGGTCAGCTCGGTCTACCCCGGCCGCACCGCCAGCCCCATGCAGGCCAAGGTGCACCAGCAGGAGGGCAAGGAGTACGACCCCGCGCGGTTCATCGACCCCGAGTCGGTCGCGGACACGATCCTGCTCGCCCTGGACCTGCCCCGGGACGCCGAGATCAACGACCTGACCGTGCGCCCCGGCCGCTGACGCGCCCGTCCGCCGTACGGCATACCCTGCCGGGGTGAGTGAGAACACCCAGGTCACCTTCCCCGCGGCCACCGGCGTCGGCTCGATGCCCGGCGGGGACGCGCGCGAGACCGCCAAGACCGTCACCGGCAGCCTGGAGGACTTCCCGTACCTCGCCGAGCTGCCCGCGCGCGGCCCCGGCGCCGACATGATCGGCCGCACCGCCGGGATGCTGGTCGAGCTGTACGCGCGCGTGGAGCCCAGCGGCTGGCGGCTGTCCGACCGGCCCGGCCGCGACACCCGGCGCGCGCACGCGTGGCTGCGCCAGGACCTCGACGCCCTGGAGGAGTTCACCCAGGGCTACGAGGGCGACGTCAAGGTGCAGGCGGTCGGCCCCTGGACGCTCGCCGCCGCGCTGGAGCTGCGCAACGGCGAGGCGGTGCTGTCCGACCCCGGCGCCTGCCGCGACCTCACCGCCTCGCTCGCCGAGGGCCTGCGCCTGCACCTGGCCGACGTCCGCCGCCGCATCCCCGGCGCCCGCGTGGTGCTCCAGCTCGACGAGCCCTCCCTCACCGCCGTGCTGCGCGGCCAGATCCGCACCGCCAGCGGCTACCGCACCCACCGCGCCGTGGACCGGCAGGTCGTGGAGTCCGGGCTGCGCGAGGTGCTCGGCGCGAGCGGCCCCGGCCCCACCGTCGTCCACTCCTGCGCCCCCGACGTGCCGTTCGCGCTGCTGCGGCGCGCGGGCACCGACGCCGTCTCCTTCGACTTCGGCCTGCTCACCGAGCGTGACGACGACGCGATCGGGGAGGCCGTCGAGGGCGGCACCCGGCTGTTCGCCGGTGTCGTCCCCGGCACGGATGCCGCATTGTCAGACCCTGCCGGTAGCGTCATGGGTGTCAGGACGCTGTGGCGCAGGCTGGGGCTGCGGCCGGGGCTGCTCGCGGAGGCGGTCACGGTCACGCCCACGTGCGGTCTCGCGGGTGCTTCCCCCGCCTACGCCCGCCAGGCGCTCGCCCACTGCGTCCGGGCGGCGAGATCCCTCGCGGACAACCCTGAGTAACGGGAGGACACTACGGTGGCCGGCGACAAGCAAGCGGCGACGACGGCGGTGCCCGCCGAGGCGCGCGAGAGGCACGGGCGGCTCGCGGAGCAGGTCGAGGAACACCGCTTCCGGTACTACGTGAAGGACGCTCCCGTCGTCAGCGACGCGGAGTTCGACCAGCTGCTGAAGTCCCTGGAGGCCCTGGAGGAGGAGTTCCCGGAGCTGCGCACCCCGGACTCGCCCACCCAGAAGGTCGCCGGGTCCTACGAGACGGAGTTCACCGCGGTCGCGCACCGCGAGCGGATGCTGTCCCTGGACAACACCTTCAACGACGAGGAACTCGCCGCCTGGGCCGACCGCATCGCCCGCGAACTGGGCGACCAGACCTACCACTTCCTGTGCGAGCTGAAGGTCGACGGACTCGCCGTCAACCTCACCTACGAGCACGGCCGCCTCACCCGCGCCGCGACCAGGGGCGACGGCCGCACCGGTGAGGACATCACGCCCAACGTCCGCACCATCACCGACATCCCCGAGCGTCTGCACGGCGACAGGGTGCCCGACCTCGTGGAGATCCGCGGCGAGGTCTACTTCCCGATGGAAAAGTTCCTGGAGCTGAACGAGCGTCTGGTCGCCGCCGGGGACAAGCCCTTCGCCAACCCCCGTAACGCGGCCGCCGGTTCGCTCCGTCAGAAGGACCCCCGCGTCACCGCGAGCCGCCCGCTGCACATGGTCGTCCACGGCATCGGCGCCCACGAGGGCTTCGAGGGCCTGACCCGGCTCTCCGAGGCGTACGACCTGCTGAAGACCTGGGGCCTGCCCACCTCCCCGCACAACCGCGTGGTCGACGGCCTCGACGGCGTACGGGAGTTCATCGCGTACTACGGCGAGCACCGGCACTCCGTGGACCACGAGATCGACGGGGTCGTCGTCAAGCTCGACGAGATCCGCCTCCAGGGCCGGCTCGGCTCCACCGCGCGCGCCCCGCGCTGGGCCATCGCGTACAAGTACGCGCCGGAGGAGGTCAACACCAAGCTGATCGACATCAAGGTGGGCGTCGGCCGCACCGGCCGCGTCACCCCGTACGCCCAGGTCGAGCCGGTCACGGTGGCGGGCAGCGAGGTCGAGTTCGCCACCCTGCACAACCAGGAGGTCGTCAAGGCCAAGGGCGTGCTCATCGGGGACACCGTGGTGCTGCGCAAGGCCGGTGACGTCATCCCGGAGATCCTCGGGCCGGTCGCCGACCTCCGGGACGGCAGCGAGCGGGAGTTCGTGATGCCCAGCGAGTGCCCCGAGTGCGGGACGCCGCTGCGGCCCATGAAGGAGGGCGACATCGACCTCCGCTGCCCCAACGCCCGTGCCTGCCCGGCCCAGTTGCGGGAGCGGGTCGCCTATCTCGCGGGCCGCGAGTGCCTGGACATCGAGCACTTCGGCGGGGTCGCGGCCGCCGCGCTCACCCGGCCGCTGGAGCCCGCCGACCCGCCGCTGGTGGACGAGGGCGACCTGTTCGACCTCACGGTGGAGAAGCTGCTGCCCATCAAGGCGCATGTGCTGGACCCGGACAGCGGGCTGCCCAAGCGCGACCCGAAGACCGGCGAGGAGAAGGTCGTCACCGTCTTCGCCAACCAGAAGGGCGAGCCGAAGAAGAACACCCTCTCCCTGCTGGAGCACATCGAGGCCGCCAAGCAGCGCCCGCTGGCCCGGTTCATCAACGGCCTCTCCATCCGGCACGTCGGCCCCGTCGCCGCCCAGGCGCTCGCCCGCGAGTTCCGGTCGGTCGACCGCATCGAAGCGGCCACCGAGGAGGAGCTGGCCGCCACCGACGGAGTCGGCCCGATCATCGCGGCCGCGCTCAAGGAGTGGTTCGCCGAGGACTGGCACCGCGAGATCGTGCGCAAGTGGAAGGCGGCCGGGGTCCCGCTGGAGGAGGCCGCCGGGGACGAGGACGAGGGGCCCCGCCCGCTGGAGGGGATGACCGTCGTCGTCACCGGCACGCTGGAGAACTTCACCCGGGACGGCGCCAAGGACGCACTCCAGAGCCGGGGCGCGAAAGTGACCGGTTCCGTCTCCAAGAAGACCTCCTTCGTGGTCGTCGGCGACAACCCCGGCTCCAAGTACGACAAGGCGATGCAGCTCAAGGTGCCGGTGCTCGACGAGGACGGATTCACCGTCCTGCTGGAGCGCGGACCCGAGGCGGCGGCCGAAGTCGCGCTTCCGACCGGGGAGTAGCGGTTGAAGGCCACCCGTACGGCGCATATCAGATGCATACGGGTGGCCCGTACGCATTCGGGCGACCGTCCACGACCGCTGCCCCAGGAGGCCCTCCGCGGCCTACTGTTGAGGGGTGCGCCCGCCGTGCCCAGCCGCGGCCGGTGCATCCCCGTGCCCGACAGCCGGCACGGGGAAGGCTTTCCACCGCCGAGCCGCTGAGGGTCCTCGGGGCCAGGGTCGCGTGGCGTGGGCACCGCCGGCTGTGAGAGGGACGGGAATGGAACCGACCGAGAGCGCCGCCCCCGGCTCACGACTGCGCCTGCGCCGCCGCGCGGGCGCGTGGCGGGGGAACCGGTGGACCGGGCACGGCAAGGACCGCGCGGCACCCGACTCCCGCGCCGACGGCGTCGATCCGCACGCGGCGTTGGTGCTCGCCGCCGACCTCGGGCCGCCGCTGGGCGGCGGGCGGCGCGCGTGGATACCCACCCTGCCCGCCGCCCTCACCGGAGCGGCCGGGCTCGCCCTCGGCGCCGGGCTCTACGGCGCCTTCAGCGGCGGCCACGCGCTCTTCCCCGCCGGTACGGCCGGGTGGGCGCTGGCGCTGCTCACCGGCCTCGTCGTCGGCCATCTCGTGATGCTGGGCCGGGCCCGCTGGAGCGGCGGCACCGCGTCCGGCGCCGCCCTCACCCTGGCCACCCTGCTGCTGTACGGCTGGGTCCCGGCCGGGCTGGTCAGCCTCACCGTCGTCGTCCTTGTCGGCGCCGCCCGGCGCAACTGCCGCCGCGAGGGTCTGCTGCACGGCGCGGTGGACATCCTCGCCATCGGCGCCGGCGCCCTGGTCCTCGGCGCCTTCGGCCGGGTCGGTACCGTCGAGGAGCCCTGGCGGCCCGCCAGTTGGGGACTCGGCACCGTCCCCGAGGTGATGCTCGCGGCGGGCGCCTACCTCGTCGTCGGCCGGGGACTGCTCTGGTACCTGCACGCCCCGCGCGCGGGCGGGGTGCCCACCATCGCCCGGACCGCGCTGGTCCGGCAGGGCCTGGTCGCCGTCGCCCTGCTCGGCATCGCGCCGCTGGTGTGCGTGGTCGCCGACGCCCGGCCGGCGCTGCTGCCGCTGTTCGTCATCCCGCTGATCGCCCTGGACTCCACCCTGTGGATGGCGCGGGCCCGTGCGGAGGAGCAGTTGCGCGACCCGCTCACCGGGCTGCCCAACCGGCAGTGGCTGCTGGAGCGGATCTGGACCGCGCTGGACGACGCCGAACGCATCGGCGCGCGCTCGGCGTTGATGCTGATCGACCTCGACCGCTTCCGGTCGGTCAACGACACCCTGGGCCATCTCGCCGGTGACCGGCTGCTGTTGCAGATCGCCGACCGGCTGAAGAAGGCCCTGCCGGACGGGGCGGAGGCCGCGCGCCTCGGCGGGGACGAGTTCGCCGTCTTACTGCCGGTGGCCGACTCCACCACGTCGGCCACCCGCATCGCGCGCGCACTGGTCACCGCGCTCGGCTCACCGCTCGACCTGGACGGACTCACGCTCGTGCTGGAGGCCAGCGCGGGTGTCGCCGTCTTCCCCGACCACGCGCTGGACGCCGAGGGCATGCTGCGCCGCGCGGACGTGGCGATGTACCAGGCCAAGCGGGACCGCTCCGGCGTGGAGGCGTACGAGTCCAAGCGGGACTCCAACACCCCCGACCGGCTCGCCCTGCTGGGCGATCTGCGCCGGGCGCTGGACGCGCGCGAGGTCCAGCTGCACTACCAGCCCAAGGTCCGCTTCGACGGCCAGGTGGCCGGCCTGGAGGCCCTGGTGCGCTGGGTGCACCCGGAGCGGGGCAAGGTCCCGCCGGACGAGTTCATCGCGATAGCCGAGTCCTCCGGGCTGATGCCGCACCTCACCGAGTACGTGCTGGAGACCGCCCTCGCGCAGGTCGCCCGCTGGCGCGAGCAGGGGCTCCGGGTGCCGGTGGCGGTGAACGTCTCCCCCCGCGACGTGCACACCCCCGGCTTCGCCGGCTCCGTCGCCGCCCGGCTGGCCCGGCACGGGGTCCCGGCGGGGGCGCTCCAGCTGGAGATCACCGAGCACGTGTTGCTGGAGGACCCGCAGCGGGCCGCCGACACCCTGGCCGCGCTCGCCGGACACGGCGTGAAGATGTCCCTGGACGACTTCGGCACCGGCTACTCGTCCCTGGTCCACCTGCGGCGGCTGCCGGTCAGCGAACTGAAGATCGACCGTTCCTTCGTGGCCCGGCTCGCGGTGGACGCCGAGGACGCGGCGATCGTGCGCTGCACGGTCGACCTCGCGCACTCGCTCGGCCTGGTGGTCGTCGCCGAGGGCGTGGAGGACGACGAGACCTGGGAACACCTGCGCGACCTGCGCTGTGACGCCGTACAGGGGTGGCTGGTGGCCGCCGCGATGCCGCCCGAGGAGACCACGGCCTGGCTCCAGGCCCGCGGCTCCCGTGGCTGGCAGCGCCCCCGCGCGGCGCTCCCGGCGGGGGAGTAGCCCCCGGCTCCGGCCGGGGGAACGTTTCCCCTGACAGGCG
Source organism: Streptomyces seoulensis (assembly GCF_004328625.1). Lineage (NCBI taxonomy): Bacteria > Bacillati > Actinomycetota > Actinomycetes > Kitasatosporales > Streptomycetaceae > Streptomyces > Streptomyces seoulensis. The sequence continues at coordinate 4,412,785 of NZ_CP032229.1, forward strand.
CCCCGGGGAAACCGTTTAACGGTGACGGGCCCACGCCCCATAGGATTGGGGCTAGTCGTCCCCTTTCCGTCTGTCACGCGACGCCCGGCACGCACGCTCGCCGCGTTGCCGAATCGCCCACGTGGCTCCGCCACGAGGGCGCTCCGGCGCCTTGCGATCGCACGCACCGGACGCCGCGTGACCCGCCCTTCGGGCGGACGACGGAAAGAGGACGACCAGCCCCGGCCCAACCACACTCACTCACCCCAGAGGATCGCTGCATGCCTGGCATCACGCGCGAGGAGGTCGCCCACCTCGCCCGGCTGGCGCGTCTGGAGCTGAAGCCCGAAGAGCTCGACCACTTCGCCGGCCAGCTCGACGACATCATCGGCGCGGTCGCCCGCGTCAGCGAGGTCGCCGACCAAGACGTACCGCCGACCTCGCACCCGCTCCCGCTGACGAACGTCATGCGGGCGGACGAGGTCCGTCCCTCGCTCACCCCCGCGCAGGCGCTCTCCGGCGCCCCCGCCCAGGAGCAGCAGCGTTTCAAGGTGCCGCAGATCCTGGGGGAGGACTAAGAAGTCATGACCGACATCATCAAGCTCACGGCCGCCCAGACCGCCGAGAAGATCGCCTCCGGCGAGCTGACGGCCGTCGAGGTCGCCGAGGCACACCTGGCGCGCATCGAGGCCGTCGACGAGAAGGTGCACGCCTTCCTGCACGTCGACCGCGAGGGCGCCCTCGCCCAGGCGCGCGCCGTGGACGCCAAGCGAGCCCGTGGCGAGCAGCTCGGCCCGCTGGCCGGCGTCCCGCTCGCGCTGAAGGACATCTTCACCACCGAGGGCGTGCCGACCACGGTCGGCTCGAAGATCCTCGAGGGCTGGCTCCCGCCGTACGACGCGACGCTCACCAAGCGGCTCAAGGCCGCCGACGTGGTCATCCTCGGCAAGACCAACATGGACGAGTTCGCCATGGGGTCCTCCACCGAGAGCAGCGCCTACGGCCCGACCGGCAACCCGTGGGACCTCACCAAGATCCCCGGCGGCTCCGGAGGCGGCTCCGCCGCCGCGCTCGCCGCCTTCGAGGCCCCGCTCGCCATCGGCACCGACACCGGCGGCTCCATCCGCCAGCCGGCCGCCGTCACCGGCACCGTCGGCGTCAAGCCGACCTACGGCTCGGTCTCCCGCTACGGCATGGTCGCCTTCTCCTCCTCCCTGGACCAGGGCGGCCCCTGCGCCCGCACGGTGCTGGACACGGCGCTGCTGCACGAGGTCATCGCGGGCCACGACCCGCTGGACTCCACCTCCATCGACGCCCCCGTACCGCCGGTCGTCGAGGCCGCGCGCAACGGCTCGGTGGCGGGCATGCGGGTCGGCGTCGTCAAGCAGTTCCGGGGCGAGGGCTACCAGGCCGGTGTCCTCCAGCGCTTCGACGAGTCCGTCGAACTGCTCAAGGAGCTGGGCGCCGAGATCGTCGAGCTGGACTGCCCGTCCTTCGACCTGGCGCTGTCGGCGTACTACCTGATCGCGCCGTCCGAGTGCTCGTCCAACCTCGCCCGCTTCGACGGCCTGCGCTACGGCCGCCGCGTCGGCGACGACGGCACCCACTCGGCCGAGGAGGTCACCTCGCTCACCCGCGAGGCCGGCTTCGGCGACGAGGTCAAGCGCCGCATCATGCTCGGCACGTACGCCCTCTCCAGCGGCTACTACGACGCCTACTACGGCTCCGCGCAGAAGGTCCGCACCCTCATCACGCAGGACTTCGAGAAGGCGTTCGAGAAGGTCGACGTGATCGTCTCCCCGACGACGCCGACCACCGCCTTCCCGATCGGTGAGCGCGCCGACGACCCGATCGCGATGTACCTCGCGGACCTGTGCACCATCCCGACGAACCTCGCGGGCAACGCGGCCATGTCGCTGCCGTGCGGTCTCGCCCCGGAGGACAACCTCCCCGTCGGCCTCCAGATCATCGCCCCGGCGCTGAAGGACGACAGGCTGTACAAGGTCGGCGCCGCCGTCGAGGCCGCCTTCGTGGAAAGGTGGGGTCACCCGTTGATCGAGGAGGCACCGTCGCTGTGAGCGCACTGAACAAGGCCAAGGGCTTCAAGCAGTCGAGGTCCGGCACGTACCTGTCCATGGCCGGCACCGCGTTCAGCGCGGTCGGCGTGGCCAAGCAGATCAAGAAGGCGCGCTCCGAGCAGGACACCCTGCGCCTGGTCGACGCCGCCGTGTCCGCCGTCGCCATCGTCACCGGCCTCGCCATCCTCTACCGCGAGCTGAAGCGGCTGGGCGACGACGACGTCCTGCTGGGCTGAGAGGGAAGTTTTCACCGTGACCACCACGACCGACCTGGTGTCGTACGAGGACGCGCTGTCGTCGTACGACCCCGTCATGGGCCTTGAGGTCCATGTCGAACTCGGCACCCACACCAAGATGTTCTGCGGCTGTTCGACCGAGCTGGGCGCCGAGCCCAACTCGCAGACCTGCCCGGTCTGCCTCGGCCTGCCCGGCGCGCTCCCGGTCGTCAACGCGACCGGCGTCGAGTCCGCGATCAAGATCGGCCTCGCGCTGAACTGCTCGATCGCCGAATGGTGCCGCTTCGCCCGGAAGAACTACTTCTATCCGGACATGCCGAAGAACTTCCAGACCTCCCAGTACGACGAGCCGATCGCCTTCGACGGTTACCTCGACGTGCAGCTGGAGGACGGTGAGACCTTCCGCGTGGAGATCGAGCGCGCCCACATGGAGGAGGACACCGGCAAGTCGACGCACGTCGGCGGTGCCACCGGCCGTATCCACGGCGCGTCCCACTCGCTGCTGGACTACAACCGCGCGGGCATCCCGCTCATCGAGATCGTCACCAAGCCCATCGAGGGCGCGGGCGAGCGGGCCCCCGAGGTCGCGCGCGCCTACGTCCGCGAGCTGCGCGAGGTCATCCGGGCCCTCGGTGTCTCCGAGGCGCGGATGGAGATGGGCCAGATGCGCTGCGACGTGAACCTGTCGCTGCGCCCGCACGGCCGCGAGAAGTTCGGTACGCGCTCGGAGACGAAGAACGTCAACTCGCTGCGCTCGGTCGAGCGCGCCGCCCGTTTCGAGATCATGCGCCACGCGGCCGTGCTCGACGGCGGCGGCACGATCATCCAGGAGACCCGCCACTTCCACGAGGACACCGGGTCGACGACCTCGGGCCGCGTGAAGGAGGAGGCCGAGGACTACCGGTACTTCCCGGAGCCCGACCTCGTCCCGGTGGCGCCCTCGCGCGAGTGGGTCGAGAAGATCCGCGCCGCGCTGCCCGAGCTGCCGCTGGCCCGCCGTACCCGCCTGCTGGCGGAGTGGGGCATCTCGGCCACCGACATGCAGTCGATCACCAACGCCGGTGCGCTGGACCTGATCGTCGCCACCATCGACGCCGGTGCCGACGCGGCCTCCGCCCGCAAGTGGTGGATGGGCGAGCTGGCGCGCAGCGCCAACGAGTCCCAGAAGGCGCTGGACGAGCTGGCGATCACGCCGGTGCAGGTCGCGCGGGTCACCGAGCTGGTGAACTCCGGCGACCTGAACGACAAGCTGGCCCGCCAGGTCATCGAGGGCGTCCTCGCCGGTGAGGGCACGCCGGACGAGGTCGTGGAGAAGCGCGGCCTCAAGGTCGTCTCCGACGAGGGTGCGCTGACCACCGCCGTCGACGAGGCCATCGCCGGCAACCCGGCCATCGCGGACAAGATCCGCGGCGGCAAGGTGGCGGCGGCCGGCGCGCTGGTCGGCGCGGTCATGAAGGCCACCCGTGGCCAGGCCGACGCCGCCCGCGTCAAGGAGCTGATCCTGGACCGGCTGGGTGTGAGCGAGGGCTGAGTCCCGCGCCGAGACGTGGCCCCGGAGGTGCATCCTCCGGGGCCACGCCCGTTTTCCGGGGGTCGCGAGGAGGCACCCGGGGCGAAGGCGCTACGCTCGCCCGCCATGAGTGGACGTACCGATTCCGTCGCCGGACCCGCCGAGGCAGAGGCCGAGGAGGAGGCGGCGGAACTGGCGGAACGGGCGGAGCCCGTCGTCCAGGACGAAGCGGAGACCGACGGCCACGACGAGGCCCGCCGCGCCCGCTGGCTCGCCACCGGCACCGGCGCCCTCCTCACCCTCGCCGGGACCGCCGCCGCCCTGCTCCGCCTGACCGGCACCGCCCCCGCCCTGGTCCCCGCCGCGTACGCCACCGGCGCCGCCGTCTGCGCGGCCGCCGCCCTCCTCGGCACCCGGGGCCGCACCCGCCGGGCCCTCTGGCTGCTGATAGCCGGGACGATGATCATGGCCCTCGGCGACCAGTTCGACTGAGGCGTCCGCACCGGCACCGAGGGCTGGGCGGCGCCGGCCACCCGAGTGGCGCGCGGCCCGGGAAACCGCAGCGCACAGCGGGCGTTAAGACGCCTCTCAGACTCCGTCCGTACGGTGCCGGGCATGGCTACGAAGACAGCGGAAGGCGCCGGGACCGAGACCGGCGCACAGCACGACGAGACGGTGGCGGAGACCGCCGTGACCGAGGAAGCCCAGGCAGCCGAACAGCCGGAGAGCGGCGAGGAGACGGCCGCCGAGCCGCGCCGCGCGTCCGGGGTCGGCCAGGGCGCCGGTGCCGTGGTGTCCGCCGCGCTCGGCCTGGTCTCGCTCAACGGCGGCTGGGTCGGCACCGTCGCCTCGGCCCGCGCCCAGCTCATGGGCCAGCTCAAGACGTCCTCCCAGGCGGGGGTCGCCCAGCAGATCAAGGCGGTCTACGGCGACGCCTGGCACGCCACCGCCCTGTGGGCCGGCCTCTTCGCCGTGGCCGCGCTGGTCGTGGGCGTCGCGGTGCTCGCCCGCCCCGCGTTCGGCGCGCCGGGCCGGCCGCAGGCCCCGTGGATCAAGTCGGTCGCGTGGGGCGGTGTCGCGCTCGGCGTCATCGGCCTGCTGCTGGCCGCGCTGAAGTACTCCGACGCGCTGCTCGGTCTGCCCTCGGCGGGCTGACCCGCGCGCGAGCGGGGGCGGTGTGCCGCACCGCCCCCGTCAGCGGACCCGCAGCTCCAGCAGCCGGTCGTCGCCCTTCTTGGGGTCGCCCCGGCCGTCGGTGTTGCTGGTCAGCAGCCACAGCCGGTCCTGCCCGGCCGGGGCCACCGTGCGCAGCCGGCCGTACGTCCCGTCCAGGAACGCCTGCGGCGGGGCCGACGCCGAGGTGGAGCGCAACGGGACGCGCCACAGGCGCTCGCCCCGGAGGCCGGCCATCCAGATCACCCCGTCCACTTGGGCGATACCGCTCGGGGACGCGTCGTCGGTGTGCCACTGGGCCAGCGGATTCTGGAAGCGCGGATCGGAGCCCTTGCCCTCGGCGGCGGGCCAGCCGTAGTCGCCGCCCGGCTTGATCGCGTTCAGCTCGTCCCAGGTGTCCTGCCCGAACTCCGAGGCGAACAGCCGCTGTTGCCGGTCCCAGGCCAGACCCTGCACATTGCGGTGGCCGTAGGAGTACACCGGGGAGCGGCCGAGGGGGTTGCCCGGCGCGGGCTCGCCCTCCGGGGTGATCCGCAGGATCTTGCCGCCCAGCGACTTCTTGTCGGGGGCCAGCCCGCTGTCGCCGCTCTCGCCGGTACCGATGTACAGCATGCCGTCCGGGCCGAAGGCGATCCGGCCGCCGTTGTGGATGTGGCCCTTGGGGATGCCCTTGAACACCGTGTCCGGGGCGCCCAGTTGGTCACCGGGGGCGCGCTTCTCGTCGTACCGGACGCGGACCACACGGTTGTCGGAGGCGGAGGTGAAGCAGGCGTAGACCATGTGGTCCGAGGCGAAGCCGGGGGAGAGGGCGATGCCCAGCAGGCCGCCCTCGCCGGCGGGCTCGACCCCGGAGATCCGGCCGGTCACCGTCTTCTTGCCGGTCCTGGCGTCGATCCGGGTGAGGGTGGCGTCGTCGCGGGAGGAGACCAGCAGGTTCCCGTCGGGCAGCGGGGCCAGCCCCCACGGGCTCTTGAGCCCCTCGGCCACCGTCCGCAGCACCTTCACCGAGCCCTTGGCGGGCGGCGCGGTCTCCGACGGCACGCTGACCGTCACCGTGTTCTCGTCGGGCGATCCCCGCCCGTCACCCCCGCCCGAGGAGCAGCCCGCGCCCAGCAGCAGCGTGGTCGCGGCGAGTACGGCGGGCACGGTTCGGCTTCGCACGGTCAAGGTCCCTTCGAAGGGGTCGCACCGACACCGCTACCCCACCAGACGCACACCGTGCGCGTCAGCGGTTCCGCGACAGACCTAGTCCCACGATCCCAGCGCCGGAGGCAGTGCGGCCACCTCGGCGAGGTCCTCCGGGGTCAGCCGCAGCGCGGCCGCCGCCGCGTTCTCCCGGGCCCAGCGCTCCCGCTTGGTGCCGGGCAGCGCGATGACCTGCGGTCCCTGTGCCAGCACCCAGGCCAGCGCGACCTGTGCCGGGGTGACGTCCGCGCCGTGCCGGCGCGCGATACGCCGGAGCCCGGCCACGAGAGGCTGGTTGGACGCCATCATCTCGGCCGTGAAACGGGGGTGGCGGGCGCGCGGGTCGTCCGGTTCGAAACCCTCGCCCGGGGTGAGCGTCCCGGTGAGGAAACCATTCCCCAGGGGCATCGCCGCGAGGAAGCCGATGCCCCGCTCCGCACACCAGGGCAGCAGCGCGGTCAGCGCCTCCGGCGACCACACCGACAGCTCCGCCTGCACCGCGCTCACCGGGAACACCTGCTGCACCCGCTGCAACTGGCGCAGCGTGCCGTCGTACAGCCCGGACCCGGGGCGGCGGCCGCCGCGCGCGCCGACCGCGCACAGGCCGAGCGCCCGGACCTTCCCGGCCCGCACCAGCTCCGCCATCGCGCCCCAGGTCTCCTCGACCGGGACCTCGGGGTCGGCGCGGTGCAGCTGGTACAGGTCGATGACGTCGGTCTGCAGGCGGCGCAGCGAGGCGTCGCAGGCCCGCTTCACATAGCCGGGGCGCCCGTTGGCCACGATGTGCTGATCACCCACCAGCAGCCCGGCCTTGGTCGACACGAACGCGTCCGCGCGCCGCTCCCTCAGCACCCGGCCGAGCAGCAGCTCATTGGTGAACGGGCCGTACATGTCGGCGGTGTCCAGCAGGTCCGACCCGAGGTCCAGCGCCCGGTGCACGGCCCTGACCGACTCCTCGCCCCGCCGCCGCGACCCGCTGTACGCCCAGCTCATCGGCATGCACCCGAGCCCCACGGCCCCCACAGAGAGCGCCCCCGTGCCGATCCTCCTGCGCTCCACCTGCCGCGAACCTCCCTCGAAGAGACCCCCAACCTAACGTCTGGTCCCACCCGCCCTGAACTAGCCTCCTGACCATGACCCAAGACGTCTGGATGCCGATCCCGCCCGAGGAGATCAAGGGACTGCCCGAGGGGCTCGACTACTCGTTCTGGGACGGTGGGGCGTTCCCCGGTGACCCCGCCGACTGCGCGGTGTACGTGGTCCCGTACATGAAGCCGCTGGAGGTGCGGACGCGTCCGCTGGAGCGGATGACCGGCCTGCGCGTGATCCAGACCCTCACCGCGGGCGTGGACGACATCACCGCGAACCTCTCCCTGGTCGCCCCCGGCGTCCAGCTCTGCAACGCCCGGGGCGTCCACGACACCAGTACCGCCGAGCTGGCTCTCACCCTCACACTGGCCTCGCTGCGCGGGATCCCGGGGTTCGTGCGGGCGCAGGAAGAGGGGCGCTGGCAAGGGGAGTTCCGGCCCGCTCTGGCCGACCGGAACGTGCTCATCCTCGGCTACGGGGCGATCGGTTCGGCCATCGAGGACCGGCTCGCGCCCTTCGAGGTGGAGCGCGTGACCCGGGTGGCGCGCTCCGGGCGCACCACCGCGCGCGGGGTCGTGCATCCGCTCACAGAACTTCCCCAACTGCTCCCGGAAGCCGACGTGGTGATCCTCGCGACGCCCCTCACCGACGAGACACGGGGCCTGGTGGACGCCGCCTTCCTGGCCCGCATGAAGGACGGCGCCCTGCTGGTGAACATCGCGCGCGGGCCCGTGGTCGACACCGACGCCCTGCTCAGCGAGGTGGAGAGCGGGCGCCTGACCGCCGCGCTGGACGTCACCGACCCGGAACCGCTGCCGCCGGGGCACCCGTTGTGGCGGGCGCCGGGCGTACTGATCACCCCGCATGTGGGCGGCCCGAGTTCGGCGTTCCGGCCGCGCGCGGAGCGGCTCCTGGTGGACCAGTTGACCCGGTTCGTGAACCATGAGCCACTGCGCCACGTGGTCCTCACCACCGGGGCGTGAGCCGTGCGTCGGCACCCTCCGCGACCCTTCAAGCGCGGTGTGTGCCCGCATAGTCGCTGGTCGTCACGGAGAGTAGAGAAGCTATGTCCCTGAGTGACGATCCTGGTGTATCGTCCCGACAGGGGTGCGCCGCCGACCGATCGGCGCCGGGGACGAACATTTCAGCTCTGTGAGGGGGGCGACGGGCGATGCACGGCCTATGGACGAACGATCCGACGCGGCGGAGCCGCCGATGGCGACCCTGGCGTACGACCGCGCGCAGGCGCGAGCGGCCGATGAGCCGGCTCGCCCTGCACCCCCGGCCGGGCGCCCGGCGGAGGCATCCGCACCGGCCCCCGAGGGTCACTGGCGCGAGCCGCACCGGGAGGGCGCGGTGAGCGCGCCGCCGGTGACCACGACCGCGCTCGACGGGGCGCCCCGCGCGCCACAGCAGCCCGTCCGCACGCCCCCCACCCGGCCACCGGCAGCGGCCGGCGGCGGATCGCGGCTCACCCAGCAGCTCGCCCTCGCGGTGATCTGCGCGGCCTACGCGGTCGGCTCCGCCTTCGACTGGGGCAACGAACAACTCGCGCTGTTCATGGGCGACTTCGGGCTCAGCGCGGCGGCCGGCACCGCCGCCGTCTCCTGCTTCCTCTACGCCCGCACCCGCCGGGTCCGCTTCCGCCCCGCCTGGCTGCTCTTCGCCCTCTCCTCCGCGATGGCCGCCCTGGGCAACGCGGTCTGGGGGTGGTACGAGGTCGTCCTCGAACGCCCCGTGCCGAGCCCCAGCTACGCCGATCTGTTCTTCCTCTGCTTCGCGCCGCCCGCCATCGTGGGCCTGCTGGTCCTCGCCAAACGCCCGGTGAGCCGGGCCGGCTGGATCTGTCTCACGCTGGACGCCTGGCTCATCGGCGGCTCGCTGCTCACCCTCTCCTGGAGCCTGGCACTCGCCCAGACCGCCCGGATCGACGGCCCGAGCGTCGAGCACACCGCCCTCTCGCTGGCCTACCCGCTGCTGGACATCGTGCTGGTCAGCATGGTGCTCGCGCTGCACTTCCGGCGCAGCCCCGGCAACCGCACCGCCGTCAACACCGCGATCGGCGCCCTGGCGCTCACCGTGATGTGCGACGCGCTGTTCACCTCCCCGCTGCTGCACAGCAGTTACCGCTCCGGGCAGCTGCTGGACGCGGGCTGGTTCGCGGGCTCCCTGCTGCTCGCCTACGCCCCCTGGGCCGCACCCCGGGGGCGCGAGGGCGAGCGGGGCACGGCCGAGACCCGGGTCGTGCACGAGCACGTGCCGGGCCGGCGCGGCCCCTCCGCCGCGCAGGCGCACCCGCCCGGCACCGAGGGCCAGGGCCACCGGTACCCGTCCGGCAGGCCGCTCACCGGCTCGCTGGCCGCCCTCACCCCGTACCTCGCCGCCGCCGTCTGCACACTGGGCATCCTGTACAACGTGCTCAACGGACGCCGGCCCGACCACGTGGTGCTGATCACCGCGGGCGCCGTGGTGCTGGCCCTGGTGATCCGCCAGGGCATCATGCTGCTGGACAACATCACCCTCACCCAGGAACTGGCGCAGAAGGAGAACCACTTCCGCTCCCTGGTGCAGGGCTCCAGCGACGTCATCATGATCGCCGCCCCCAACGGCGTGCTGCGCTACGTCTCCCCGGCCGCCGCCGGGGTCTACGGCAGCAGCGCCGAGGCCCTGATCGGCACCGAACTGGCCGCGCTGATCCACCCCGAGGACCTGGGCTGCGTGGTGCACGAGGTGCGCCGCTTCCTGGCCGCCGACCCGCTGGCCGAACCCACCACCCGTATCGAGTGCCGCTTCCGCTCCGGCCGGGGAGGCTGGCTCAACGTGGAGTCCACCGTCAACCGGCACCACGGCGGGCTGATCTTCAACAGCCGGGACGTAACCGAGCGGGTCCGGCTCCAGGCCCAGCTCCAGCACAACGCCGAGCACGACCCGCTCACCGACCTGCCCAACCGCGCCCTGTTCACCCGGCGCGTCCAGCAGGCCCTGTCCGGGCGCCGGGCCACCGACCGGGGCGCCGCCCTGCGCGGCACCGCCGTGCTCTTCATCGACCTCGACGGCTTCAAGGCCGTCAACGACACCATCGGCCACCAGGCCGGGGACGAGCTGCTGATCCAGGCCGCGCGCCGCCTCCAGGACTCCGTACGGCAGGGGGACACCGCCTCCCGGCTCGGCGGGGACGAGTTCGCGGCCCTGATCACCGGCGACGGCACCCGCGACCGCGCCGCCCGCGAGCGGCACATCCTGGAGCTGGCCGACCGGCTGCGGCTCACCCTCTCCCAGCCGTACGCCATCGACGGCAACGATGTCCGGGTGAACGCCTCCATCGGCGTCGCCTTCGCCGAACCCGGCCTCGGCGCGGGCGAACTGCTGCGCAACGCCGACCTGGCGATGTACCGGGCCAAGGCCGGCGGCAAGGGCCGGGTGGAGCTGTACAAGCCGCAGATGCAGCAGGACGTGGTCCGCAAGGCCGAGCTGGCCGGGCGGCTGCGCGCCGCACTGCACGAGGGCGAGTTCGCGCTGCTGCACCAGCCGGTGGTGTGCCTCAACGGCGGCCGGATCGCCTCGGTCGCCACCCACGCGCGCTGGCGCTCCGCCCAGGGGGTGCTGTTCACCCCGGCCGAGTTCCTGCGGGTGGCCGAGGACGGCGACCGTACGGCCGAGCTGGAGCGCTGGATACTCCAGGAAGCCGTCGAGCAGGCCGCCGAGCGGGCGGCCGGCGGCCTCGTCGTCCCGGTGTCGGTACGGATGAGCGCCCGGCGGCTGCTGGACCGCTCACTGCCGCTCGGCTCCATCGAGGCGCTGCTGACCCGCCACGGACTGCCGCCCGGCGCGCTGATCATCGAACTGTCCGGCACCGACCCGAGGATCTCCCTGGACGAGCTGGAGCGCCGCCTGACCGGGCTCAGCCGCCTCGGGGTGCGGATCGCGCTCGACGGCTTCGGCTCCGGCCACGCGGCCATCACGGCGCTGCGCAGGCTCCCCGTGGACATCCTCAAGCTCGACCGGGGGCTGATCGAGGGCGTGGTGGAGTCCGCCCGGCTGCACAAGATCACCAGCGGGCTGCTGCGCATCGCGGGCGACCTCGGGCTCCAGACCGTCGCCGAGGGCGTGGACCTGCCGGAGCAGGTGGTCGCACTGCGCGCCATGGGCTGTACGCACGGCCAGGGCATGGCGTTCGCCGGGCCGGTGGACGAGTACCGGCTGCGCCGGGCGCTCGCCTCCGGCCGCTTCCCGCTGCCGCACGCGCCCGCCGAACCGGTCTTCGCGGGCAAGGGCGCCGGGCTCTACTCCGGGTCCATGTCCACCGTCTTCGGCGGGACGGCGCTCCGCTCACATGATGAGACGGCTGTCCCACCCACTTGACACACGGTGCGCGCCGGGGGGAGGGTCAATGCCATGCGCACCCGAATTCTCGTACTTGGAAAGCGCGTCGGCTGAGCTGGGGCTTCGTCGGACACCGTCCGGAAATCCCAGCACCCCTCACCGACGCGCCCCCCTCGCCTGCCTTACGGCACGGGGGGTTTTTTGTTGCACGAGTGACCCTCGTGCGGCCCCCCGCTCCGCACCCAGACCGCCCGAACCTCGCAAACCCTCAAGCTCGAGAAGAGAATGACGATGACCGAGCAGGCCACCGGGGCCCACCATCCGCAGCCGCGGCCCCGATCCGGAGGACAGCACTCCGCCCCCGTCGAGCACGTCACGGGAGCGCAGTCCCTCATCCGCTCGCTCGAGGAGGTCGGGGTCGACACCGTATTCGGCATTCCCGGGGGCACGATCCTTCCCGCGTACGACCCGCTGATGGACTCCCGGCGGGTGCGCCACGTGCTGGTCCGCCACGAGCAGGGCGCGGGTCACGCGGCCACCGGATACGCGCAGGCCACCGGCAAGGTCGGCGTCTGCATGGCGACTTCGGGCCCCGGCGCCACCAACCTGGTCACCCCGATCGCCGACGCCAACATGGACTCGGTGCCGCTGGTCGCGATCACCGGCCAGGTCGTCTCCAAGGCGATCGGCACGGACGCCTTCCAGGAGGCGGACATCGTCGGCATCTCCATGCCGATCACCAAGCACAGCTTCCTGGTGACCAGGGCCGAGGACATCCCGAGGACGATCGCCGAGGCGTTCCACATCGCCTCGACCGGCCGTCCGGGGCCGGTCCTGGTCGACATCCCCAAGGACATCCTCCAGGCCCGGACGACCTTCTCCTGGCCGCCCGTGACCGACCTGCCCGGCTACCGCCCGGTGACCAAGCCGCACGCCAAGCAGATCCGCGAGGCCGCCCGGCTCATCACCAGCGCCCGCCGGCCCGTCCTCTACGTCGGCGGCGGTGTGCTCAAGGCCGGCGCCACCGCCGAGCTGAAGGTGCTCGCCGAGCTGACCGGCGCCCCCGTCACCACCACCCTGATGGCGCTGGGCGCCTTCCCCGACAGCCACCCGCAGCACGTCGGCATGCCCGGCATGCACGGCTCGGTCACCGCCGTCACCGCGCTGCAGAAGGCCGACCTGATCGTCGCCCTCGGCGCCCGCTTCGACGACCGCGTCACCGGCAAGCTGGACAGCTTCGCGCCGTACGCCAAGATCGTGCACGCCGACATCGACCCGGCCGAGATCGGCAAGAACCGCGAGGCGGACGTGCCGATCGTGGGCGACGCCCGCGAGGTGCTCGCCGACCTGATCCAGGCCGTGCAGAAGGAGCACGACGAGGGCCACCGGGGCGACCACAGCGCCTGGTGGAGCGACCTGAACCGCTGGCGCGAGACCTACCCGCTCGGCTACGAGACCCCCGAGGACGGCTCGCTCTCCCCGCAGGCGGTCATCGAGCGCATCGGGCAGCTCGCCCCGGACGACACGATCTTCGCGGCGGGCGTCGGCCAGCACCAGATGTGGGCCGCCCACTTCATCCAGTACGAGAAGCCCGCGACCTGGCTCAACTCCGGCGGCGCCGGAACCATGGGGTACGCGGTCCCGGCCGCGATGGGCGCCAAGGCCGGACAGCCCGGCCGTACGGTCTGGGCGATCGACGGCGACGGCTGCTTCCAGATGACCAATCAGGAACTGACCACCTGCGCCCTGAACAACATCCCGATCAAGGTCGCCATCATCAACAACGGCGCCCTCGGCATGGTCCGCCAGTGGCAGACGCTGTTCTACAACCAGCGCTACTCCAACACCGTGCTCCACTCCGGTCCCGACGGACCCACCGGTCCCAGCGCCGGCACCCGCGTCCCCGACTTCGTGAAGCTGGCCGAGGCGATGGGCTGCCACTCGATCCGCTGCGAGCGCCCCGAGGACCTGGACAAGGTCATCGAGGAGGCCAACGCGATCAACGACCGCCCGGTCGTCGTCGACTTCATCGTCCACGAGGACGCGATGGTGTGGCCCATGGTCGCCGCCGGGACCTCCAACGACGAGGTCATGGCCGCGCGGGGCGTCCGTCCCGACTTCGGCGACGGCGACCAGGACTGACCGAGGACCCGAGCGAGAGAGACCGAGAGAGACCACGACATGTCCAAGCACACGCTCTCCGTCCTGGTGGAGAACACACCGGGCATCCTCGCCCGCATCGCCGCCCTCTTCTCCCGGCGCGGCTTCAACATCGACTCCCTCGCGGTGGGTGTCACCGAGCACGCCGACATCTCCCGCATCACCATCGTGGTGAACGTCGAGGACCTGCCGCTGGAGCAGGTGACCAAGCAGCTCAACAAGCTCGTCAACGTGCTGAAGATCGTCGAACTGGAACCCGGACAGGCCGTCCAGCGTGAACTCGTTCTGGTGAAGGTCCGCGCGGACAACGAGACCCGGTCGCAGATCGTGGAGATCGTCCAGCTGTTCCGCGCCAAGACCGTCGACGTCTCCCCGGAGGCCGTCACCATCGAGGCCACCGGCTCCGGCGACAAGCTGTCCGCGATGCTGAAGATGCTGGAGCCCTTCGGCATCAAGGAGCTGGTGCAGTCCGGCACCATCGCCATCGGACGCGGCGCCCGCTCCATCACCGACCGCTCCCTGCGCGCCCTCGACCGCAGCGCGTGACCCCCGGCCCGGCCGCCCTCTCGTGGCGACCGGATGCCGAGACCCCGAAACCTTCCGTCCCCCCACCGCAATACGGTGGGCGCAGCACCCGCACCTCAAGGAGAGAACCAGTGGCCGAGCTGTTCTACGACGCCGACGCCGACCTGTCCATCATCCAGGGCCGCAAGGTCGCGGTCATCGGCTACGGCAGCCAGGGCCACGCCCACGCCCTGTCGCTGCGGGACTCGGGCGTCGACGTCCGCGTCGGTCTGCCCGAGACCTCCAAGTCCCGTGCCAAGGCCGAGGAGCAGGGCCTGCGCGTGGTCACCGCGGCCGAGGCCGCCGCCGAGGCCGACGTCATCATGATCCTGGTCCCGGACCCGCTCCAGGGACAGATCTACGAGGAGTCCATCGCCCCGAACCTGAAGGACGGCGACGCGCTGTTCTTCGGCCACGGCTTCAACATCCGGTTCGGCTTCATCAAGCCCCCGGCCGAGGTCGACGTCTGCATGGTCGCCCCCAAGGGCCCGGGCCACCTGGTCCGCCGCCAGTACGAGGAGGGGCGCGGCGTGCCCTGCATCGTCGCGGTCGAGCAGGACCCCACCGGTAACGCCTTCCCGCTGGCCCTGTCGTACGCCAAGGCCATCGGCGGCACCCGGGCCGGCGTCATCAAGACGACCTTCACCGAGGAGACCGAGACCGACCTGTTCGGTGAGCAGGCCGTGCTCTGCGGCGGCACCGCCGCCCTGGTCAAGGCGGGCTTCGAGACGCTGACCGAGGCGGGCTACCAGCCGGAGATCGCCTACTTCGAGTGCCTGCACGAGCTGAAGCTGATCGTCGACCTCATGTACGAGGGCGGCCTGGAGAAGATGCGCTGGTCCATCTCCGAGACCGCCGAGTGGGGCGACTACGTCACCGGCCCGCGCATCATCACCGACGCCACCAAGGCCGAGATGAAGAAGGTCCTCGCCGAGATCCAGGACGGCTCCTTCGCCAAGAACTGGATGGACGAGTACCACGGCGGCCTGAAGAAGTACGACGAGTACAAGAAGCAGGACTCCGAGCACCTGCTGGAGACCACCGGCAAGAAGCTGCGCAAGCTGATGTCCTGGGTCGACGAAGAGGCGTGACCCTCTGAGGCGGCCGGCGGCGGCACCCCCTGGCGGGGTGCCGCCCGCCCGGCCGCCGCGCCACTACACTGCTGCACAACCAACGCGTCAGGCCCACAGTGTCGTGCGTCTTCCACGCGGCTAGCACCCCTCCACCGCCAGCGGCCGTCGGGACGGCCGTCCGCTATGGACTTGTGAGGACTCACGTGAGCTCGTACCCCAGTCGAAAAGCCACGGTACTCATCGCTGAAGAGCTGTCGCCCGCGACCGTGGACGCACTCGGGCCGGACTTCGAGATCCGGCACTGCAACGGAGCCGACCGCGCCGAACTGCTGCCCGCCATCGCCGACGTGGACGCCATCCTCGTCCGCTCCGCGACCAAGGTCGACGCCGAGGCGATCGCCGCGGCCAAGAGGCTGAAGGTCGTCGCACGGGCCGGCGTCGGCCTGGACAACGTCGACGTCTCCGCCGCCACCAAGGCCGGCGTGATGGTCGTCAACGCCCCCACCTCCAACATCGTCACCGCCGCCGAGCTGGCGTGCGGTCTGCTCGTGGCCAGCGCGCGCAACATTCCGCAGGCCAACACCGCCCTGAAGAACGGCGAGTGGAAGCGCAGCAAGTACACCGGCGTCGAGCTGGCCGAGAAGACCCTCGGCGTGGTCGGCCTCGGCCGCATCGGTGCCCTGGTCGCCCAGCGGATGTCCGCCTTCGGCATGAAGGTCGTCGCCTACGACCCCTACGTACAGCCCGCGCGGGCCGCGCAGATGGGCGTCAAGGTGCTGTCGCTGGACGAGCTGCTGGAGGTCTCCGACTTCATCACCGTCCACCTGCCCAAGACCCCCGAGACGCTCGGCCTGATCGGTGACGAGGCGCTGCGCAAGGTCAAGCCGACCGTGCGCATCGTCAACGCCGCGCGCGGCGGCATCGTCGACGAGGCCGCGCTGTACGCGGCGCTGAAGGAGGGCCGGGTCGCCGGCGCCGGGCTCGACGTGTACGCGAAGGAGCCGTGCACCGACTCCCCGCTGTTCGAGCTGGACCAGGTGGTCTGCACCCCGCACCTCGGTGCCTCCACCGACGAGGCCCAGGAGAAGGCCGGTATCGCGGTGGCCCGCTCGGTGCGGCTCGCCCTCGCCGGTGAGCTGGTGCCGGACGCGGTCAACGTCCAGGGCGGTGTCATCGCCGAGGACGTGAAGCCCGGTCTGCCGCTGGCCGAGCGCCTCGGCCGCATCTTCACCGCGCTCGCGGGCGAGGTCGCGGTCCGCCTCGACGTCGAGGTGTACGGCGAGATCACCCAGCACGATGTGAAGGTGCTCGAACTCTCCGCGCTCAAGGGCGTGTTCGAGGACGTGGTGGACGAGACCGTCTCCTACGTCAACGCCCCGCTGTTCGCGCAGGAGCGCGGTGTCGAGGTCCGCCTCACCACCAGCTCCGAGTCGGCCGACCACCGCAACGTGGTCACCGTGCGCGGCACCCTCGCGGGCGGCGAGGAGGTGTCGGTCTCCGGCACGCTGGCCGGCCCCAAGCACGTCCAGAAGATCGTCGCGGTCGGCGACTACGACGTGGACCTCGCGCTCACCGAGCACATGGTCGTCCTCAGCTACGAGGACCGTCCCGGTGTCGTCGGCACCGTCGGCCGGGTCCTCGGCGAGGCGGGCATCAACATCGCCGGTATGCAGGTGGCCCGTTCCACCGCCGGCGGCGAGGCGCTGGCCGTCCTGACGGTGGACGACACGGTCACCCCGGCCGCGCTGGCCGAGCTGGCCGAGGAGATCGGGGCGACCTCCGCCCGGTCGGTCAACCTGGACTAGGAAGCAGGACATACCGGAGCGCCGGGCGGCCCCCCTCGCGGGCCGCCCGGCGCTCCGGCGTTTCTACGGCCGCTTCGCGTCCCGTCCGCGCAGGGTCAGCGCGGCGCCGACCGCGGCCAGCACCAGCACGCCCGCCCCGGCGAGGGCCGCCGTGTGCATCCCGGCGGTGAACGCCTCCCGCGCCGAGTCCAGCAGCGCCTGACCGGACCGGCCGGGCAGCCGGGCCGCGCCGGCCAGCGCGCCGCCGAGCGTCTCGCGGGCCTCCGCCGGGGCGCCGGACGGCATCCGGTGCCGGTAGACGGCCGCGCCGACCGAGCCCAGGACCGCCATGCCGAGCGCGCCGCCGAACTCCGTGGCCGTCTCCAGCAGGGACGAGGCGGTGCCCGCGCGCTCCGCCGGGGCGCTGCCCATCGCCAGGTCGGTGAGCTGGGACAGCACCATCACCGCGCCGCAGGCCAGCACCCCGGCCCCGGCCAGGGCGAGCCAGAGCGAGTCGGTGCCGGTCAGCGCGAGCAGCCCGTACCCGGCGGCCGAGACCGCGAACCCGGCGGCGACCACTCGGCCCCGGTCCACGCCCCGGGCGACCAACGCGGCGGTGGAGGGCCCCGCGACCCCGATCAGCACCGAGGGCACCAGGCTCCACAGCGCCGCCGACAGCGGGCTCTTGCCCAGCACCGACTGGAGGTACTGCGTGGTGAAGATCGCCGAGCCCAGCATGCCGAAGGCGGACAGCAGGGTCAGCACCACGGCCGGGGTGAAGCCCCGGTTCCGCAGCAGCGCGGGCGGCACCAGCGGGCAGGCGGCGGTGCGCTGGCGGTGCACGAAGAGGGCGGCGAAGAGCAGGCCGACCGTCACCGACATCACGTACCGCACGTGCCAGCCCTCGGAGGGGATCTCCTTCAGGCCGTAGATCACCGGGAGCACGGCGGCCAGCGAGAGCGGGACGCTGATCCAGTCGAAGCGGCCGGAGGCGGGGTCGCGGGACTCGGGGAGCAGGAACGGGCCGAAGGCCAGCAGCAGGAGCATCGCGGGCAGGTTGACCAGGAACACCGAGCCCCACCAGAAGTGCTCCACCAGCACCCCGCTCATCACCGAGCCCAGCGCGATGCCGCCGGTCATCACCCCGGACCACAGTCCGATCGCCTTCGCCCGCTCGGCGGGGTCGGTGAACATCGTGCGCAGCAGCGCCATGGTGGACGGCATCAGGGTGGCGCCGCCGACGCCGAGGACCGCGCGGGCCGCGATCAGGGTGGTGGCGCTGTCGGCGTAGGCGGCGAGGACCGAGGCGGCGCCGAAGGCGGCGGCCCCCGCCAGCAGGAGCCGACGGCTGCCGACGCGGTCGCCGAGCGCGCCCATCGTCATCAGCAGGCCGGCCAGGACGAAGCCGTAGATGTCGAAGATCCAGAGCTGCTGGGTGCCGGTCGGGCGGAGGTCCGCGCTGATCGCCGGGGTGGCGAAGTACAGCACGGACACGTCCATCGAGACCAGCAGCAGCGGCAGCATCAGCACGCCCAGTGCGGTCCATTCGCGCCGACCGGCACGAACGGGGCTGTCCTGGAAGGGAGTCGGGGCGGTGGGCGTCGTGCTCTCCGGGTTCACCATGCCGAGGAATGTACGCACGTATTAAACGCCTGTCTAGAACGAATGTATAAGTCACTCGTATAGGACGTGTGTATAGGACGCTTGTATGGACCGGGGTACGCTGGCCGGCATGGGACACCGTGAGGATCTGCTCGAAGGCGCCAAGCGTTGCCTGCTGGCGAAGGGGTTCGCCCGTACCACCGCGCGCGACGTCGTGAAGGAGTCCGGCACCAACCTGGCCTCCATCGGCTACCACTACGGCTCCAAGGACGCCCTGCTCGCGCAGGCGTACGTGGCGCTGGTGGAGGAGGCGGGGGACACCTTCGGCGGGGCCGAGCCGGCGGGGGAGCCCGGCTCGCTGGAGCGCTTCCACTGGGTGTGGTCGAACGTCATCGCCGCGATGCGCGAGCCCGGTTCGGTCTTCCGGCTCAGCATGGAGGTCATGACCATCGAACTGCCCGAGGTGCGCGCCTACCTGGGCCGCGAGCAGCGCGAGGGCGGACGCGGCCTGGTCGCGCTGCTCACCGGCGTACCCGAGGACGAGGTCACCGACGAGAGCGCCGACACCCTCGGCGCCTTCTACCTCACCCTGATGACCGGCCTCATCGGCCAGTGGACCTTCGACCCGGAGACGGCCCCGGACGCGGACGCCCTCACGGCGGGACTGCGCCAGATCGTGGAGGGCGTCCGCAGGAGCTGACCGCTCAGCCCAGCCGCGCCCGCTTCAGGGCCATGTGGAGCAGCAGGCGGTCCTCGCCGTCGTCCAGGTCCAGGCCGGTCAGGCGTTCCACGCGGCCCAGGCGGTAGTAGAGGGTCTGGCGGTGGATGCCGAGTTCGGCCGCCGCCCGGCCGGCCTGGCCCGCGCAGTCGAGGTAGACCTCGGCGGTGCGCGCCAGCTCCTGGTGGGCGGGGGAGAGCAGCGGCGCAGCCACCGGGTCCTGCACCGACCTCGGCGGCAGCGCGGACAGCAGCCGGTACGGGCCGATGCCCCGCCACTCGGCCACCGGCGCGAACCTCGGCTCGGCCAGCGCGGCCCGCGCCGCCGCCGACGCCTCCTGCCACACCGTGCCCAACTCGGCCAGCCCGAGCCGGGGTTCACCCACGCCCACCCCGACAACGGCGCCCTCCGCCTCCTTGATCAGCCGCGCGGCCGCCACCAGCGCCGGGGCCGTCACCTCCGCGCTGCGCAGCCGCACCAGCACCGCGAGGCTCTGCGCGGTCGCGCCCCACGGCACCGTGCACAGCGCGGTGGCGTGCGGGACGGTACGCGCCGAGGGGGCGTCGTCGGGGTCGGCGGAGAACCAGGGGGCGACGCAGACCACGGTGTGCGGGCCGTCCGCGCGCGGGCCGAGAGCGGTGCGCAGGTCGGTGACGGCCATGTCCCGCTGCCAGCCGTCCTCCGCCGTGAGCACCGCCCGCAGCTCCCGGCCGAGCCCCGCCCCCGCCCGCGCCTCGTCGGCGAGCAGCGCACCGATCCGCCCGGTCACCGGCATGGCGGCGGCGAGCTGGGCGTCGGTCGGGCCGGGGTCGTCGTCCAGCAGCCAGACGTAGCCGAGCACGACACCCCGATGGCGTACCGGCAGGCAGATCCGGCCCCGGTAGACGCCCGCCTCCGGGGTGGGCGGGATGCGCACCGGGTCCGTCGCGCGGGTGATGCCGAAGCCCTCGAACCAGGCCCGGACCGCCGAGGTGGAGCGCCGGGTCAGGATCGAGCGGGCCCGCACCGGGTCCAGCGCGGTGGGGTCCAGCTCGCCCTCGCTGTCGTACGCGCCGAAGGCGATCAGCCCGAAGTCCCGGTTCTCCAGGGTCGCCGGGGCGCCCAGCAGCTCGGAGATCTCGTCCACCAGCTCCTGGTAGTCATCTCTGTAATCGGCCGCCACCCGGGCATTCTGCCGCATATCCGAGCCCGCTTCATACATCTGTCTGAGAATCGGTGATCGGATGCGTGGCGTCTGTCGATGGCTCACCATCGAAGAGATCCCTAGGTTTCACGGTGGTTCTCCGTGCCGTCCCCGAATCGTCGGGTCCCGGCCGTTTCGGTGCTTTTGTTGTGGAGGTGCCCCGTGCTGGGTCCCGTGATTCTCGCCGCCTCGCGCAGCGACCGGATGCGTCGCCTGATCTCGGCCGCCCCGGTGACCAAGCAGGTCGTCGACCGGTTCATCCCCGGCGAGACCGTGGACGACATCGTCCCGGTCATCGCGAAGCTGACCGCCAGGGGCCTCCAGCTCACCATGGACGTCGTCGGCGAGGACATCACCACCCCCGAGCAGGCCACCGCCGCCCGGGACGCCTACCTCGCGCTGGTCGACCACCTGAAGGACCTCGGCCTCGGCGAGCGGGTCGAGATGTCGGTGAAGCTCTCCATGTTCGGCCAGTCCCTCCCGTCGCCCACCACCGCCCTCAACGGAGGGCCTTCCGGGCCCGCAGCCGCATTCCAGGGCGGCCACGAGCTGGCCCTCGCCAACGTCCGCCCGGTCGTCGAGGCCGCCGCCGCCATCGGCACCACGGTCACCCTGGACGCCGAGGACCACACCACCCTCGACTCGATGTTCGCCATCCACGAGGAACTGCGGAAGGACTTCCCGCAGACCGGCTGTGTCATCCAGGCGTACCTGTTCCGCACCGAGGCCGACGCCCGCCGCCTGGCCGCCGCCGGCAGCCGGGTCCGGCTGGTCAAGGGCGCCTACAAGGAGCCCGCCGAGGTCGCGTACCAGCAGAAGCACGAGATCGACAAGGCGTACGTGCGCGTCCTGAAGACGCTGATGGAGGGCGACGGGTACCCGATGATCGGGTCCCACGACCCCCGCCTCATCTCCATCGCCCAGGAACTCGCGCACCGCGCCGGCCGTAAGCTCGACGAGTACGAGTTCCAGATGCTCTACGGCATCCGGAGCGACGAGCACCTGCGGCTGGCCGCCGAGGGACACCGCATGCGTGTCTACACCGCCTACGGCACCGACTGGTACGGCTACTTCATGCGCCGTCTCGCCGAGAAGCCGGCGAACCTCCAGTTCTTCGTACGCAGCATGATCACCAAGGGCTGAGCCCGAACAACCCGCTCAACGTAAAGGAGTTACGGTTCTCATGGACGCTGTGACCCAGGTCCCCACCCCCGTCAACGAGCCGGTGCACGGCTACGCCCCCGGCAGCCCCGAGCGGGTCCGCCTGGAGGCCAAGCTCAAGGAGCTGGCCGAGAACCCCGTCGACCTGCCGATGACCATCGGCGGCGAGAAGCGGATGGGCGGCGGCGAGCCCTTCCAGGTGGTCCAGCCGCACAACCACAAGGCCGTCCTCGGCACCCTGCGCAGCGCCACCCGCGAGGACGCCCAGGACGCGATCGACGCCGCCCTGGCCGCCGCCCCGGCCTGGCGCGCGATGTCCTTCGACGACCGTGCCGCGATCATCCTGCGCGCCGCCGAGCTGCTCTCCGGCCCCTGGCGCGAGACCATCGCCGCCTCCACCATGCTGGGCCAGTCCAAGACCGCCCAGCAGGCCGAGATCGACAGCCCCTGCGAGCTGGTCGACTTCTGGCGCTTCAACGTGCACTACGCCCGCCAGATCCTGGCCGAGCAGCCCCCGGCCAACTCCCCGGGCGTGTGGAACCGCATGGACCACCGCCCGCTGGAGGGCTTCGTCTACGCGATCACGCCGTTCAACTTCTCGGCCATCGCCGCCAACCTGCCCACCGCGCCCGCCCTCATGGGCAACGTGGTGGTCTGGAAGCCGTCCCCGACGCAGACCCACGCCGCCGTGCTGCTGATGCAGCTGCTGGAGGAGGCCGGGCTGCCCAAGGGCGTCATCAACCTGGTCACCGGCGACGGCATCGCGGTCTCCGAGGTCGCGCTGGAGCACCGTGACCTCGCGGGCATCCACTTCACCGGCTCGACCAAGACCTTCCAGTACCTGTGGAAGACGGTCGGCAACAACATCGAGAAGTACCGCGCCTACCCGCGCCTGGTCGGCGAGACCGGCGGCAAGGACTTCGTGGTCGCGCACCCCTCCGCCGACCGCGCCGTGCTCAAGACCGCGCTGACCCGCGGCTCCTTCGAGTACCAGGGCCAGAAGTGCTCGGCCACCTCCCGCGCCTACGTCCCGGCCTCCATCTGGAACTCCGGTTTCAA
Source organism: Streptomyces seoulensis (assembly GCF_004328625.1). Classification (NCBI taxonomy): domain Bacteria; kingdom Bacillati; phylum Actinomycetota; class Actinomycetes; order Kitasatosporales; family Streptomycetaceae; genus Streptomyces; species Streptomyces seoulensis. The sequence continues at coordinate 4,435,662 of NZ_CP032229.1, forward strand.
GGAGGAGTTCGCGGCCGAGATCGACGGCATCACCATGGGTGACGTCACCGACCTGTCGAACTTCATCGGCGCGGTCATCGACGAGCGCTCCTTCGCCAAGAACAAGGCCGCGATCGACCGCGCCGCCGAGGACCCCACCTGCACCATCGTCGCGGGCGGCTCCTACGACGACTCGGTGGGCTACTTCGTCCGCCCGACCGTCATCGAGTGCTCCGACCCCGACAACGAGGTCTTCCGCACCGAGTACTTCGGCCCGATCCTCGCCGTGCACGTCTACGAGGACGACCGTTACGACGAGATGCTGACCCAGATGGAGTCGGTCTCGGACTACGCGCTCACCGGCTCGGTCATTTCCAACGACCGCGCGGCGGCCGCGTACACGATGGAGAAGCTCCGCTACGCGGCGGGCAACTTCTACATCAACGACAAGTCCACCGGCGCCGTCGTCGGCCAGCAGCCCTTCGGCGGCGGCCGCGCCTCCGGCACGGACGACAAGGCCGGCGCCCCGCAGAACCTGATGCGCTGGACGCTGACCCGCGCCATCAAGGAGACGCTGGTCCCGCCGACCGAGTACGGCTACCCGCACATGGGCTGACCGCCCCCGGGCTGAGTGCCCTCACGATCCGGCCCGGCGAACCCGCCCCGAACGGGTTCGCCGGGCCGTCGTGCTGTCCGGCCGCTGCTAGCGTCCGCCCATGGACGACAGCTTCTCCGCATCCTGGTCGGCTCTGCCGGCGGCGGTCGCGGGCCTCGCCGACGACGACTTCGGCCGGCCCTCCGGCTGCGTGGGCTGGCTGGTCCGGGACCTGGTGTGCCACCTCGTCATCGACGCCCAGGACGTCCTGATCACCCTCGCCACCCCGGCCGGCACCGCGCCGACCCGCGACGCGGCGACGTACTGGACCGTCGGCCACACCCCGCCCACCGGCGACGACCCCCTGGACGCCCTCACCGTCCGGCTGGCGGCGGCCTACCAGGACCCGGCCCTGCTGCGGTTCCACCTGGACGACGTGGGCTCCGCCGCCGGCCGCGCGGCCCGCCTCGCCGACCCGGCCGCCCGCGTCGGCACCCAGGGCGAGGTCCTCACCGCCGGGGACTACCTCTCCGCGTACGTCCTGGAGTGGACCCTCCACCACCTGGACCTGACCGCCCACCTGCCGGACGCCCCGCCCCCGCCCCCGCCCCCGGAGACCCTGGCCGAGGCCCGCGCGCTGCTGGAGCGCGTGACCGGCGAGCACTTCCCCGCCGCACTGTCCGACCCGGACGCCCTCCTCGTCGCCACCGGCCGCCGGGCCCCGACGCCCGCCGAGCGGACCGCCCTCGGCCCCCTGGCCGCCCGCCTGCCGTTCGTCATCGGCTGAGCCCCCGCCGGAAAACCGCAGGTGAGGCGAGGCGCCGTCTCAGATAGTAGGAAGTCCGAGTAACCATGCAGACAGGCGCGGCCCGGTCCCTTAGCTTGGGATGAGCCGAACGAATCGCTCCATCCAGCGAACGGCGGTAGCGAGCCGCGCCCCGCGCAGGCAACCCCTGCGGCGTGTGCTCCCCGCCCCTTCCGGCGTCTCACAGCTCACCGCTGCCGTGCAACCACTCTGTCGAAGGAGTCGATTTCCCATGGCCGAGACGACCGTCCGCCGCCGCGTGCGCCACGCCTCCCGCTCGAACGACACCGACCGCGCCCAGGCCGCCGCCGCCCTCCAGCGCGCCCTCGACCGCCGGGACAACGGCGGCGAGACCGGCCACTGAGCCGTACCGGCCGCCACCGCTGTCCGTATCGCGGACAGTCCGTGTCATCACCTGGGACGCCGGAGTAGGGTGCCGACATGTCTCGCAGCATCGATCTCGCAGTGATCCCGGGTGACGGCATCGGCCAGGAGGTCGTGGCCGAAGGTCTCAAGGTCCTCTCCGCCGTCCTTCCTCAGGACGTGAAGCTGGAGACCAAGGAGTACGACTTCGGCGCCCGGCGCTACCGCGCCACGGGGGAGACCCTCACCGACGCCGACCTCGACTCCCTCAAGGCCCACGACGCCATCCTGCTCGGCGCCATCGGCGACCCGTCGGTGCCGTCCGGCGTGCTGGAGCGCGGCTTCCTGCTGAAGCTCCGGTTCGCCTTCGACCACCACGTCAACCTGCGCCCCTCCAAGCTGCTCCCCGGCGTCGCCACCCCGCTCGCCGGCCAGCCGGAGATCGACTTCGTGGTGGTCCGCGAGGGCACCGAGGGCCCCTACACGGGCAACGGCGGCACCATCCGCACCGGCACCGAGCACGAGGTCGCCACCGAGGTCTCGGTGAACACCGCCTACGGAGTCGAGCGTGTCGTCCGGGACGCCTTCGCCCGCGCCCAGGCCCGCCCGCGCAAGAAGCTCACCCTGGTCCACAAGAACAACGTGCTCACCTTCGCCGGGCACCTGTGGACCAACATCTTCAACAAGGTGGCCGAGGAATTCCCCGAGGTCACCACCGAGTACATCCACGTGGACGCGGCCACCATCTACCTGGTGACCGACCCCGCGCGCTTCGACGTGATCGTCACCGACAACCTCTTCGGCGACATCATCACCGACCTCGCCGCGGCCGTCTCCGGCGGCATCGGCGTGGCCGCGTCGGGCAACATCAACCCGGCCCGCACGTACCCGTCCATGTTCGAGCCGGTGCACGGCTCCGCCCCGGACATCGCCGGACAGGGCAAGGCCGACCCCACCGCCACGGTCCTCTCCGTCGCCCTGCTGCTGCGCCACCTCGGGTACGACACGGAGGCCGACCGCGTCGACACGGCCGTGGCCGCCGACCTCACCGAGCGCGTGGACCTGCCGCCGCGCACCACCGCCGAGATCGGCGACGCGCTCGTAGGCCGGGTAACCGGCTGACCCGCAAGGCCCCCTGAAAGGGCCGCCGGGTCGCCTCAGGCGCCCGGCGGCCCTTTGTCGTACCCGCGCCGGATGCCACCATCGAGCACCGGGTCGTATTCACCCCGATTCCTTCCGGGGCCCCCGCCGCGCGATAATCGAACGCGGAGCCGCGATATGAGGGAATGCCCGGACGGCGTGAGCGCGGCCCGCCACCACCGGTGCCGCGCCCTGCCGGGGGTGACCCGAGGCACCGGCCGCCCCGCCGGAACCGCCCGTCCCACGCCAGGAAGAGAAGGTCTGCCGCCCATGACGACGCCCACGATCGAGCTCAAGCCCTCCGCCCACCCGCTCGCCGCCGCGGAGCGCGAGGCGATCCTGACCAGCCCCGGCTTCGGCCGCAGCTTCACCGACCACATGGTGACGATCAAGTGGACCGAGGGCCGCGGCTGGCACGACGGCCAGCTCGTCCCGTACGCGCCGATCCCGCTCGACCCGGCCACCAACGTCCTGCACTACGCCCAGGAGATCTTCGAGGGCCTCAAGGCGTACCGGCAGCCCGACGGCACGGTCGCCACCTTCCGGCCCGAGCAGAACGCCCTGCGCTTCCAGCGTTCCGCGCACCGTCTGGGCATGCCCGAGCTGCCGGTGGAGACCTTCCTCGAGGCGTGCGACGCGCTGATCGCCCAGGACATCGACTGGGTGCCCGCGCACGGCGGCGAGGAGTCCCTCTACCTGCGCCCCTTCATGATCGGCACCGAGGTCGGCCTGGGCGTGAAGCCGTCCAACGAGTACCTCTTCCTCGTCATCGCCTCCCCGGCCGGCGCCTACTTCCCGGGCGGCGTGAAGCCGGTGTCCATCTGGGTCTCCGAGGAGCGCGTCCGCGCCGTCCCCGGCGGCATGGGCGACGCCAAGACCGGCGGCAACTACGCGGCCTCCCTGCTCGCCCAGGCCGAGGCGGCCGCCAGGGGCTGCGACCAGGTCTGCTACCTCGACGCCGTCGAGCACGAGTGGGTCGAGGAACTGGGCGGCATGAACCTGTTCTTCGTGTACGGCAACAAGATCGTCACCCCCACCCTGACCGGCTCCATCCTGGAGGGCGTCACCCGTGACTCCCTGCTGGCCGTCGCCCGCGACCTCGGTTACGAGGCCGAGGAGGGCCGCATCTCCCTCGACCAGTGGCAGCGCGACACCGAGAACGGCACCCTCACCGAGGTCTTCGCCTGCGGCACCGCCGCCGTGATCACCCCGGTCGGCACCGTCAAGCGGTCCGGCGCCGAGTGGCGGCAGAGCGACGGCGAGCCCGGTGAGGTCACCCTCCGCCTCCGCGAGGCCCTGCTCGACATCCAGCGCGGCAAGAGCGAGGACCGGCACGGCTGGATGCACCGCATCGGCTAGTCACCCTTCGGCGGGACCGCCCCGGAGGCTCCTGGGCGGTCCCTTTCCGGACCACGCGGGCCCGCATGGTGAGACACCCCGTGGGACGGCGGGGTTCTGTGCCAGACTTTCCCCGTGCTCTCGCTCACCATGATTATGGGCAGCAGGCGCGCCGGTCCGCAGTGACCACCTCGCACGACCACATGCGGGTGGCACCGTCGTCCTCGACCCGCGCGCAGACCTCTCGCACCCGCGAGGGGTTTTTTCGTTTTCCGGCCCAACCGCAGCCGGGGGCGGAGCGCGAGGGACCATGGGGGGAACGGTGGAGCCGGTCATTTCCGGTAAGACCGACATTCACAACAGGAGCCTTCAGACCATGACCGCAACCAGCGAGCTCGACGATTCGTTCCACGTCTTCGACACCACGCTGCGCGACGGCGCGCAGCGCGAGGGCATCAACCTCACCGTCGCGGACAAGCTGGCCATCGCACGGCACCTGGACGACTTCGGCGTGGGCTTCATCGAGGGCGGCTGGCCCGGCGCCAACCCGCGCGACACCGAGTTCTTCGCCCGCGCCCGCGAGGAGCTGCGCCTGAAGCACGCGGTACTCGTGGCCTTCGGCGCCACCCGCCGCCCCGGCGCCAAAGCCGCCGACGATCCGCAGGTCAGAGCGCTGCTGGAATCCGGCGCCCCCGTCGTCACGCTGGTCGCCAAGGCCCACGACCGGCATGTGGAGCTGGCGCTGCGCACCACCCTCGACGAGAACCTGGAGATGATCCGGGACACCGTCGCCCACCTGCGCGCCGAGGGCCGCCGGGTCTTCGTCGACTGCGAGCACTTCTTCGACGGCTACCGCGCCAACCCCGCCTATGCCAAGGCGGTCGTCCGCACCGCCTCCGAGGCCGGCGCCGACGTGGTCGTCCTGTGCGACACCAACGGCGGGATGCTCCCGGCGCAGATCAGCGCCGTGGTCGGCACCGTCCTCGCCGACACCGGCGCCCGGCTCGGCATCCACGCCCAGGACGACACCGGCTGCGCCGTCGCCAACACCCTCGCCGCCGTGGACGCGGGCGCCACCCACGTCCAGTGCACGGCCAACGGCTACGGCGAACGCGTCGGCAATGCCAACCTCTTCCCCGTGGTCGCCGCGCTGGAGCTGAAGTACGGCAAGAAGGTCCTGCCCGACGGCCATCTGCGCGAGACCACCCGGATCTCGCACGCCATCGCCGAGGTCGTCAACCTCACGCCCTCCACCCACCAGCCCTACGTGGGTGTCTCCGCCTTCGCCCACAAGGCCGGCCTGCACGCCTCCGCGATCAAGGTCGACCCGGACCTCTACCAGCACATCGACCCCGAGCGGGTCGGCAACACCATGCGGATGCTCGTCTCCGACATGGCCGGACGCGCCTCGATCGAGCTGAAGGGCCGGGAACTCGGCGTCGACCTCGGCGGCGACCGCGCCCTGGTCGGCCGGGTCGTCGAGCGCGTCAAGGAACGCGAGCTGAAGGGCTACACGTACGAGGCCGCCGACGCCTCCTTCGAGCTGCTGCTGCGCGCCGAGGCCCAGGGCGCTCCGCTGAAGTACTTCGAGGTGGAGTCCTGGCGGGCCATCACGGAGGACCGCCCCGACGGCACCCACGCCAACGAGGCCACGGTGAAGCTGTGGGCCAAGGGCGAGCGGATCGTCGCCACCGCCGAGGGCAACGGCCCGGTCAACGCCCTCGACCAGGCGCTCCGGGTCGCGCTGGAGAAGATCTACCCGCAGCTCGCCAAGCTGGAGCTGGTGGACTACAAGGTCCGCATCCTGGAGGGCGCCTCCGGCACCCGGTCCATCACCCGCGTGCTGATCTCCACCAGCGACGGCGCGGGGGAGTGGTCCACGGTCGGCGTGGCGGAGAACGTCATCGCCGCCTCCTGGCAGGCGCTGGAGGACGCCTGCACCTACGGGCTGCTGCGCGCGGGCGTCGAACCGGCCGAGTAGCGGGCGCCGGCGGCGGTCAGGGGGCGCGCCAGACGTTGTCGAACGCGTCCTCCTCGATCCGCCGCCGCTGCCGTACCCCCTCCAGCTCGGTCAGCGCCTCGCCGAGGGCGGCGAGGACGACCGCCACCCGGTCGTCCACCGTGTCGGCCTTGTCCTTCTCGGCATTCTCGGCGCTCTCGGCGTGCTCGGCCGTGGTGGCCGTCTCCTCGTGGTCCGGTTCCTCGATGCCGAGGGCGGCGGCGAGGCCCACCAGGAGCGGCTCGTGCCGGGCCCACCGGTCGGCCGCGTGCCGCCGGGCCTCGGAGTCGATCCGGTCCACCGAACGGTCGGCGCGCCGGAACAGCTGGCGCAGGCCCGAGCCCGAGGGCTCGGTGTGCTCCAGCTCGTCGCGGTAGGCGGCGGACAGCCCGTCCCCGCGCCGCCACAGCCAGTCCTCGGCGCTCTCGTACGGCTCCGTCCGGATCAGCGAGGCGGCCGCCTTGTCCAGCATCGGGTCGCCGGTGAGATGACCGGAGACGGGGACGACCTGCTCGTCCCGCAGGGTGACGACCTGGGCGAAGAGCAGGTCCAGCAGCTCCGCCGCGGCCAGCGCCAGCGACAGATCCCCCTGCTCCACGGGCCGGTCGGCGGGTACGTCCAGCGCGACGAACAGCAGATCCTGCGGTGTGGTCATCTCGGGCTCCCCGGTCACGGTCGGTACGGCGCGGGTACCACCATCGCCCGCGCCGGAAACCCGGGACCGCCCGCCTCGGCTACCTCAGCGTCCACTTCTGGTTGGCCGCCCCGGTGCACGACCATATCTGGGCCCGTGCCCCGTTCGCCGAGGAGTTGTCCGTGACGTCCAGGCACTTGTCCGCGGCGGTGTTCACCACGTCCCCGGTGGCCGTGTTGTACGACCAGCGCTGGGCGCCGGTGCCGTTGCAGTCGTAGAGCTGGACCTTGGCGCCGTTCGCGGTCGACGCGGAGACCACGTCCAGGCACTTGCCGAGCGCCCGGACCGAGCCGTCGGCGGCGACCGTCCACTGCTGGGCGGTGCTGCCGTTGCAGTCGTAGAGCTGGACCGCCGTGCCGTTGGCGCTCGAACCGCCCGCCACGTCCAGGCACTTGCCCGTGAGCCCGGCGAAGGCGCCGGTGCGGGAGCTGTCGCCGGACTGGCCGCCGGCCCAGGTGAAGGTGGCCGAGGTGCGCGCGGGCAGCGTGTAAGTGGCGTGCTGTGCGCCCCAGTTGATGGTCACCTGCTTGGCCGAGCCGGCCCCGTTGTACGCGATCAGCGCCTTGCTGCCGTCCGGGTTGCGCCAGGCCACGTTGGGCACGGCGGAGGACGCGGTGGAGGCGATGCGCTGGGCGCCGGGGCGGACGAACTTGGTGAGGTGGCCCATGTCGTAGTACTCGACGGTGTAGTCCACGCTCCCGCTGCGGCCGTCGCCGTTGTGCACGGTGACCAGGCCGGTGCAGGTACCGCAGCCGCCGTTGTGCGGGCCCATGTTCTGGTCCACCGCGAGGGACCACTTGGTCACCGACTTCGCCCAGTTGCGGGTGTAGTTGATGATGTCGGAGAGGTCCTCGCGCTGCTGGTCGGCGATCCAGGTGCCGCCGGAGTGCTCGGTGGCGAAGGCGTCCAGCGCGGGGTACTGGTTGTGTACGGCCGTCTGCTTGGTGACGTCACCGCCGTAGCCGTGCCAGGCGATGCCGCCGAAGTTGGGGTGGCTGCGCACGGCCGCGTCGTCCACGGTCTGGGCCGCGTAGGAGTCGTAGGTGTCCCAGTTCCAGTCGTGCGCGAGCACCTTGGTGGAGAGCCCGGCCTGCTGGAGCTTGGGCAGCAGCTCGCTCTTGGTGAAGTAGGCGAGCCCGCTGGCGTTCCAGCTCATCGAGGGGTAGCCCGAGCAGCAGGTCGGCTCGTTCTGCGCGGTGACGTAGGAGACGGGCACGCCCTGGTCCCGGTAGCCCTGGAGGTACTTCACGAAGTACGAGGCGTAGGCGCCGTAGTCCTCCGCCTTCAGCCAGCCGCCGTTGAGCGAGCCGCTGTCCTTCATCCACGCCGGGGCGGTCCAAGGGGACGCCATCACGGTGAGGTCCGGGTTGAGCTGGCGGGCCTGTTTGGTGAGCGGGAGGACGTCCGCCAGGTCGTGGGCCAGGGAGAACTTGGCGAGCGAGGGGTCGGTCTGGCCGGCCGGCACGTCGTCGTAGGTGTAGCCGGAGCGGGCCAGGTCGGAGGCGCCCATCGGGTTGCGCAGGAAGGACAGGCCGATGCCGTCCGTGGGGGAGAACAGCTTGCGCATGGTGGCGTCCCGGGTCGCCTGGGACAGGGCGCCGCTGCTGTTCATCAGCCAGGCGGCGGTGTCGGTGAAGGAGGCCCCGCCGCCGGTGAAGGTCTGGTAGCGGGTGTTCTCGTCCACCGTGATGTTCTCGCCGCCGCCTCCGGCGCCGGCCGAGAAGGCGAACGGCGTCTGCGGCTCCAGACCGCGTACGACATGCCGTCCGGCGGAGTCGTCGGTGGTGGTCAGCCAGGCCGTGACCGGCTCACCGGCCGCGTGCGCGGCGGGGGTGGCCAGCGTGGTGATCCCGGCCGTCGTCAGCAGCGCGGCCAGCAGCAGCCGGGCCGGACGCAGGGGTCGTCTCATGGGGCGCCGCCCTTCGAAGAGGTGGGGGGAGGGGGCAACAGCGGCGTGCGAGCCGTGAGTAAATGACGGCTCCGGGGCCGCGTCAAGGGGTCGCGCATTCAGAAGCCGAACGCACAACTCAGATGAATCTTGAGCGAGTTGACGCAGCGTCACGTCACGTGCGAAGGGTTGACGGGGATCAGGGGACCCCAGTTCACTCAAGCCGTGAGCTAAGTCATGAGTGATCCCAGAGCCGAGGGAAGGTCCATGCGCAGAACCGCCCTGCTCGTCTCCACCGCTCTGCTGACCGCACTGCTCCCGCTGGCCGGAGGCATCGCCACCGCCTCCGGCGCCGACGGTCCCGACCCGGCACCCGTGCCGGTCGACCGCTTCGAGGGCGAGGTGCCCTTCGCCGCCCAGCCCGCCGAGGGCATCTTCACCTGGGGCGGCGACAGCGACGACCCGCCCACCCTGGCGCTGACCGCCCGCCCGGATGCCCCCGAGGGCGCCAAGGTGCTGAGCGGAAGCTACGACATCAGCGGCTACGGCGGCTTCACCCACGACTACGCCGCCACCGCCCCCGCCCACGACTGGTCCGCCCACCGGGGCATCCGCCTGTGGTGGGAGGGACATAACAGCGGCAAGAAGATCACCTTCGAGATCAAGGACGGCGGTGCGCACGGCGAGGCGTCCGAGCTGTGGACGACCTCCTTCGCCGACGACTTCACCGGCTGGAAGCGGATCGAGCTGCCGTTCTCCGCGTTCACCTATCGCACGGACTACCAGCCCGTCGGCGGCATCGACCACGTCCTCGGCCTCACCCGGATGTGGGGCTACGCGGTCACGCTGCCCACCGGCGTCAAGGGCCGCTTCGCCATGGACGGCGTCGAGCTGTACGGCGCCGCCGACCCGGCGCTGCGCGCCTCCGTCACCACCGACGCGGCCGTCCGTCCGGTCGAGGAGGGCGGTACGGCGAGCGTCCGCGTCACCCTGGCCACCACCGACGCGGCTCCCGTCACCTCGCCGGTCACCGTCGCGTACGCCACCGGCGAGGGCACCGCCCGCCCCGGCAAGGACTACACCCCCGTCTCCGGCACCCTCACCTTCCCGGCCGGCACCCCCTCCGGGACCTCCCGGACGGTGAGGGTCACCACCCTGAAGGACCGCACCGCCGAGTCCGCCGAGACCATCCCGCTCGGGCTCACCGTCACCGGCGCCAAAGCCCCGGCGGAGAACCCGAAGATCGTCATCGACGCCCACGGACTGCCGTACCTGGACGGCAAGTTGCCGGTGCGCAAGCGGGTCGCCGACCTGCTCGGGCGGATGTCGCTCGCGGAGAAGGCCGGGCAGATGACCCAGGCCGAGCGCGGCGCGGTCTCCGACCAGAACGACATCGCCGCCTACGACCTGGGCTCACTGCTCTCCGGCGGCGGCTCCACGCCCACCCCGAACACCCCGGCCGCGTGGGCGAAGATGATCGACGGCTTCCAGCTGCGCGCCCAGGCCACCCGGTTCCAGATCCCGCTGATCTACGGCGTCGACGCGGTCCACGGCCACAACAACCTCACCGGCGCCACCGTCCTGCCGCACAACATCGGCATCGGCGCCACCCGCGACCCCGAACTCGCCCAGCGCGCGGGTGCGGTGACCGCCTCCGAGGTCCGCGCCACCGGCATTCCCTGGGACTTCGCGCCCTGCCTGTGCGTCAGCCGCGACGAACGCTGGGGCCGCTCCTACGAGTCCTTCGGTGAGGACCCGGCGCTGGTGAAGTCGATGGAGACCGTGATCCAGGGCCTCCAGGGCCGCGCCGACGGCCGCGACCTGGCCCGCGCCGACAAGGTGCTGGCCACCGCCAAGCACTTCGTCGCCGACGGCGGCACCGCCTACGGCTCCTCCACCACCGGCACCTACACCGTCGACCAGGGCGTCTCCACCCTCACCCGGCAGCAGCTGGAGGCCGTCCACCTCGCGCCCTACCAGGACGCGGTCGACCGGGGGGTGGGCACCGTGATGCCCTCGTACTCCTCGCTCGACGTGGTCGGCGACGGACGCGGCCCGGTCAAGATGCACGCCCGCGCCGACATGATCAACGGCGTGCTCAAGGGCCGCATGGGCTTCGACGGGTTCGTCATCAGCGACTGGAACGCCGTCGACCAGCTCCCCGGCGACTACCCGACCCAGGTCCGCACCTCGGTCAACGCGGGCGTCGACATGATGATGGTCCCCTATACCTATAAGGAGTTCACCGCGGCCCTGACCGCCGAGGTGAAGGCCGGCCGGATCAGCGAGCGGCGGATCGACGACGCCGTCTCCCGCATCCTCACCCAGAAGTTCCGCCTCGGACTCTTCGAGCACCCCTACGCCGACACCTCCGGCGCCGCCGCCATCGGCTCCCCGGCGCACCGGGCCGTCGCCCGCGAGGCCGTCGCCGAGTCCCAGGTGCTGCTGAAGAACTCCGGCGACCTGCTGCCGCTGCGCAAGAGCCAGAAGGTGTACGTCGCCGGGTCCAACGCCGACGACATCGGCAACCAGTCCGGCGGCTGGACCATCACCTGGCAGGGCTCCTCCGGCGACATCACCAAGGGCACCACCATCCTGGCCGGCATCCGCGAGGCCGGCGGGAAGGTCACCTACTCCAAGGACGCCTCCGCGCCGACGGCCGGGAACGACGTGGGCGTGGTCGTCGTGGGGGAGACCCCCTACGCCGAGGGTGTCGGGGACGTGGGCAACGGCCATGAGCTGACCCTGTCCGCCGCCGACCGGGCCACCGTGGACAAGGTGTGCGGCGCCATGAAGTGCGTGGTCCTCACCGTCTCCGGCCGCCCGCTGCTCATCGGCGACCGGCTCGGGAAGATCGACGCCCTGGTGGCGTCCTGGCTGCCGGGCACCGAGGGCGCCGGCGTGGCCGACGTGCTCTACGGCAAGCGGCCCTTCACCGGCCGGCTCCCCGTGACCTGGCCGCGCGGCGTGGCCCAGCTGCCGATCAACGTCGGCGACAAGGCGTACGACCCGCAGTACCCCTACGGATGGGGCCTGACCACACGGGCCGCGTCCAAGGCCAGTGCGCTGGCCACACTCGGCAAGGCGGCCGCCACCGCCGAGCGCCGGCACGACGACCGCCGGGGGCGTGACCTTGTGAACCAGGCCCGGCTGATCGTCCAGCAGAAGGTGGGCCAGCGGATCACGGCGGCCGTGTCGAAGCCCTTCGCCGAGGCCGACCACGCGCTGGTGACCGGACGGTACGGAGAGGCACTGATCAAGCTGCTCCAGGCGTACCGGGCGGCCCGCTGACCAGCACGACAAGTCCGTACATCTGACCGAACAGGGGAGGCTTCGGGTAGCGTCGGGAGCATGAAGGCCGTGCTCCCGCCCCGCGCCCGAAGCCTCCCCGCGCTCGTCCTCGCGGCGCTGGCGCTGGCCCTGGTGCCCCTGTTCGCGTTCGCACCCGCCGCCAGTGCCGTCACCAGCGCCTCCACCATCGGCCAGGCCCTGCGCAAGAGCCCGGTCTACGTCGACCCGGCCGCCTCCGGGCAGCTCTCCCGTGCCGACGCCGACGCCCTCGCCAAGAAGATCAAGGACGCCGGCAAGCCGGTGTTCGTCGTGGTCCTCCCCGCCGATTACCCGACCCGGAGCGTCCTGCGCGACGTGCGTGCGGCCACCGGCATCACCGGTCTGTACGGCATCCGGGTCGGCGACCGCTTCGCCGCCGGAGCCGACCCCTCGGTCATCTCCGCCACCGCCCGGCAGAACCTGGTCTCCAGCGTGCAGGGTGAGGGCGCCAAGGCCCAGCTCACCGACTTCACCGACCGCGCACTGGACACCGTGCGCGGCCACGCCCCCTCCACCTGGGGCTCCTCCGACAACGGCGGCGGGGTCTCCACCACCGCGCTGATCGTCGCCGGGGCGGTCGTGGTGGCGGGCGGCGCCGGGGTCTACACCCTCAGCCGTCGCAACCGCCGCCGCCGCGAGGCGGAGCAGCAGGCCGCGCTGGAGCGGCTGCGGGTCGTCGTGGACGAGGACATCACCGCCTTCGGCGAGGAACTCGACCGCCTCGACTTCCAGCCCGGCGAACCCGGCGCCGACGACGCGATGCGCACCGACTACGAGAACGCGCTCAACGCCTACGACGACGCCAAGCGCCGCATGGCCGAGGCCCGCAAGCCGGAGGACGTCCGCGGGGTCACCGAGGCGCTGGAGGACGGCCGGTACTCGCTGGCCGTGCTCGCCGCCCGCCGGGAGAAGCGGCCGCTGCCCGACCGGCGCCCGCCCTGCTTCTTCGACCCCCGGCACGGCCCCTCCGTCACCGACGCCGCCTGGACCCCGGCCGGCGGCAGCACCCGTGAGGTGCCGGTGTGCGCGGCCGACGCCAACCGGCTCGCCGACGGCCACGAACCGGCCGCGCGCGAGGTGGAGACCGAGTACGGCCGCCGCCCCTACTGGGACGCGGGTCCCGCCTACGGCCCCTGGGCGGGCGGCTACTTCGGCGGCGGCCTGCTGCCCGGCCTGCTCGCGGGCACCCTGCTCGGCGGCATGATGTCCACCCCGTCCTACGCGGCCGACTTCGGCGGCGGATACGGCGACTTCGGGGACCAGGGCGGTTTCCAGGGCGGCGACATGTCCGGTACCGACTTCGACCCCAGCGGGTTCGGCGACGGCTTCGGCGGCGGGGACTTCGGCGGGGGCGGCGACTTCGGGGGCGGCGGGGACTTCGGCGGCGGAGGCTTCTGAGCCCTGCGGAGTCCTGACGCGCGTGAGCGCCCCGTTCCCTCCCGTCAGGGAGGAGCGGGGCGCTCGTGCGTGGTGCGGCCGGACCGCCGTCGGCTCACGCGTTCTTGATGGCCGACACGTCGAAGTTGAGCTTGATCTTGTCGGAGATCAGCACGCCGCCCGTCTCCAGGGCCGCGTTCCAGGTCAGGCCCCACTCCGAGCGCAGCAGCTCGGCCTTGCCCTCGAAGCCGACGCGCTCGTTGCCGAACGGGTCGGTGGCCGCGCCGTTGAACTCCAGGTCGATGGTGATCGGCCGGGTCACGCCGAGGATGGAGAGGTCACCGGTGACGCGGTAGTCGTCGCCGCCGAGGGACTCCGCGCCCGTGGAGCGGAAGGTCATCGTCGGGAACTCGTCCGTCTTGAAGAAGTCGGCGGACTTCAGGTGGGTGTCGCGGTCGGCGTTGCCGGTGTCGATGCTGTCCATCACCACGTCGAGCGTCGCGGTGGACTTGGCCGGGTTCTCGCCGTCCAGGTGCAGCGCGCCGGTGAACTCCGTGAAGCTGCCCTTGACGTTGGTGACCATGGCGTGCCGCGCGGTGAAGCCGATCGAGGTGTGCGCGGGGTCGATGGTGTAGTCGCCGGTCAGCGTGGCGAGGCCGCTGCCCGCGGCGGCGGTGGTCTCGGGGGTGCTGTCCTTGCGGCCGAAGATACCCATGGTGTGCTCCTTGAGAGTCGTAGCGGGGAGTCGGCGAGGAGTCTGTTTAACGTTCAACAAACTCGACGTGTGCCACCGTAGACCCATTCAGTTCGGTTTTCAACCATCATCCGATGCGTGTTTTCAGTCTCGCGCGGAGTCACCGCCGACGCCCTCTGGCGGACGCGCGTAGAACTCAGGCACCATCTGTCTGCACCACCTGCACAGCCGCCCCACAGCAAGCACGGCCAACCGCAGGAAGGGTCAATTCATGAAGGTCCGCTCCGTCCTGACCGCGCTCGCCCTCGTCGTCGCCCCGGGCGTCGCCGTGGTCGGCACCGCATCCGACGCCTTCGCCGTCTCCAAGATCAGCCACGCCACCGCCACCCAGATGTTCCGCGACGTCGGCCTGACCTGGTCGTCCTCCGGCGGCTGCTCCGACCGGCAGAACTCCACCTGTACGTCGTTCGACCAGCTCAACCTCTCCACCGCCCAGGGGGCCCAGACCCTGAAGCGGTCCAGCGGCTGCGCGCTCAACATCACCGGCGGTACCGAGGTGGGCCACGCCTCCGGCACCTACTCGCACTACAACGGCTACAAGCTGGACTTCGGCAAGGTCTCCTGCATGACCTCGTACATCAAGAACAACTTCAGCTACATCGGGCTGCGCGGGGACGGTGCGCCGCAGTACCAGTCCGGGTCGGGCAACATCTACGCCGACGAGGGCAACCACTGGGACGTCCTCTACTACAACTGCGGCGGCTGCTGAGCCGACGCGCGCCGGACGGCGGAAGGTAGGGTGGCGAAGGCGCCCCGTTCCGCCGTCCGGGTGTCTCCGTGTCACTCCGGGGATGGCATGTCCCACCCAGGAATCCGAGGGGCTGTGACACCCCCCACTTTGTGGCAGCCCTACAAAGACGGCGCCCTCTGAGCAGTCGGAACGCCTGCATCGCGGCCCGGTTCTGTTCGGTCGTACCAGGAAAACGCTCCGGAGACTGTACGGAGTCGACGGCCTGGTTTTCGCGTGGTCCTTCGTATGGTCACTACATGACCGTTTTGGAAGAGACGACGGGTGAGCCGGCGGACGCGCGCGGGCGGGTCGCCGAGCTGCACGTGATCCGGGCGCAGGCCATGGCGGGCCCGAGCGAGAAGGCGACCGAGGCGCAGCACGCCAAGGGCAAGCTGACCGCCCGGGAGCGCATCGAGCTGCTGCTGGACCCGGGCTCCTTCCAGGAGGTCGAGCAGCTGCGCCGGCACCGCGCCACCGGCTTCGGCCTGGAGGCCAAGAAGCCGTACACCGACGGTGTCATCACCGGCTGGGGCACGGTGGAGGGCCGCACGGTCTTCGTCTACGCCCATGACTTCCGCATCTTCGGCGGCGCGCTGGGCGAGGCCCACGCCACCAAGATCCACAAGATCATGGACATGGCCATCGCGGCCGGTGCCCCGCTGGTCTCGCTCAACGACGGTGCCGGCGCCCGTATCCAGGAGGGCGTCTCCGCGCTCGCCGGGTACGGCGGCATCTTCCAGCGCAACACCAAGGCGTCCGGCGTCATCCCGCAGATCTCCGTGATGCTCGGCCCCTGCGCGGGCGGCGCGGCCTACAGCCCCGCCCTCACCGACTTCGTCTTCATGGTCCGCGAGACCTCGCAGATGTTCATCACCGGCCCGGACGTCGTCAAGGCGGTCACCGGCGAGGAGATCACCCAGAACGGCCTCGGTGGCGCCGACGTGCACGCCGAGACCTCCGGCGTCTGCCACTTCGCGTACGACGACGAGGAGACCTGCATCGCGGAGGTGCGCTACCTCCTCTCGCTGCTCCCGCAGAACAACCGCGAGAACCCGCCGCGCGTGGAGTCCTCCGACCCCGCCGACCGGCGCGGCGACGTGCTGCTCGACCTGGTCCCGGCCGACGGCAACCGGCCCTACGACATGACCAAGGTCATCGAGGAGCTCGTCGACGACGGCGACTACCTGGAGGTCCACGAGCGCTGGGCCCGCAACATCCTGTGCGCCCTGGGCCGCCTCGACGGCCAGGTGGTCGGCATCATCGCCAACCAGCCGCAGGTGCTGGCCGGCGTGCTGGACATCGAGGCGAGTGAAAAAGCTGCGCGCTTCGTGCAGATGTGTGACGCTTTCAATATCCCGATCATCACGCTGCTGGACGTGCCGGGCTTCCTCCCCGGTGTCGACCAGGAGCACGGCGGGATCATCCGGCACGGCGCGAAGCTGCTGTACGCCTACTGCAACGCGACCGTGCCGAGGATCTCGCTCATCCTGCGCAAGGCGTACGGCGGCGCCTACATCGTGATGGACAGCCAGTCCATCGGCGCCGACCTCACCTACGCCTGGCCCACCAACGAGATCGCCGTGATGGGCGCCGAGGGCGCGGCCAACGTCATCTTCCGCCGCCAGATCGCCGACGCCGAGGACCCCGAGGCGATGCGGCAGAAGATGGTCAAGGAGTACAAGGCCGAGCTGATGCACCCGTACTACGCGGCGGAGCGCGGCCTGGTCGACGACGTGATCGACCCCGCCGAGACCCGCGAGGTGCTGATCAGGTCCCTGGCGATGCTGCAGTCCAAGCACGCCGACCTGCCCTCCCGCAAGCACGGCAACCCCCCGCAGTGACCGAGACCCCGGAGACCACCGCCATGACCAGTGCCGACATCCGCGTCGAAAAGGGCCTCGCCGACCCCGAGGAAGTGGCCGCCATAACGGCCGTCCTCCTCGCCCGCGCCGCCGCCCGCCCCGCCGAGGCCCCGTCCCACCGCCCCCGCCCCCGCGCGGGCTGGCGCCGCCTGGAGCGAGAAGGCGGCTTCCGAGCCCCGCACAGCTGGCACTGAGCCCCACCACACCCCACAGGGCCCCGTCTCTCCCCTCGGAGAGGCGGGGCCTCGGCGTTCGTCCGTCAGCGGATGAGTACTCGGAGGTCCGGCGCCCGCAGCGGCTCCATGTCGGCAGGGAGAACGCAGTGGCTCAGGCCCACGATCCCTTGCCGGAGCGGGAACCGCTGGAGGCTGGACACGTCGATGTTGGCGAGATCCAGATAATTGAGCTCGGGCAGCGTAGCCAGAGTGTGGAATCCGGAGGGTAGGCACGGTTCGTCGGCGTTCAGATACACGTACTCAATGCACGGGTGATCGGCGACAAAGGAGATGTCTGTACCGGGCAACGCTCCGAACATGGACAGTGCGTGCAGCGTTGGGGCCAGAGGCAGACCTTCGAGGACAGGAATGTCTTCGAGAACGAACCTCAGACTGACGAGCCCGTTCATACGCTCCAGGATGGCTTGCCCCTTCAGGGGGCCGACGGACATGAGACTGAGTATGGACAGGGTGTCATGCGAGGCCAACGGGGAAAGATCAGCACCGCTCTGCACCTCCTCCACATCGAGTTCGGTGAGCGGGGGAAGCCGTTCCAACTCCATGAACTCCGCGAAGGGATAAGTGATCCTCAGCCTGGAGACCGGCAGCCGGGACGCCGCGCGCACCTGTCCGGAGTGCGAAATGCCGAGCACATGCTCCTCAAGGGGCAACGCTGAGAGGATCGCGTCGGCGTACGCGTCGGCATCGAAGTAACGCCACGCTGAAATCAGTGCCCTGGTGACCTCATGGCGCTCGTCGCCGGAGTACTCGGTCAGCAGTCCCAGCGCCTCGGGACCGCCGATCAGCGATGTCGTCCGGATCGTCTGGATGGCCTGATTGTCCGTCAACCCCGCAAGTGAGCGCGGTAGCTTGCGCAGCAGGCTCGTTCCTACCGCCGCCAGCCCGGCCGGGTCCGTGGTCCGGCGAGGCGGCAGCAGTGCGCGCACCGCCGCGTCCACGCGCCCCGCCAGCTCCTGGGACAGCTGCGGCACCGTCTCCTGGCAGGATGCCGCCAGCAGGCGCAGCTTTCGCGCGTACCGGGGTTCGGCGGTGGCCCGGTCCAGGATGCCTCCCAGCAGCTCCTCCCGCTGCGGCCGATTCGCGTGGCCCGCCGCCATGATGATCGTCTCGCGCCACAGGTCCAGGTGGGCTCGCTCGACCAGGTTGCCGATGCGGTCCTCTTCGGCGGCCTCCTCCGCCGCCAGGTACTCCTGGAAGGTGCGGTGGACGAAGTCCAGGCGGCCGAGGGTGGGGGAGCGGAGGATGCCGGAGCGGGCGCGGAGGCTTTCCAGGACCGCTCTGCCGTCCTCCTCGTCCAGGTGCCGCATCCCCGCCAGCTTCCGGCCGACGTGGACCGCGGCCTGGTCCAGGGAGATCTCGCTGCGGTTGTTGTCCGAGAGGCGCCACGCGAGGTCCCGCAGCAGGACCACCTTGTCGCCCAGGCTCAGCCCGCTGTCCACCGCGCTCGGCACATTCCGGTCCGCGTCCCGCTCGTGGACCAGCGTGTGGAGGGCGTTGCGGTACAGCTCCATACGGTCGCGCGGAAGCTGACTGCCCCGGTTGAGGTGCATCGCGCACAGCATGGCCGCCAGCAGCGGAGTCCCCGCCAGGGATTGGAGGTGCGGCCGGTCCTTCAGGCTGTTCAGCAACGACTGCTCGTACCGCGGAAGTTCGTCCACCGGGCACGGCAGCTCCTCGCCCAGCTCACGCACCGCCTGATGCCACTGCCGGACGAATGCCGCCAGGTCGGGCGGCGTCATCCGGTCCAGGTGCAGCGCGGTGAACTTCTCCCGGCGCAGCCAGTCCGCGCCCGCCGCCGCCGGACGCGAGGTCACCACCATCCGCACGTCGGGATACGCGGCCAGCAGCTTGCGCAGCCACTCCCTTACGCCTCGCCGCTCGGCGTCGAGGAGCTCGTCCACCCCGTCGATCAGCAGCAGCGCCCGCCCGTCGGTCAACTGGCGCTCCACCCACGCCTTCGGCATCACCCCGGTGATCTGCCCGGCCACCGAGTCGAGCATCGCCTCCGGCGCTGGCAGCGCCCGCCCGCTGTACTCCCGCAGCTTCACGAAGACCGGCGTCAGACCGTTCCAGCCGGCCAGCTCCCCGGTGAACGCGCCCCGCGCCGCCGTGACCGCCAGCCACTGCAGCAGCGTGGTCTTGCCGGACCCCGCCTCACCCCGGAGCAGCACTCGTGTAGGCCCGCCGAGCGCGGCCTCCACCCGCATCCCGGCGCCCTCGCCCCCGGAGTTCTCCCAGTCGCTCATGTCCGGCCGGAGCAGCGGCAGCGCACGCCGCGCCCCCTCGCGCCGCCCCCGTATCTCGTCCCCCGTCGCCCGCAGGCTGACGTACGCCACCGAGAGCCGCACTTGCGCCCCCGCCTGGTCCGAGGTGCGCCGGAACAGCTCCACCTCGTCCAGGGTCGTGCTGACCAGCTCCAGATACCGGCGCCGGAACTCGCCGTCCCGGTCCGTGCCCTCGGGTGCGAACAGCGACCGGTCGGGCAGCCGTTGCAGCACCCGCGCGATCTCCGCGCCCAACGACGTAGTCCGCGCCAGCAGTTCACTGAGCGCCCGCTCCTCGAAGACGGGCAGCCCCCGCACGATGCGCACGTAGTACTCGACGCACTCCGCGAACAGCATCTCGTACAGCCGGGTCTCCGCCTCGCCGAGGCCGACCGGCGGACGTGCCGCCCCCGTGAGCCGCCGCACGATCTCCGCGGGCCTCGCGTCCGCCGCCAGGATCGCCTCGTCGGAGAGGTCCGCCGCCGCGAAGGTGTCGCACACCGCGTCGATCGCGGCCTGGCGGCTGTTCTCCTCCATGCCGGGGAACTCGCGCTCCAGGAACGGGGCCAGCCGGTCGTAGACCGCGTCGGCCATCTCGTCGAACTGCCGCTCCACACCCCGCTGGAAGCGCAACCCGGACACCCGCACCCGGATCAGCTCGGACATGTCCATCCGGCGCTCCTGCTCACGGCGCTTGCCCCCGAGCCACATCTGGGCGGCCGCCTTCGCCACGGTCGAACCCAGCCGCAGCGCCGCTGTCTCCCCCACCATCGCATCCCCCTCCATGCCACAGGAGGACCAGTGTGGCAGCGGGGTACGACAAAGGGGCCCCTTCCGGTGTGGAAAGGGGCCCCTTGACGTGGAGCGGCTACCGCAGGCGGGCCATCAGCGCGTGTTCGACCAGGGTGATCAGGGCGCTCTTGGCGTCCGCGCGGTGGCGGGCGTCCGTGGTGATGATGGGGGCGTCCGGGCCGATCTGGAGGGCCTCGCGGACCTCGTCGGGGTTGTAGGGCTGGTTGCCGTCGAAGCCGTTGAGGGCGATGACGAACGGCAGGCCCGAGTTCTCGAAGTAGTCGACCGCGGGGAAGCAGTCGGCCAGGCGCCGGGTGTCGACCAGCACGATGGCGCCGATGGCACCGCGTACGAGGTCGTCCCACATGAACCAGAAGCGGTCCTGACCGGGCGTACCGAAGAGGTACAGGATCAGGTCCTGGTCCAGGGTGATGCGGCCGAAGTCCATGGCCACCGTGGTGGTGGTCTTGTCCCCGGTGTGGGTGAGGTCGTCGATGCCCGCCGACGCGGACGTCATGACGGCCTCGGTACGCAGCGGGTTGATCTCCGAGACGGCCCCCACGAACGTGGTCTTGCCCACGCCGAAGCCGCCCGCCACCACGATCTTCGCGGAGGTGGTGGAGCGGGAAGGACCGCCGCTAGAGCTTGCGAAGTCCACTGAGCACCCTTTCGAGCAGTGTCACGTCTGGCTGGCCGCCGGCGTTCTCGTCGCCGCCGGGCTGATGGATGGCGACCAGGCCCGCCTCCGCCAAGTCGGCGACGAGAATCCTGGCCACGCCGAGGGGGATCGTGAGCAGGGCCGAGATCTCGGCCACCGACTTGATCTCCCGGCACAGGTTGCAGATCCGCTGATGCTCGGGCAACTGCCCCTGCATCTGGTGCGGTGCTGCGGTGGTGTGCACCAGCGCCTCGATGGCGAGCTGGTAGCGCGGGCGGGTCCGGCCGCCGGTCATGGCGTACGGACGCACCAAGGGGTTGCTGGCGCCGGTCGAGGCGGCCGCGGGCTCCTGGCGCCGCGGCGGCTGTACCGGCTGGATGCGCGGGGCCGACGGCTGGTCGTACGGCGAAGGGCCGGGGCCCTGCGGCGCGTACGGCTGCCTGCGGTCCGGGACGGAGGGAAAGTCGTATCCGTTCGCCGAGCCGCCGTCCTGTCCCTGTGCGGGACCGTACGACCAGTTGCCCGAAGACGGACCGCCTGGGGGTGTTGCCACTTTCTCCTCCTCCGACTGTGCCGGGCACCA
Source organism: Streptomyces seoulensis (assembly GCF_004328625.1). Lineage (NCBI taxonomy): Bacteria > Bacillati > Actinomycetota > Actinomycetes > Kitasatosporales > Streptomycetaceae > Streptomyces > Streptomyces seoulensis. The sequence continues at coordinate 4,457,049 of NZ_CP032229.1, forward strand.
TCGCTGTGGAGCCGCGTCCCAAGACCTTACGGCCCCGGGACGCGAACGCGCACCGTCCGCTTGTTAGTTGAGAAGGCTGCCCTGGAGTTCCGCCCGGAGATCCGGGGTCAGGACCGTGCCCGCACGGTCCACCAGAAGGGCCATCTCGTACCCGATGAGGCCGATGTCCGCCTCCGGGTGGGCCAGGACCGCGAGCGACGAACCGTCGGATACGGACATGATGAACAGGAATCCCCGCTCCATCTCCACAACCGTCTGGTTCACGCTGCCCCCCTCGAAGATGCGGGAGGCGCCTGCCGTCAGGGACGTCAGACCGGATGCGACGGCCGCGAGCTGGTCGGCGCGGTCGCGGGGGAAGCCTTCGGACATCGCCAGAAGGAGTCCGTCGGCGGAGACCACCACGGTGTGGGACACACCCGGAGTGTTGTCCACGAAGTTGGTGATCAACCAGTTAAGGTTCTGTGCCGCCTGGCTCATCGGGCTCACACTAACGCTCCTGGTCGTAGGTGCTGTCAGGCCCACCGTGCTGATGGTTGGTGGCCTGGCCGTTCGTTTCACTGCCTGCGCTGCGTCCGCGCTGGACGCCTCGACGCAGGTTGCTCAGCCTGCCCCGGACATCCTCCGGGGCGCGGGAGACCTGTGGGCCCCCCTGAGGGGTGCTCTCGGCGGTGCCCTCGACCAGATTGGCCTTGGGTACCCGCCGCGGCAGGCCGGAGGACGTGACCCCGCCCGCCTTGGGCTTGCGCAGCTGCGAAGCCTGCTGCCAGCGCTCGTCGTTCGCCGAGCGCCAGTCGTCGGGGCCGGTGCCCGCCGCGGCCGGAGCCTCCTGGCCGCCGTGCGACGCGCCGCCTGCTCCGGCGGAGCCGTTCAGCCCGCCCGAACCGTTCAGCCCGCCCGAACCGTTCAGTCCGCCCGAGCCGTTCGACCCGTTCGGGCCGTGCAGCCCGTTGGAGGCGAGGCCGCTGGAGCCCAGTCCGCCCGAACCGTTCACGTTCAGGCCGCCGGAGCCGCCCTGCGGGGCCGAGCCGCCCGCACCACCGCGGCGGGGCAGACCCGCGTTGGTGACACCGCCCGCGGCCGGACCGCCCGGCGCCGGACGCTCGAAGCCTCCGTGGCCGTTGGACCCCAGGTCACCGGGGTCGGCGGCCTGCTCCTGCTCCGGCTCGCCAGCGTACTGGGCGGGGTAGCCGTTCTGGAAACCGTTCTGCTGGGGCCAGTCGTCCTGGAAGGACTGCTGCCGGTTGTCGTACGAGCCGCCGAAGGCGTCACCGGCAGGCGTGTTCTGGCCCTGCTGGGGGTAACCCGACTGCGGGAAGCCACCGTTGGCGGAGAAACCGTCGTTCTGCGGGACGGAGCCGTCCTGCCCGAAGTACTGCTCGTCGTAGGCGGGCTGCTGCTGCTCCTGGTACGCCTGCTGGTCCTGGTAGGCGTCCGGCCGGCGCTGCTCGGGGAAGCCGGAGCCGTTCTCGGCGTAACCGCCGGGCGTCTGGCCGAAGCCGTCCTGGTAGCCAGGGCGGCCGCCCTCGGCGCCGTCCTGCTGGCCGGGGTGCGCCTGGGCCTCCAGGGCCGCCCGGCGCTCCTCGCGCTCCAGGGAACGGCCGACCGGGTCCAGACCGCGCAGGTCGTCGGGCACCTCGGTGTAGCGGCTGTCGTCGAAGCCCAGCTCCGCCGCCGTGCGCATCGGCTGGGCCGGCGCCTGCGGCTGGGGGCTGAAGCTCTCGCCGCCGAACTGCTGCTCCGGGATGATCTGCGAGACCGTGAACTCCTCGCGGTCCAGCTGCGTCTCGCCGCCACCACCGTGGGTGATCGCGTCGGGCAGCATGACCAGGGAGGTCGTACCGGCCTGCTCGCCCGAGGGGCGGAGCTGGACGCGGATGCCGTGCCGGTCGGACAGCCGGCCGACCACGAACAGACCCATGCGCTGCGAGATCGCGGCGTCCACGGTCGGCGGGTTGGCCAGCTTGTGGTTGATGTCCGCGAAGTCCTCGGCGGTGAGGCCGATGCCCTTGTCGTGGATCTCGATCATCACGCGGCCGTCGGGGAGACGGGTCGCGGTGACGCGGACCTTGGTCTGCGGGGAGGAGAACGTGGTGGCGTTCTCCAGCAGCTCGGCGAGCAGGTGCACGAGGTCGGTGACCGCGCGGCCGTGGATCTCGGCCTCCGGGACGCCGGACAGCTCGATGCGCTCGTACTGCTCCACCTCGGAGGAGGCGGCGCGCAGCACGTCGACCAGCGGGACCGGCTGGTCCCAGCGGCGGCCGGGCTCCTCGCCGGCGAGGACCAGCAGGTTCTCGCCGTTGCGGCGCATACGGGTGGCCAGGTGGTCCAGCTTGAAGAGGTTCTCGAGCTGGTCCGGGTCGGCCTCGTTGTTCTCCAGGTCGGTGATGAGGGTCAGCTGGCCCTCGATCAGCGACTGGTTGCGGCGCGACAGGTTGGTGAAGATCGCGTTGATGTTGCCCCGCAGCAGCGCCTGCTCGGAGGCGAGCCGCACCGCCTCGCGGTGGACCTGGTCGAAGGCGCGGGCGACCTCGCCGATCTCGTCCTTGGTGTGGATCGGGATCGGGGCGACCCGGGTGTCGACCCGGCCGGGGTCGGTACGGGAGAGCTGGTCGACCAGCATCGGCAGCCGCTGCTCGGCGATGCCGAAGGCGGCGTTGCGCAGCTGGCGCATCGCGCGGCTCATCTGACGGGCGACCGTACCGGCCAGGATGAAGGCCAGCAGCAGGACCAGGATGACGGCGACACCGGTGATGATCGCGGAGTTGCGCGCGTCGTCGGCGATGGCGGAGGCGTCGCTCACCGCGCGGCCGGCCATGTCGGACTCGATGGAGCGGTACGCCTTGAACTTCAGCGTGTTGACCGCCCACCAGTTGGCCGGGGTGATGCCCTGCACGGCGAGCTGCTGCCGCTCCACCGGGTCGGTCGAGCTGAGCTGGACCACCGCGGCGACCATCTTGGTCGGGTCCGACGGCGGCGCCTTGTAGGAGGGGTCCTTGGCCTTGGCCTCGGCGACCATCGCGGCACCCTGGTTCTGGATGTCGCGCTTCTCCTGCTCCAGCCGGTCGGCGTCGGCCTGGGTGCCACCGCCGATGTACTCACCGGAGGCGATGCCCTCCAGGTAGGCGTAGGAGGAGAGGGCCACGCGCTGGCTCGCCAGGTTCGGCGCGTCCGGGCCCGGCTTGATCAGCATGTGCATGCCGATCGCGCGCTCCAGGGACAGCGCCGACTTCGTCAGGGAGACCGCGTAGACGGTACGGCCGTAGGACGTGATGTTCCCGGTGCCCAGGCCCAGCTCGTTGGCGAACTCCATGAGCGGGTGGGCGACCTTGACGTAGCCCTCCTCGGTCTGGACGCCGGTGAACTTCGGGCCGTAGGCGCCCGCGCGCAGCGTCTGGAGGAAGGGCTCGGACTCGCGGAAGAGCTTGAGGCGGCGCTCCAGACCGGGCTTGGCCGGCATGTTCTGGGCCGCCCGGTTGAAGGCGGCGGCGGCCTGGTCGGTGTTCTTGCGGGCCGCGTCGACCGTCGCCTTGTCCTGCGCGGTGGCCGCCTTGCCCTTGAGCAGGGGAGCGGCGCTGCTGTCACGTTCGTTGTAGAGCGCGTCGGCGTAGGAGAGGGACGCCTGCACCAGGACCGCGGTGTTCTCCGCGTCCTGGGCGTCCTGCCAGGTGTCGATCGAGTGCTTCACCTGGAAGCCGCCCATGACGAGGGCGACCAGCACGGGTATGAGCAGGATCGCGTTCAGCCTGGTCGGCACACGCCAGTTGCGCGGGGAGAAGCGGCCCCCGCTGGACCCGGAAGCGGCCTCCGGCTCCGGTCCGGCCACCACGGGGGTGGGCGCCGCAGCGCGCGGCGGCGGGGTGAAGTTGCCCCGTGCCGACGGCTCGGGACCGTTCTTGCTTCGCCTCACTCGACCAACAACCTCTCGGCGGGTCGGCACCTGTCGTGCCGCAGTCTCTCAGAGCCCGGTTCCTCTTCGACCACTCAGTACGTCTTTGACCCCTGGGCAGTTCAGGCATTCCAGCATGTCGACCTGGGCAGTAACAAACGGAGGTGGCGCCGTTGTAAGCAGCAGATAAAACGGGTCATTACCGAGCGAGCCCCGCAAAAGGCAAGGGCTTTGTGAGCGCAGCGGTACCGGTCGACCGCGTCGCGTGGCGAACTACGGCATTTCCTCTGCCGAACTGTTATGAACACCGGAGCCGACCGTGTCAAAGGCCACAGCCGGCTCCGGGTGAGCTACGACAACTGCCTTACGGCAGATCGCACTTGGGCCCTACCGCAGGCGGGCCATCAGGGCGTGCTCGACCAGGGTGATCAGCGCGCTCTTGGCGTCCGAACGGTGCCGGGCGTCGGTCGTGATGATCGGCGCGTCGGGTCCGATCTGGAGGGCCTCGCGGACCTCGTCGGGGTTGTAGGGCTGCTGGCCGTCGAAGCCGTTGAGGGCGACGACGAACGGCAGACCCGAGTTCTCGAAGTAGTCCACGGCCGGGAAGCAGTCCGCGAGCCGGCGCGTGTCGACCAGCACCACCGCGCCGATGGCGCCGCGCACGAGGTCGTCCCACATGAACCAGAAGCGGTCCTGACCGGGCGTACCGAAGAGGTACAGGATCAGGTCCTGGTCGAGGGTGATGCGGCCGAAGTCCATGGCGACGGTGGTCGTCGTCTTGTCCCCGGTGTGGGTGAGGTCGTCGATGCCCGCGGACGCGGACGTCATGACGGCCTCGGTGCGCAGCGGGTTGATCTCCGAGACGGCGCCCACGAACGTGGTCTTGCCCACGCCGAAGCCGCCCGCCACCACGATCTTGGCGGAGGTCGTGGCCCGCCCCGAGTCAGAGCTTGCGAAGTCCACTGAGCACCCTTTCGAGCAGCGTCACATCGGGAGCGCCGCCGTTGTTCTCGTCGCCGCCCGGCTGGTGAACGGCGACCATGCCGGCCTCGGCGAGGTCGGCCACCAGAATGCGGGCCACGCCGAGGGGCATGGCCAGGAGCGCGGAGACCTCCGCGACCGACTTGACCTCCCGGCAGAGGTGGCAGATGCGCTGGTGCTCAGGGAGCATTCCCATCAGCGCTGCCGGGTCGGCCGTGGTGCTGATCAGCGCCTCGATGGCGAGCTGGTAGCGCGGCCGGGTCCGGCCACCGGTCATCGCGTAAGGACGTACCAGTGGCTGGTCGCCCTCGTCGCCGTACGGTTCCGCGTACGGATCATGAGAGGCGTTGGGCGGGGTCATGAATCCTCCGGGCGGGACAGCAAGTTGGTCAGTCGTGCCGTCTGACGGGGCCGGTGGGGGGATTGTGGCGGCCGGACGGTTGTTTCGTGTGCTGGGTGGTGCCGGGGTGGGTCAGTGGAGCAGACTGCCTTGTAGTTCGGCGCGCAGGTCCGGGGTGAGTACCGCACCCGCGCGGTCGACGAGCAGCGTCATCTCGTAGCCGACGAGGCCGATGTCGCACTCGGGGTGCGCGAGCACGGCGAGGGACGACCCGTCCGAGACGGACATGAGGAACAGGAAGCCGCGTTCCATCTCGACGACGGTCTGCGCCACGCTGCCACCCTCGAAGATCCGGGACGCCCCGGCCGTGAGAGAGGTCAGGCCGGACGCGACGGCCGCCAACTGGTCGGCTCGGTCCCTCGGGAAGCCCTCGGACATCGCCAGCAGAAGGCCGTCGGCGGAGACCACCACCGTGTGCGACACCCCTGGGGTGTTGTCCACGAAGTTGGTGATCAACCAGTTCAGGTTCTGTGCCGCCTGGCTCATCGGACTCAACTAACGCTCCTGCTGGTGAGTGGGGCTCGGGAAGCTGCCGGTCTGGCCGCCCCCGGCCTGACGGCCCTGAGCGATACCCCGACGGAGATTGGTCAGCCGGCCGCGTACGTCGTCAGGCGCACGGGAGACCTGCGGACCGCTGTGGTGCTGTTGCTGCTGTGCCGTGCCCGGGACGAGGTTCGCCTTGGGCACACGGCGCGGCAGACCGGAGGTGGTGACACCGCCCGCCGCGGGCTGCCGTACGCGCTCCGCCTGCCGGACGAGTTCGTCGTTCGGAGAGGTGCGCCAGGAGCCGGTGGTGGACGACGACTGCTGCGGGGCGGGCGCGGGGGCCTGCGCCTGCGGCTGCTGAGGGGCGGCCGGAGCGGACTCCGACTGCTGCTGCTGTTCCTGCTGGAACCAGTTGGTCTCCAGCGTGTCGTACAGCGGGGTACGGCCGTCACCGGAGTTGCCGGCCGGGGCCGGGGGCAGCGCCCAGTTGTCGGCCGGCGCCTGACGCGCCGGACGCTGCGGGGCGGCGGGCCGCTGCTGCTCGAACTGGCCGGTGTTCGCGGCCTGGTTCGGGTTCTGCGCGGCCTGCCCGCCGTTCTGGTGCTGCGCCTGCCGGGCGGGCAGCGCGTGCTGGCCGGTGTTGCCGGCCTGGTACGCGTCATAGCCCTGCTGGACCGGGAACTGGCCGGTGTGCTGCGGGGCCTGGGGATTCTGCTGGCCCTGCTGCTGACCCTGGGGGCCGCCGAACAGGTCGGGGCGGGTGTACTCGTCGCCGCCCTGCTGCCGTCCGTAGCCGCCCGCCTGCGGGGCGCCCGGCTGCTGGTACTGGCCCATGTTCTGCGGGTCGCCCGCACCCGGACGCTGGAACTGGCCCGTGTGCTGGGCCCCGTTGGCGCCGGGCCGGGCGAACTGCCCGGTGTGCTGCTGCTGGTCGCCCGCGCCGTAGAGGTCCTGGCGGGGGAAGCCGCCGGTCTGCGAGGGGTCCTGCGCGTCGATGCGGGGCATCTCGGCGGTGCCGCCCATGCCGTGGCGGTCGTCGATGCGCGGCATGCGCGCGGTCTGCGACGGGTCCTGCTCGTCATGGCCGCGCGGCACGTCCAGCGAGGCACGCGAGGCGGGGTTGCCGCCGGGCAGCTCGGCACGCGGGCCGCCACGCGGCGGCAGCTGCGGCTGACGTCCCTGCTCGGCACCGGCACCGGCGCCACCGCGCTGCTGCTGGGCCGGGCCGCGCCCGCCGAAGGGGTCCTGCTGCTGGCCGCCGGGGTTCGCGGTGTGCATGCCCTGCGGGGCACCCGGCGCCTGGCCGGCCGGGGCCGGACGGTTCTGCTGGCTCTGCTGGTTCTGCTGGCCGGGCTGGTTCTGCTGGAAGGCACCGGGACCCTGCGGGCCACGGGCGCCACCGGGACCGCCGGGGCGGCCGCCGTTCTGGCCGTTGCCGGGCAGCGCCGCACGCGGGCCCTGGCCCGCGCCGACCTGGCCGCGCTGGCCGGGGCCGCCGGCCAGGAGTCCACCGGCCGCCGGGGCGCCGCCGAGGGCACCGCCACCGCCACCGCCGTTGTTCCGGCGCGCCGCCGCGGCACCGGCCGCGGCCTGCGCGGCGGCGGGACCGCCGCCGGAGCCGCCGCCGGCCTTGCCCGGAGCGGGCTTCTTGCCGCCCTGGGCGACGTCGACGGGCAGCATGACCAGCGCGGTCGTACCACCGGAGTCGGACGGGCGGAGCTGGATGCGGATGCCGTGGCGCTGCGACAGCCGGCCGACCACGAACAGACCCATGCGGCGGGAGACCGACACGTCCACGGTGGGCGGCGCGGCGAGGCGCTCGTTGATCGCGGCGAGGTCCTCGGGGGAGAGGCCGATGCCGGTGTCGTGGATCTCGATCAGCACGCGGCCGTCGGGCAGCGCGTGACCGGTGACCTTGACCTTGGTCTGCGGGGAGGAGAACGAGGTGGCGTTCTCCAGCAGCTCGGCCAGGAGGTGCACGAGGTCGTTGACGACGCGGCCGGCGACCTCGGTGCCCGGCACCGACGCCAGCTCGATGCGCTCGTACTGCTCCACCTCGGAGGCGGCGGCGCGGAGCACGTCGACCAGCGGGACCGGGCGGGTCCAGCGGCGGCCGGGCTCCTCACCGGCGAGGACGAGGAGGTTCTCGCCGTTACGGCGCATGCGGGTCGCGAGGTGGTCGAGCTTGAACAGCGAGGAGAGCTGGTCCGGGTCGGCCTCGCGGGACTCCAGCTCGGAGATGAGCGAGAGCTGACGCTGGATCAGGCCCTGGGAGCGGCGCGAGAGGTTGGTGAACATCGCGTTGACGTTGCCTCGCAGCAGCGCCTGCTCGGCGGCGAGCCGGACCGCCTCGTGGTGCACCTCGTCGAAGGCCGCGGCCACCTGGCCGATCTCGTCCCGCGAGTGCACACCGACCGACTCCACGGACGTGTCGACGTCCTGCGGGTCGGACTCGGAGAGCTGCTTGACCAGCTCGGGCAGACGGTCCTGGGCGACCTTGGTGGCGGTGTCCTGGAGGCGGCGCAGCGAGCGGATCATGGACCGGGCCACGACGAACGCGCCGACCAGCGAGACGCCGAGCACGAGCAGGATCAGCACACCCGAGAGGATCGCCTCCTGCTCGGAGGTCGCCTTCAGCTGGCGGGCCTTCTGCTCCATGCTGTCGAGCAGCTCGTGCTCGATCTTCTTCATCTGCTGGATCTTGGTGGAGCTGTCGTCCATCCAGTCCAGGTACGAGCGGGCGGGCTGTCCGGCCACGCCGTCGCGGGAGTCGAAGACCCGCTTGGCGTAGAGGTCGGCCGCCTGGATCGTCGGGTTGTTCTCGTCGATGGGCTTGAGGATCTCCTCGGCGCCCTGGCTCGCGTAGACCTTGCGGAAGATGTTGAGCTCGGAGCTCTCGCTGTCGTACGCGGCCTCGCCGTAGAGGCGGTCGTTGGTCGACAGGTCGCCCTTGGTGGCGTTGCTGGCGGGCAGGGCGGCCGCGATGACGGCTCGCTGCACCGACGCGTACTCCTTGGCCGAGGAGAACGCGGCCAGGGCGCGGGTGCGCTGGATCATCTCCGGGTTGCTCGACGCCTCGGCCATGTCCTGGGAGAGGTCGATGAGCTGGCTGATCAGCCGGTGGTACGCCTCGACGGTCTGGGTCGAGTTGCCCTCGGAGGTGTACGCGTCCCGGCGGATCTTGCCGAGCGCGTCGAGCTGGGAGACCAGGCCGACCAGGGTGTCGCGGACGCCCTGGAGGTTGCCGTCCTTGCTCGCCGCGTCGATGTCCTCGGCGGAGTCCTCGAAGGTCTTCTTGGCGTTGTCCGTCTTGTCGCGGAAACCCTTGACCGTGTAGTCGGACGACTTGAGACCGTGCGTCAGGGGACCGGCGGACTGGTCGCGCTCCTCCTGGAGCGCGGCGGCCAGCTCGGTCGCGCGCTGGGTCATCTCGGTCAGCAGCTTCATGTTGTCGAGCTGCTTGATGTCGTCCATCGAGTCGCCGATGCGCAGACCACCGAGGGTGGTGGCCGCGACCACCGGCAGCGCGAGCAGCGACACCAGGCGCGTGGAGATGCGCCAGTTGCGCAGCGCCATACGGGAGCCGGTGCTGGGCGTGGTCTTGGTCGTCTTCGCGGCGGGCGCCGCCGCGGGCTTGGCGCCGGGCGCGCCGGCCGGGGCGGACGCGCCGGGGCGTCCCCCGCGCTCACCCTTGTCGCCGGACGGTGCCTTGCCGGCGCCCTGGGCGTGCTGGTGCGAGGAGCCGCCGGTCATGGGGGCAGTCCCGCCCTGCGGCTCCGGCTCGGCCGAACCGCTGCCATCCCTCTTGAAACGTCCCTGCACTAGCGTCGCAACCTCTGGACCAGGCGCCCCTCCGCGCGAACGGCGGGACACGGTGTCGGCGTCATGAAGGGCGCCCTGAATACGCCCCCCGTGTGGTCTTGAGTGACCGGCGCTGGATTCCCCCCTTGCTCACCGCCACTCGGCGCGGCGTCGCGCCCCCTGCGCCGGCTCGTTCCTGCGGCGGTCCGTGGCATTCCAGCACAGTGCCGGATCTCCAACAAGGGACGCACCCCGAGCTGTGACCTACGTGACGGCGCGTGATCCGGGGATCACGACCGGTGGAACCGGATCACCCGTATAGGCGGGCAATTCCGGCGAGTCGAGCGCCCGTACGGGAGGCTCGAACGGTGTCCCAGTCGCCATGATCAGGAGCGGAATGATGGGTTCGGATGAGCAATGTCCGTTTCATCGCACCCGGCCGCGGGTCTGAATTGACCTATTTATGTGGCTCGTAGTGAGCAAACTCACACGCCCATCACGGGTGGTTCACGTGAGTGACGGGGATTCGCATGTTTAGCCTGACGCTTTACAGGATGAGCTGCTCTGCCCATTCCCACCCGATCACGCCCCCCGATCCCGAGGCCACAGGACGACAACGGTGAAGACGACGATGATGTTCCAGACGACGGCGAACCCGCGACGCACGACGCTGGCGCACCTGGACGACGCCGGCGACCTGCGGATCGCCGAGCTGCCCGAGCACCCCACCGACCTCCCCGACCGGACCGCCAACCCCCGGCGCACCATTCTGATGGAGCTGCCCGCCTCCGCCGTGGTCGAGGCCGGCGTCTGAGCGCACCCGCTCCGCCCGAGCGCGGCCCGGCGGCCCGTCCACCGTGACGGCCCACCGGGCCGCGCTCGCTTTTCCGGTCCGGCGGCGTCCGGCGGATTTAACCGCGCGCACGCGATATCCGCCCCGGCTAATCCCGTCCCGCGCATTTCCCGCCCCCTCCGGTGGCATTCCCCGTAATACGCCCGCACCCCGGCCCCGTGCCCGGCGGACCGCGCCACCAACGGGCCGCCGCCCCGCCGGACGTCACCCCGAGCCTCCCCGGATATCCGGAATTAATCCGCCCCGGTTTCCGCGCCGTATAACCACCGCCCGCCGCACCGGCCGAACGCCGGACGCGCGGACCGGTTAACCTGGGACGTCAGTACGCCGGATCTCAGTGAGAGGCGCCAGAATCCCGTGCGCATCGCCAGGTTCTCCATCGACGGGAACGTAGCCTTCGGCGCGGTCGAGGGCGACAAGCAGGACGAGCTCGTCCTCGACATCATCAAGGGCATCCCCTTCGCCGACCACGAGCTGTCCGGCACCAAGGTGCCCCTCAGCAAGGTCAGGCTGCTCCCGCCGGTGCTCCCCAACAAGGTCGTGGCCTTCGGCCGCAACTACGCCGAGCACGCCAGGGAACTGGGCAGCGACGTGCCCGACGTCCCGTTCGCCTTCTTCAAGCCCTCCACCTCGGTGATCGGCCCCGGCGACGGCATCCAGTACCCGCCCTTCACCGAGGAACTGCACTACGAGGCCGAGCTGGCCGTGGTCATCGGCCGCATGTGCCGCGAGGTCCCGCGCGAGCGCGTCAAGGACGTCATCTTCGGCTACACCTGCGCCAACGACGTCACCGCCCGCGACGTGCAGCGCCGGGAGAAGCAGTGGGCCCGCGCCAAGGGCTTCGACTCCTCCTGCCCGCTCGGCCCCTGGGTGGAGACGGACATCGACCTCGCCCGCGCGAACGACCTCACCGTCCAGCTCACCCTCAACGGCGAGCAGCGCCAGCTCGGGCGCACCAGCGAGATGGTCCACCCCATCGAGGACCTGATCGTCAACATCTCCGAGGCCATGACGCTGCTCCCCGGCGACGTGATCCTCACCGGCACCCCCGCGGGCGTCGGCTCCATGAGCGTCGGCGACGAGGTCGCCGTCACCATCGAAGGCATCGGCACTCTCACCAACAAGGTTGTCAAGCGTGGCTAGCGCAGCAGGCTCCCCCGTACGCGTCCGTTTCTGTCCCTCGCCCACCGGTAACCCCCACGTGGGCCTGGTGCGCACCGCCCTGTTCAACTGGGCGTTCGCCCGCCACCACGAGGGCACCCTGGTCTTCCGGATCGAGGACACCGACGCGGCCCGCGACTCCGAGGAGTCCTACAACCAGCTCCTGGACTCCATGCGCTGGCTCGGCTTCGACTGGGACGAGGGCCCCGAGGTCGGCGGCCCGCACGCGCCGTACCGCCAGTCCGAGCGCATGGACATCTACAAGGACGTCGCGGCCAAGCTCCTGGACGGCGGCTACGCCTACCGCTGCTACTGCTCCCAGGACGAGCTGGACACCCGCCGTGAGGCCGCCCGCGCCGCCGGCAAGCCCTCGGGCTACGACGGCCACTGCCGCGAGCTGAGCGAGGCGCAGGTCGAGGAGTACACGGCCCAGGGCCGCGAGCCGATCGTCCGCTTCCGGATGCCGGACGAGGCGATCACCTTCGACGACCTGGTGCGCGGCGAGATCACTTATCTCCCGGAGAACGTCCCGGACTACGGCATCGTGCGCGCCAACGGCGCCCCGCTGTACACCCTGGTGAATCCGGTCGACGACGCGCTGATGGACATCACCCACGTCCTGCGCGGCGAGGACCTGCTCTCCTCCACCCCGCGCCAGATCGCCCTGTACAAGGCGCTGATGGAGCTGGGCATCGCGAAGCAGATCCCGGCCTTCGGTCACCTGCCGTACGTGATGGGCGAGGGCAACAAGAAGCTCTCCAAGCGCGACCCGCAGTCCTCGCTCAACCTCTACCGCGAGCGCGGCTTCCTGCCCGAGGGCCTGCTCAACTACCTGTCCCTGCTGGGCTGGTCGCTCTCGGCGGCCCAGGACATCTTCTCCATCGCGGAGATGGTGGCCGCCTTCGAGATCTCGGACGTGAACCCCAACCCGGCGCGCTTCGACCTGAAGAAGTGCGAGGCGATCAACGCCGACCACATCCGGCTGCTCGACGTGAAGGACTTCACCGAGCGATGCGACCCGTGGCTGAGGGCCCCCTTCGCCCCCTGGGCGCCGGAGGACTTCGACGAGGCCAAGTGGCAGGCGATCGCCCCGCACGCCCAGACCCGGCTCAAGGTGCTCTCCGAGATCACCGACAACGTCGACTTCCTCTTCCTGCCCGAGCCCGTCTTCGACGAGGCGAGCTGGACCAAGGCCATGAAGGAAGGCTCGGACGCGCTGCTGCGCACCGCCCGGGAGAAGCTGGAGTCCGCCGACTGGACCTCGGCCGAATCCCTCAAGGAGGCCGTGCTGGCCGCCGGCGAGGCCCACGGCCTCAAGCTCGGCAAGGCCCAGGCCCCGGTCCGTGTGGCCGTCACCGGCCGCACGGTCGGCCTTCCCCTGTTCGAGTCCCTGGAGGTGCTCGGCAAGGAGACGACGCTGGCCCGCATCGACGCGGCGCTGGAGCGGCTCGCGGCGTAACGAACGCCACACCGCCAGGGGCGGCATCCGGCCACCGGATGCCGCCCCTCGGCGTTCCGGCGCGCTGCCGCGGGGGCGGGTGCCCGTTACCGTCGCCCCATGAGCATCCGAGCCGTGGTCTGGGACGTGGACGACACCCTTTTCGACTACACCACCGCCGACCGTGAGGGCATGCGGGCGCACCTCCTGGCGGAGGGGCTGCTCGCCCGGTTCGACACGCCTGAGCAGGCCCTCGCGGCGTGGCGGTCGGCGACCGAGGCCCACTGGGCGCGGCACGCGGCGGGGGAGGCCACGTTCGAGGGGCAGCGGCTGGACCGCGTACGGGCGTTCCTGGGGGCGGAACTCAGCGACGCCGAAGCTGAGGAATGGTTTCTGCGCTACGTCGGGCACTACCAGGCGGCCTGGCAGGTCTTCCCGGACGTGCTCCCCGCCCTGGACGCCCTCCCGGAGCACCGGCACGCGGTGCTGTCCAACTCCAGCCTGACCGTCCAGGAGCACAAGCTGCGCGTCCTGGGCCTGCGGGACCGGTTCGAGTCCGTGCTCTGCGCCGTGGAGCTGGGGGTGTCCAAGCCGGCCGCCGGGGCCTTCCTGGCGGCCTGCGAGGGGCTGGGGCTGCCTCCGCACGAGGTGGCGTACGTCGGGGACCATCCGGAGATCGACGGGCGGGGCGCGGCGGAGGCCGGGATGCTGTCCGTGTGGATCGACCGGGGCGGCCCGCACGCGCGGACGGCCGGGACGGCGCCGGCGCACCGGATCACCAGCCTCGCCGAACTCCCGGCGCTGGTCCGCGCGGATACCCGTTTTGGAGCCCCGTCCACCTTCGGGTAATGTTCTTCCTGCGCCGAGGGGAACGGGCCGAAAGGCCGGGCCCCAGGCGCATCTGCTAGAACAAGATCCCCACTCGGGGCTTGCGTTCCAGTGGCCTATGGTGTAATTGGCAGCACGACTGATTCTGGTTCAGTTAGTCTTGGTTCGAGTCCAGGTAGGCCAGCTCGCAGAGCTCATCTGCACCCGCGGATCTTGTCCGCGAGCCCCCGTTGTGTAGCGGCCTAGCACGCTGCCCTCTCAAGGCAGTAGCGCCGGTTCGAATCCGGTCGGGGGTACTGGTTCCGATCACTCGGAATCGCTAGGGCCCCCGTTGTGTAGCGGCCTAGCACGCCGCCCTCTCAAGGCGGTAGCGCCGGTTCGAATCCGGTCGGGGGTACTGACTGGTCTAAACCATCATTGGTCTATGGTGTAATTGGCAGCACGACTGATTCTGGTTCAGTTAGTCTTGGTTCGAGTCCAGGTAGACCAGCTCGGACCTGCGGAAACGCAGTGTCCAGGCCCCCGTTGTGTAGCGGCCTAGCACGCCGCCCTCTCAAGGCGGTAGCGCCGGTTCGAATCCGGTCGGGGGTACAGAAAGAAGGCTCCTCGCGCAGGCGAGGGGCCTTCGCTGTTTTCTGGGGCCGCTCCCAACAGCCGTACGCCGAAGCCCCGTTGAGCGAGACAGATCGGGCGGGAGCGGGCCGCGGCGTTGGGGCCCGCTCCCGCCCGGGGGAAGCGTGGAAGCGTCGGGGGAGTGCTCAGCCGGAGCGGCGCAGCGCCTCGGACAGCCGGGAGGCCGCGTCGATCACCGCCTGGGCGTGCATCCGGCCGGGATGCCTGGTCAGCCGCTCGATCGGTCCGGAGACCGAGACGGCAGCCACCACACGGTTGGACGGCCCGCGCACCGGCGCCGAGACCGAGGCCACGCCCGGCTCCCGCTCGCCGATCGACTGTGCCCAGCCCCGGCGGCGCACCCCGGACAGCGCCGTCGCCGTGAAGCGTGCCCCCTGAAGACCCCGGTGCAGCCGCTCGGGCTCCTCCCAGGCCATGAGGATCTGCGCCGAGGAACCCGCCTTCATCGTGAGCGTCGAGCCCACCGGCACCGTGTCCCGCAGTCCGGACAGCCGCTCCGCGGCCGCCACGCAGATCCGCATGTCGCCCTGGCGCCGGTAGAGCTGCGCGCTCTCGCCCGTCACGTCCCGCAGATGCGTGAGCACCGGGCCGGCCGTCGCCAGCAGCCGGTCCTCGCCGGCCGCCGCGGCCAGCTCCGACAGCCTCGGGCCCAGGATGAACCGGCCCTGCATGTCCCGCGCCACCAGCCGGTGGTGCTCCAGAGCCACGGCCAGCCGGTGGGCCGTGGGTCGTGCCAGTCCGGTGGCCCCGACCAGACCCGCGAGGGTGGCCGGACCGGACTCCAGAGCGCTCAGGACAAGGGCCGCCTTGTCCAGAACGCCGACGCCGCTACTGTTGTCCATGCAGCGATACTCCCGTCTCACTCTGTGAAACGCAAGTTCAATTTTCTCCGGAACGCGCCACTCTGGAAGCACACGGCGGCCCGCGTACGGCGGGCGCGGTGCCGGGCGCCCGTACGACCGAGATCACGGCGCGGGCGTCCCTTCCTCAGGTTCTCTAGATGCGTCGGCGGAACCGTGGCCGGCCGGAGGGAAAGCGATGGGTAGGACACTCGCGGAGAAGGTCTGGGACGACCATGTCGTCCGGCGCGCCGAGGGCGAGCCCGACCTCCTCTACATCGATCTGCACCTGCTGCACGAGGTGACCAGCCCGCAGGCGTTCGACGGCCTGCGCAAGAGCGGCCGTACGGTCCGTCGCCTCGACCTGACCATCGCCACCGAGGACCACAACACCCCGACCCTCGACATCGACAAGCCGATCGCCGATCCGGTCTCCCGCGCCCAGCTGGAGACGCTGCGCGCGAACTGCGCCGAGTTCGGGGTGCGGCTGCACCCGCTGGGCGACGTCGAGCAGGGCGTGGTCCACGTGGTGGGCCCGCAGCTCGGACTGACCCAGCCCGGCACCACCGTGGTCTGCGGCGACTCCCACACCTCCACGCACGGCGCGTTCGGCGCGCTGGCGTTCGGTATCGGCACCTCGCAGGTCGAGCACGTGCTGGCCACCCAGACGCTGCCGATGGCCCGCCCGAGGACCATGGCGATCACCGTCGAGGGCGAACTGCCCGAGGGTGTCACCGCCAAGGACCTGATCCTGGCGATCATCGCCCGGATCGGCACCGGCGGCGGCCAGGGCTACATCCTGGAGTACCGGGGCTCCGCCATCGAGAAGCTGTCGATGGAGGCGCGGATGACCATCTGCAACATGTCCATCGAGGCCGGCGCCCGCGCGGGCATGATCGCCCCCGACGAGACCACCTTCGCCTATCTGAAGGACCGCCCGCACGCCCCCGAGGGCGCCGACTGGGACGCGGCCGTCGCGTACTGGGAGACGCTGCGCACCGACGACGACGCGGTCTTCGACGCCGAGGTCGTCATCGACGCCGCCGGACTCTCCCCGTTCGTCACCTGGGGCACCAACCCCGGCCAGGGAGCGCCGCTTTCGGCACACGTCCCCGACCCGGCTTCGTACGAAGACGCATCGGAGCGGTTCGCCGCCGAAAAGGCCCTGGAATACATGGGGTTGACCGCCGGGCAGCCGCTGCGCGACATCGCCGTGGACACCGTCTTCGTAGGCTCCTGCACCAACGGCCGCATCGAGGACCTGCGCTCCGTCGCCGAGATCCTCCGGGACCGCAAAATCGCCGACGGCGTACGGATGCTGGTCGTCCCCGGCTCCGCGCGGGTCGGCCTCCAGGCCGTCTCCGAGGGGCTGGACGTGGTCTTCAAGGAGGCCGGCGCCGAATGGCGGTACGCGGGCTGCTCGATGTGCCTGGGCATGAACCCCGACCAGCTCGCGCCGGGGGAGCGCTCCGCCTCCACCTCCAACCGCAACTTCGAGGGCAGGCAGGGCAAGGGCGGCCGCACCCACCTGGTGTCGCCGCAGGTCGCCGCCGCCACCGCCGTCCTCGGCCACCTCGGCTCGCCCGCCGACCTGTCCGACACCCCCGTGCCCGCTGGAGTGCGATAACGATGGAAGCCTTCACCACCCACACCGGCCGGGCCGTGCCGCTGCGCCGCAGCAACGTCGACACCGACCAGATCATCCCCGCCCACTGGCTCAAGAAGGTCACCCGCGACGGCTTCGAGGACGGTCTCTTCGAGGCGTGGCGCAAGGACGACACCTTCGTCCTCAACCGCCCCGAGCGGCAGGGCGCCACGGTCCTGGTCGCCGGCCCCGACTTCGGCACCGGCTCCTCCCGGGAGCACGCCGTCTGGGCGCTGCAGAACTACGGCTTCAAGGCCGTGATCTCCGCCCGCTTCGCCGACATCTTCCGGGGCAACTCGCTGAAGAACGGCCTGCTCACGGTGGTGCTGGAGCAGAAGGTCGTGGACGCGCTCTGGGAGCTGACCGAACGCGACCCCGAGGCCGCGGTCACGGTCGACCTCGAAGCCCGCGAGGTGCGCGCCGAGGGCATCACCGCCCCCTTCGAGCTGGACGAGAACTCCCGCTGGCGGCTGCTGAACGGCCTGGACGACATCTCCCTCACCCTGCGCCACGAGGACGACATCGCCGCCTTCGAGAGCGCCCGCCCGGCGCACAAGCCCCGCACGCTGACGAGCTGAGCAACCGCTCGCACGCATAAGGTTTCGGCCACCTCGACGGCCGCCGCGTACCCCCGATCGCCACGATTGGGGGTACGCGCATGTCCGGGTCCGGACGCCTCCGAGCGCACCCGTCCCGCCCGCCAACTCCCCCTCATCACAACGAAGTTGCAGGTCCGGGCGGTCTCCGGCGGCACCCCCTCGCCGAGCCCCGAAACGGCGCGCGGAGGCGGCAGTTGCCCCCTGCGCAGGCGACAACTCGCCCCAGATGGCACAATCTGTGCATGGAACACGACGGCCAACTCCAGCTCTATGCGGCGGTCGCGGATCAACTCAAACAAGCGCACGCAACCGTGCGCACACTGCAAGTCCCGGAGGGCGTACGGATGGCGCTGACCCGGAAGCTGCTGGTCATTACGGCCGCGGCCAAACACGATCTCGCCGGCGCGGCAACGCGTCTCGAACGATTCACCGCGGACCTCGAAGCGGGCCGGATGCCCGAAGAGGACCGCTGAATCCGTCCGGGACCGCCGAACCCGATGCGGCACAAGGGTGAGAAGCCCGTTTCGTGTTTGATTTGCGGTATATATCTGCCTAACGTGCGAAAAAGCTTGAACACTTTCGTTCTGGCGATGTCTCCGAAGGGGAAGACGTGAACAAGGCGCAGCTCGTAGAAGCGATTGCCGACAAGATGGGTGGCCGCCAGCAGGCCGCCGATGCTGTCGACGCGGTCCTGGACGCCATCGTCCGCGCCGTCGTCGCGGGGGACCGGGTCTCGGTCACCGGCTTCGGGTCCTTCGAGAAGGTGGACCGCCCCGCCCGCTACGCCCGTAACCCCCAGACGGGCGAGCGTGTTCGGGTCAAGAAGACCTCGGTCCCGCGCTTCCGCGCCGGCCAGGGCTTCAAGGACCTGGTGAGCGGTTCCAAGAAGCTTCCCCGTGGTGGCGAGGTCTCCGTGAAGAAGGCGCCCAAGGGCAGCCTGACCGGCGGCGCTTCCGCGACCGTGAAGAAGGCCGCGGCGAAGAAGGCCACCAAGGCCGCCGCGAAGAAGACCACCGCCAAGAAGGCGGCGCCGGCGAAGAAGACGACGGCCACCGCCAAGAAGGCCGCCGCGAAGAAGGCCCCGGCCAAGAAGGCCACCGGCACCACCGCGGCCGCCAAGAAGACCACCGCGAAGAAGGCTCCCGCGAAGAAGGTCACCGCCAAGAAGGCGCCCGCCAAGAAGTCGACGGCACGCAAGACCACCGCCAAGAAGACCACCGCCCGCTAGAGGCACGGCCTTCCACGGCACCCGGTCCCACCAGGGCTCACACGCGCCGGGCCGGACTCCCCAGGGGAGTCCGGCCCGCGGTGCGTTCCTGCGGTCGCTCAGCGCCCGTTCAGAAGGTCTGGAGGGTCACCAGGGTGATCCGCAGCCCCTCGCCCCGCCCCTCGGTCTCGATCCGCACCCGCTGACCGGGCCGCAGCAGCCGCAGCCCGCCCGCGTCGAAGGCGGCCGCGTCGAAGGGCACCGGGGTGCCGTCGTCGAGCAGCACCTGCCCGCTGCGGCTCTCGGGGTCGTAGGTGTAAGCGGTGGCCTGCATGTCCGCAGCCTACTGCCCGGCCAGCGGCACCGGAGCGGTCCACGAGGCGCACGCCGCCGCCGTGTACGGGCCCACGCCCAGCTCCAGCGCCACCCGCAGATCCTCGCCCGTGTCCACGTCCCGCCGTACCGATTCCACGCTCCCCGGCGCCAGTTCCGCCGCGCCCGAGGCGCGGTGCCGGGCGCGCGAGGCACCGCCGAAGGCCGGGGCCAGTTGCCGGCCGGGCGCCGCCGCGAGCAGGGTCGTGCCCAGGGCGGCCGCGTCGGCAAGGAAGGCGCGCGGGAATTCGGCGGCCGCCGTGAGCACCCGCGCCAGTTCGGCCGGGCGCAGGGCGGGCAGATCGGCGTTGAGCGCGGCCACGGCCGCCTCCGGGCGGGCAGCGCGCACCGCCGAGGCGCCATGCGCCAGCGCGGCGTTCAGCCCGCCCGCCGGCTCGTCCGGCACGATCCGGGCGCCGAGCGCGGCCAGCGCCCGCCCGGCCACCGGGTCGTCCGTGACGACCGCCACATCCGCGACCCCGGGACACTCCAGTGCGGCCGCCACCGTGTCCCGCGCGAACGCCAGCACCAGCCCGGGGCGGGCCCCTTCGGCAATCGCGTCCGCGAGCCTGCTTTTCGCCCGTGCCAAGGGCTTCAGGGGGATGACCAAGCTCCACTGCACCGGCGTACCGTCCCTCTCTGTCCGCGCTCATTGTCACCCGCTCCCACCAGGCGTACCGAGCCGCCCCGGGGTGTGGGGGAATGCTGTGAAGGCCAGTCCGGGGGCGGTCGCCCGGGACATGCGGGCGTACGGTGTTCTCGACAGACCGGCGGCCCGGAGTCACACTTGTGCGGCCCCCGGCCGAGGTGAAGGCCCTCAGAGGCCATGGAGGAAGGTGTCCGCGTGTCCCGCCGCAGAATCGGCTTCTGGTACCGCTTCGCCGCGGTGATCTGCAAACCGCCGCTGGCGGTTCTGATCAAGCGGGACTGGCGAGGAATGGAGCACATTCCGGCCGACGGCGGATTTATCACCGCGGTGAACCACAATTCCCACGTGGACCCCTTCGCGTACGCGCACTATCAGTACAACACCGGACGGGTTCCGCGATTCCTGGCGAAGAGCGGCCTTTTCAAGAAGGGATTCGTCGGCGCCGCGATGCGCGGTACCGGACAGATCCCCGTCTACCGCGAGAGCACCGACGCGCTGAGCGCATTCCGCGCCGCGATCGAGGCGGTGGAGAAGGGCGAGTGCGTCGCCTTCTACCCCGAGGGCACCCTGACCCGCGACCCCGACGGCTGGCCCATGACCGCCAAGACCGGTGCCGCCCGCGTCGCCCTGCAGACCAAGTGCCCGGTCGTGCCGGTCGCCCAGTGGGGCGTCAACGAACTCCTGCCGCCCTACGCGAAGAAGCCGCACCTCTTCCCGCGCAAGACCCACCATGTGCTGGCCGGCCCGCCGGTGGACCTCTCCCGGTTCTACGACCGGGAGATGACCGCCGATGTCCTCAGGGAGGCCACCGAGGTCATCATGGCGGCCGTCACCCGCCAGCTGGAGGAGATCCGCGGCGAGAAGGCCCCGGCCGTGCCCTACGACCCGCGCCGCGAGCGGATCGAGCAGCGCCGCCGCACCCGCGCCCAGTCCGCCCCGGCAGCCCAGTCCGCCGAGGCCAAGGTCCAGGACACCGTGCCCGCGCCCGCCGCCGAGGCCACGCCCACCGTCACCGAAGGGGGAAGCGGCAAGTGAGCACGCCTGTCCGGGTCGCCGTCATGGGCACCGGCTCCTGGGGCACGGCCTTCGCCGTGGTCCTCGCCGACGCCGGCTGCGAGGTCACCCTCTGGGCCCGCCGCGCCGAGGTGGCCGACGCGGTCAACTCCACGCGCACCAACCCCGGCTACCTGCCCGGCGTCGAGCTTCCGCCGGGCGTGCGCGCCACCTCCGACGCCGCCGAGGCCCTCGGGGACGCCGACTTCGTCGTGCTGGCGATCCCCTCGCAGACCCTGCGCGACAACCTCGCCGACTGGGCCCCGCTGCTCGCCCCGCACTCCGTGCTCGTCTCCCTGATGAAGGGCGTCGAACTCGGCTCCGCCATGCGGATGAGCGAGGTCATCGAGGACGTCGCCAAGGTCGGCCCCGAGCGGATCGCCGTGGTCACCGGGCCCAACCTGGCCCGTGAGATCGCCGCGCGGATGCCCGCCGCCGCCGTGGTCGCCTGCACCGACGAGGAGGTCGCCCGGCGGCTCCAGGCGGCCTGCCACACCCCGTACTTCCGGCCGTACACCAACACCGACGTCATCGGCTGCGAACTCGGCGGCGCGGTCAAGAACGTCATCGGTCTCGCCGTCGGCATCGCGGACGGCATGGGACTCGGCGACAACGCCAAGGGCTCGCTCATCACGCGCGGCCTCGCCGAGACCACCCGGCTCGGCATGGCGCTCGGCGCCGACCCGCTGACGTTCTCCGGACTCGCCGGGCTCGGGGACCTGGTGGCGACCTGCTCCTCACCGCTGTCCCGCAACCACACCTTCGGCACCAACCTCGGCAAGGGCATGACCCTCGAGGAGACCATCGCCGTCACCAAGCAGACCGCCGAGGGCGTCAAGTCCAGCGAGTCCGTGCTGGATCTGGCCCGCAGGCACGGTGTCGACATGCCGATCACCGAGACGGTCGTCGGAATCGTGCACGACGCCAAGCCGCCGGTGGTCGCTCTCAAGGAGCTCATGTCGCGCAGCGCGAAGCCCGAACGACGCTGAGCGAAAGCGCCGGGTCGACGCTGTCCGGGTGCCTTACCAACGGGTACTCTCAACGCGATATGAGCACCGAGAACCTCCCCCAGAACCCTGCAGCGCAGCCCCGTAAGCCGCGGGTGGCCGTCGTGTTCGGCGGCCGCTCCTCCGAACACGGGATCTCCACGGTCACCGCGGGTGCCGTGCTGGGCGCCATCGACCGGACCAAGTACGACGTCCTGCCGATCGGCATCACCCGTGACGGCCGCTGGGTGCTGACGGCCGACGAGCCGCAGCGGATGGCCATCACGGACCGCCGCACCCCGGAGGTGCTGGACGTGGCGGAGTCCACCGAGGGCGGAGTGGTGCTCCCGGTCGACCCGGCCAACCGCGAGGTCGTCTACAGCGAGCCCGGCGCGGTGCCCAAGGCGCTCGGCGAGGTCGACGTGGTCTTCCCGGTGCTGCACGGCCCCTTCGGGGAGGACGGCACCCTCCAGGGTCTGCTGGAGCTGTCCGGTGTGCCCTACGTCGGCTCGGGCGTGCTCGCCTCGGCCGTCGGCCAGGACAAGGACTACATGAAGCGGGTGTTCACCTCCTTCGGGCTCAAGGTCGGCCCGTACGTGGTGATCCGGCCCCGCGAGTGGCAGCAGGACCAGTCCGCCGCCCGCAAGCGGATCGTGGACTTCGCCGGTGAGCACGGCTGGCCGCTGTTCGTGAAGCCCGCCCGCGCCGGCTCCTCCATCGGCATCACCAAGGTCGACGGCCTCGCCGGGCTCGACGAGGCCATCGCCGAGGCCCAGCGCCACGACCCGAAGATCATCGTGGAGGCCGCGCTGACCGGCCGCGAGATCGAGTGCGGGGTCCTGGAGTTCGAGGACGGCCCGCGCGCCTCGGTCCCCGCCGAGATCCCGCCGCCGAGCGCGCACGCGTACTACGACTTCGACGCCAAGTACATCGACTCCACGCCCGGTGTCGTCCCGGCCCCGCTCACCGACGAGCAGACCGCCGAGCTCCAGCGGCTCGCGGTCGAGGCGTTCGACGCGGCGTCCTGCGAGGGCCTGGTCCGCGCGGACTTCTTCCTCACCGAGGACGGCGAGTTCGTCATCAACGAGATCAACACCCTGCCCGGCTTCACCCCCATCTCGATGTACCCCAAGATGTGGGAGGCGTCCGGCGTGGGTTACGCGGAGCTGGTGGACCGCCTGATCCAGGCGGCACTGCGCCGCCCGACCGGGCTGCGCTAGTCGCTCACCGCGTCACCGCATGGAGGCGATCCCCTCGGGGATCGCCTTCTTCACGGCCGGGGCCAGGTCGACCAGGACGGCCGTCGAGTCGTCCGGGCCGGACAGCTCCTCGGGCAGTGTGACCTCCACATAGGCGCGGCGGTTGGCGGTGGTGAAGCGGGAGGAACCGTCGTCCCGCTTCTCCATCAGCCAGTCCACGCCGTCCACCCCGCCGGCCAGCGCGGCGGGGTCGTGACCCTGGGCGACCTTGGGGTCGGTCATCTTCGGCGGCCGGACCACCCCGCAGCGCAGTATGATCGCCGGGCCCGACCAGCCCGCCGTATAGGCGGAAGCGGGCCGTGGGTCGTCGCGGTGCCGGCCGTCCACCTTCCCGGGCAGCGCCTCGTCCAGACGCCGGCACAGGGGGGCGGTGCGTGCGTCGGGACGGGGAGCCGCGGCCGTGGTGCCGTCGTCCGCCGTGGAACAGCCCGCGACCGCGATCAGCAGCGCGGGCGCGAGCAGGCCGAGGGGCCGGTGACGGAAGAAGTTCACCGGCCAAGCGTAGACGGGGGCTACAGATGCACGACCGGGCAGGTCAGGGTGCGTGTGATGCCGTCCACCTGCTGGACCTTGGCGACCACCATGCGACCCAGCTCGTCGACGGTGTCGGACTGCGCGCGGACGATGACGTCATAGGGACCCGTCACGTCCTCGGCCTGGATCACTCCGGGAATCTGGCCGATCGTGTCGGCGACGGTCGACGCCTTGCCGACCTCGGTCTGGATCAGGATGTACGCCTGTACCACGGAACCTCCAGGGCGGCCACGAGGATCATGTGGGGAAGAGGAACGCCACGGTATCGCGTCGCCGCTCTCCGAGGGGAGACCCTGGGGAACGGGGCACGCGCGCCGGGGTGCGGGCACGACGGAAGTTGACGGCCACCTCGACCGTATCGGGGACACTGATGACGCGCGACCGGGCACGGGACAGGTACAGAAGGGGCTTGCAGCCATGAAGGGCACAGTGGGTGAGCTTGGTGAGTTCGGGCTCATCCGGGAGCTGACCTCCCGTCTCACCACCACCCCGGCGGTCCGGGTCGGCCCCGGTGACGACGCCGCCGTGGTCGCCGCCCCGGACCGCCGGGTGGTGGCGAGCACCGACATCCTGCTGGAGGGCCGGCACTTCCGCCGTGACTGGTCCACGGCGTACGACGTGGGCCGCAAGGCCGCCGCCCAGAACCTCGCCGACATCGCCGCGATGGGCGCCGTGCCCACCGCGCTGCTGCTCGGCCTGGTCGTGCCCGCCGAACTTCCGGTGACCTGGCCGACCGAGATGATGGACGGCCTGCGCGACGAATGCCAGGTCGCGGGCGC
This sequence comes from Streptomyces seoulensis, assembly GCF_004328625.1. Taxonomy (NCBI): domain Bacteria; kingdom Bacillati; phylum Actinomycetota; class Actinomycetes; order Kitasatosporales; family Streptomycetaceae; genus Streptomyces; species Streptomyces seoulensis. The sequence continues at coordinate 4,481,438 of NZ_CP032229.1, forward strand.
CTCCGTGGTCGGCGGCGATGTCGTACGCGGGGACACGATCATGGTGTCGATCACCGCGCTCGGCGATCTGCGCAACCAGGAGCCGGTGACCCGCTCCGGCGCGCAGCCCGGCGACCTGGTCGCCGTCACGGGCTGGCTGGGCTGGTCCGCCGCCGGGTACGCGGTGCTCTCGCGAGGCTTCCGCTCGCCGCGTGCCTTCGTGGAGGCCCACCGCCGCCCCGAGCCGCCGTACCACGCGGGCCCGGCCGCCGCCGCGCTCGGCGCGACCGCGATGTGCGACGTCAGCGACGGACTGATCGCGGACCTCGGGCACATCGCGGACGCCAGCAAGGTGCGGATCGACATCCGCTCCGGCGCGATCGACATCCCCACCCAGATGAACGACATCGGCCAGGCGGTCGGGGTGGACCCGTTGCAGTGGGTGCTCACCGGGGGAGAGGACCACGCGATCGTGGCGACCTTCCCGCCCGACACCAAGCTCCCGGCCCGCTGGAAGGTGATCGGCGAGGTGCTCAACCCCTCGGCGCTGCCCCAGGTGACCGTGGACGGGGCGCCCTGGACCGCCACGGGCGGCTGGGACCACTTCGGGGACCCCGAGTGAGGCCCGCCGGGCAGGCGCCGCCGCGCGTCCTGACCGTGGCCGGCTCGGACTCCGGCGGCGGGGCGGGCATCCAGGCCGACCTGAAGACGATGCTGGCGCTGGGTGTGCACGGGATGAGCGTGATCACCGCCGTGACCGCGCAGAACTCGCTCGGGGTGCAGGGCGCCTGGGAGCTGCCGGTGGAGGCGGTGCGTGCGCAGTACCGCAGCGTGGTGGACGACATCGGCGTCCAGGCCGTGAAGACCGGGATGCTGGCCTCGGCGGAACTGGTCGAGGCGGTCGCGGAGTTGATCTCCACCACCGACGCCCCCGTGGTGGTGGACCCGGTGGGCGTCTCCAAGCACGGCGACCCCCTGCTCGCCGCCTCCGCGCTGGACTCGGTGCGCACCCGGCTCCTCCCGGTGGCGACCGTGGCCACCCCGAACCTGGACGAAGTGGTCCAACTCACAGGATTCGAGGTCGCCTCGGAGGCCGATCTGCGCCCGGCGGCGGAGGCCGTACTGGCCTACGGGCCCCGATGGGTGCTGATCAAGGGCGGGCATCTCCCCGGCGAGGCCGTGGACCTGCTCACCGACGGTGACCAGGAGTTCCGGCTGCGCGCCCCGCGCCACGACAACCGGCACACCCACGGCACCGGCTGCACGCTGGCCTCCGCCGTCGCCTCAGGGCTGGCGAAGGGCCTGCCCGTCCCGGAGGCGGTCACGGCGGCCAAGGAGTACGTCACCGGGGCGATCGCCCATGGATTCGCGCTGGGCGCCGGGATCGGGCCCGTCGACCACGGATGGCGCTCTTGAGGGGCAGGCGGGAACAGCAAAGAGCCGGTCCACCCGAGGGTGGACCGGCTCTTCACAGCAACCGACTATGGCCGCGCGCTTAGCGGTGCGTCAGCGCGAGACCTTGCCGGCCTTGATGCACGAGGTGCAAGCGTTCACGCGCTTCGGCGTCCCGCCGACCACAGTACGAACGCGCTGGATGTTCGGGTTCCAGCGACGGGGCGTACGGCGGTGCGAGTGCGAGATGTTGTTGCCGAAGCCCGGCCCCTTGCCGCAGACGTCGCAGTTGGCAGCCACGGGTCACTCCAAAGACTTCAGATGCACTTACGGTTGATCCCGGCATGCCGGGATCGAGATCAGGAAAACCTGAGATCTTTCAGTGGCGCTGCCGGGGGGAATGGCCCGACCGGGATCGGGCAACCGGAGCAGCATACAACGACTGCTTCCGTACAACGAAACTACCATGGCGGCCCGGCACCCGGTGCCCGGCCCTCCCGTGATGGACGCCGCCCCACGGTCTACGCTGCGTCCCACGTCCAGCCACAGGGAGGCGCAGGTGGCGCAGGTGCCGCAGACATTCCTCGATGCTCTCGCGGTGCGCACCTGGTGCGGTCTGGCGCTGCGCTCGCTGGGGCGGGCGCGCGAGGAGATCGACGCGATCAACGTCTATCCCGTCGCCGACGGGGACACCGGCACCAACCTCTATCTGACCCTGGAATCCGCGACGGCGGCCGTCGAAGCGGTGTTCGCCGGGCACGAGGAGGGCGGGCGCGAGCAGAGCGGTCCCTCCTTCGCGGACGCCCTGCGCGCGATGGCCCACGGCGCCCTGATCGGGGCGCGGGGCAACTCCGGCACGATCCTCGCCCAGCTCCTGCGGGGCATGTCCCAGGTGCTCACCGCGGGTGACGTGTCTCACGTCGACGGCACCGCGCTGCGCCGGGCGCTGCGCCGGGCCGCCGACGCAGCCCGCGAGGCCGTCGCCCACCCGGTCGAGGGCACCGTGCTCACCGTCGCGTCGGCCGCCGCCGACGCCGCCGACGGAGCCGAGGGCGACTGCGGGACCGTCGTCGTGGCCGCCTACGAGGGAGCGCGCGCCGCCCTGGCCGTCACCCCCCGGCAGCTGGCCGTGCTCGGCCGCGCCGGGGTCGTGGACGCGGGCGGGCGGGGCCTGGTGACCGTGCTGGCCTCGCTGGTGGAGGCGGTCACCGGGGAGGCGGTGCCCGAGCGGACCCATGACGGGTCCGCCGGGGCCGACGTCTGCCCGGACGTCCCGGAGCACGCGGGGGAGGGCGGGCCCGCCTACGAGGTCATCTACCTGCTGGAGGCCGGTGACGCGGCCGTGGCCCGGCTCCGGGAGCGGCTCGACGCCCTCGGTGACTCCCTGGTCGTGGTCGGCGGCGACGGGCTGTGGAACGTCCATGTGCACGTCGACGACGCCGGTGCCGCCGTGGAGGCGGGGGTCGAGGCCGGGCGGCCGTACCGGATCAGGATCACCCACTTCGCCCTCGACGACGTGCACACGGGCGGGGAGCGGCCGCCGCGCGAGCCGGTGCAGCGGGCCGTCGTCGCCGTGGTGCCCGGCGAGGGGCTGGCCGGGCTCTACGCGGAGGCCGGCGCCACCACCGTCCTCGCCCGCCCCGGTGAGCCGCCCGCCAGCGGCGAGCTGGCCCAGGCCCTCCGGCGCGCGCACGCCCGCGAGGTCGTCCTGCTGCCCAACGACGCCGAGCTGCGCCACACCGCCGCGGCTGCCGCCGAGCAGGTACGCGCCGAGGGCGTCCGGGTCGCCCTGATCCCGACCCGCTCGGCGGTCCAGGGCATCGCCGCGCTCGCCGTGCACGAACCGGAGCGCCGGTTCGACGAGGACGTGGTCCAGATGACCTCGGCCGCCGGAGCCACCCGGTACGCCGAGCTGCTCGTCGCCGAGCACCGGTCGTGGACCACGGCCGGGATCTGCCAGGCCGGGGACGTGCTCGGGCTGATCGACGGCGACGTGGCCGTGATCGGCCCCGACCTCACCGGCACCGCCGAGACCGTCCTCGACCGCATGCTCCAGGCGGGCGGCGAGCTGGTCACCCTGGTCGTCGGCGACGACGCCCCCGAAGCCGTCGCCGACCGCCTCGAAGCCCGCGTCCGCGAGTCCTACCTTGCCGTCGACACCGTGGTCTACCGGGGCGGCCGGCAGGGCGCGCCGCTGCTCATCGGCGTGGAGTGAGCGGCGAGGGTCAGTCCCCGTCCAGCAGACGGGACGCCGTCTCACGCCGGAGGCGGACCGTGTCGTCCGTGGCGTCGGCGCCCTCGTAGGCCGCGAGGACCGCGCGCGCGCGTGCCCGTGCCTCGGCCGTGCGGCCCAGCTCGGCCTCCAGCGCGGCGGCGGCCAGTTCGGCGCCGGTGCGGCCGTGCAGACCGTCCGCGCCGAGGCCGGCGAACAGCGCGGCCGACCGCTCCAGCTCCGCCAGCGCCTCCACCCGCTCCTCGGCCACCGCGGCCAGCAGCTCCCCGAACTGGCGGTGCGTGTGCGCGAGTTCGGTGGTCAGCCGGGCCTCCTCCAGCGGGTCGTCCGCCTCCGCCAGCGCCTCCCCGCACACCTCCACCGCCCGTACCATCAGCTCCCGCGCCCCCGGCACCCCCGCCGCCAGCCGGGGCGCCAGCCAGGCACGGGCCCGCAGCGCGCGCACGGTGAAGTACGGGTTGCCCAGCGCCTCCCACAGCTCGCCCGCCCGTACATAAGCCCGGTCCGCCTCCTCGGGCAGCTGCGCCTCGGCCAGGGACTCGCCGGCCAGGTGGGCCAGCGTGGCGTGGTCCTGCTGCTCCGGCCAGTGCTCGGCGATACCGGCCGCCAGCAGCCGGTGCTCGGCCGCCTGGCGGTGCTCGCCCAGCTCGCTCAGGCAGTCCCCGAGCCACCAGCGGGTCTGCACCAGCGCCCCGTCCCCGTGCACCTCGGCCGACAGCTCCGCGAGCGCCGACTCCAGCACCTCGGCCGCCTCCGTCCAGCGCCCCTGGCGCAGCAGCAGCCCGCCCAGCAGATGCCGGCCCCAGGCGCCGAAGGTGCCGCTCTCGCCCGCCTCATCGGCCCAGTGCGCGGCCTGGAGGGCGTGCCCGGCCGCCTCCTCGGTGCCGCCCCGCGCCCCGATCAGCTCGGCGAGCTGAAGGTGCAGCTGGGCCCGCCCGGTCGGCTCCAGATACGCCCCGCCGTGCTCCAGCGCCGCCCGCAGCGCCCGCTCTGCCTCGGCCGGCTCCCCGAGGTGCTGGGACAGCGCGCCCACCCGCGCCTCGTACTCCACGGCGAACCAGGGCAGCCCCGCGCCGGTGTACTCGGTCACCGCCCGCCGGAACAGCTCGGCCGCGCGGGGCAGGTCCCCGGCCAGCTCGGCCAGTTCCGCCAGCATGGCCCGCGCCTCGGCCCCGCGCGCCACCAGCCGTACGTCGTCCCCGGTGCGGCCGCCGACGAACGCCAGCACCTCCCGCGCGGCCCGCTCCGCCTCCCCGGCCGGGGCGCCCCCGTGCACGCACCGCATCAGTACCCGGGCCCGGCTGATCAGCACCCCCGCCGTCTGCCGGGGGCCGGTCGCCCCCTCCGCGTACCGCGCGAGCACCTCGTCGTACAGCCCGTCGACCGTCTCGCGCGCCGCCTCCGTCTCGCCGGTCAGGGCGCGTACGTACGCTCCACGCGCGCGTGCCGCCAGGGCCTCGCCGGGGTCGCCCGCCTCGGCGTACAGGGCGGCGGCCTTCTCGAAGAGCGGGATGCCGTCGGGGCCCTGGGCCATCGCCTCGTTGTCGGCCAGCTCGGCACGCGCGCGTGCGTCGAGCCCGGCGCCGTCGGCGGCCCGCGCGAGGGCCGCCCACGCCTCGGGGGCGTCCGGCTGAAGGGCCTCCGAGAGCCGCCGTGCCCGCGCCAGCAGCTCGGGCACGTCCGGCTCCTCGGCCGACGCCTCCTCGGCCGCCGGGGGCGGCGCTGGAGCCGTCCGGACGCCCAGCGGCAGGCGCTCGACCAGCGGCTTCGCCGACATCGTGGCGCGGGTCAGGTCACCGACGGACGAGCTGCCGTTGCGCGCGTCGAACCGCGCGGCCAGCGCCAGCGCCTCCCCGCGCGCGTGGACGGCCAGCTCCCGCGCGGTCCACGTCCGCCCGGCCGGACCCGGCACCTCCCGGGCGCCCTGCCCGAGCGCGGTCAGCCGGTCCATCAGCAGCGTCACCACGGCCAGGTACTCCAGCAGACTGCGCGGATGCCCGGTGTCCGTGAAGTACGCGGGCCGCTCCGCCAGCAGCTCCAGCCCGCGCCCCTCGTTCCCGCTCAGCGCGCAGAACTCCACATGCGCGGCGTACGCGTCCCGCATGCTCTCCATCGGCCGCACCAGTCGGATGCCCCGCAGATGATGGGCGCGCGCCTCCTCCACCCGGCCCAGCCGCAGCAGCGGCACCAGCGAGCGGGCCAGCACCCCGTGCGGCTCGTGCGCACAGGCGAACTCGCCCTCCAGCACCGGCGCCCACAGCTCCAGGGCCTCCGCGTCCCGGCCCGACCGCGCCTGCCAGCCGCCCTGCCCGCGCAGCTCGCAGGCGTGGCAGTCGGCCATGTCGTCCCGGTCGGCCGCCAGCCACGCCGTGTACGCCCGCTCCGCCCGCGCCCGGTCCCCGACGTGCGCGGCGATGCCGAACTCGGCCGCGCGCACGGCCCGTTCGGAGTACCCCGCGACCCGGTAGCGGCGCTCCATCTCACCGAGCCAGTTCTCCACCGACGCCAACGGGACGTGCGGCTGGGCCAGCATGCCCCCGGTCATCCACTTGAACGTCCAGTGCAGCGCGTGCGCCTCGTACGCGTCGAAGTCCTCCGGACGCTCGTCCCACATCCGCAGCAGCCGCGCGAACGGCACGAACACCCGGTCCTTCTCCGAGCTGTAGCTGTAGACCTTCACCTGATGGCCGAGCGCCTCGATCACCGCGAGCGGGATGTCCAGCTTCTCGGCCTCGGCGAGGAGTTCCTCCGCACGCGCGTTGCGTGCCGGGCCCTCCGGCCGCTCCGCGTTCTCCGCCATGGCCCGGCGCAGCGCCTCGAAGTCCATGATCCGGCTCATCGTCCCTCACCCTCCCCGAGCGTCGCCCGGTCCAGCAGCCCGGCGAACGCCCGGTTCACCAACGCCGAGTCGGCCGGCCGCAGCGGGCGGTGCGCCAGCAGCAGCGCCTGCCCGTACAGCGCCTCGGCCGCCGTGCCCGTCAGCTCCGGGTCGGTCAGCGAACCGACGCGCCGGATCAGCGGGTTGAGATGGTTCAGCACCAGCCGGGCGCGTGGCGCGGTGCCGCGCAGCGAGCCCAGGATGCCCGCCCACAGGTCGTCCGCCCGCTCCTCCGCCTCGGCCCGCGCCCGCTCGTGCCGCGCCGACCGGTCGTCCAGATGCAGCGCGGGCACCGACACCGGGTGGAAGGCACGCAGCACCACATCGCAGTCCAGCGGATCGAGCGCGGCCCGCGCGGCCGCCAGGAAGCCGGACAGCGCCAGCTCCGCCGCCGGGTCCACCGAGTCCAGGTGCGCGGTCACCGTGTCCGCGTCCAGCTCCGCCACCACCGTGCCCGGCCGCACCGACGGCAGCGCCTCCACCAGCTCGCTGTCGTAGGTGTAACCCCCGTTCACCACCCCGACGCCCTGCGCGGCGGCGATCGGCGCGACCTGCCGGAACTCCTCGACGCTCCGGGTGAAGTGCACCACCGGGTGCCGCCGCGCGAACTCCTCCAGCGACAGCTCCCCGTCACTGGTCTCGAACGGCAGCCACGGCAGCATGACCCGCAGCATCTCCGTGTCGTGCCGGGCCAGCGCCCGCACCCCGAGATGGTGCACCGCCAGGAACGCCGACAGCCGCTCCGGGTCACCCGCCGCGAGCCCCGTCAGCCAGTCCCGCACCCGCTCGCCCAGCGTCTCGCGCACCCCGGCCAGCGTCTCGTCCTCGTACAGCGCCTCGCGCGACGCGGTGGGCCGCAGGGTGTCCGTGTCCAGCACGCAGCGCACGAAGAACGCCCAGTCCGGCAGGAGCTGTTCGGCGCGCTCGGTGAGCAGCATGCCCTTCAGATGCACCCGGTGCGTGGCCCGCTGCGCCGGGCTCACCGCCGAGGGGAGCACGTACGCCACCCCGCGCACCCCGGCCAGCGGCACGTCCAGGGGGATCGCGTCCAGCGGGGTGAAGCCGAACAGCTCCCGGCAGTGCGCCTCCAGCCCCGCCCGCCGCTCCACCGGGCCCGGCCAGGGGCGGTCCCAGGGCGCCGGGAGATCGGTGACGGGCTCGTCGTCCACCCGTACGTCGTACGGCAGCAGCGAGCCGAAGTCCCGCGCCAGGGTGCGCACCCGCGCGGGCGCCAGCCACTCGCCGGCCCCCGGCCGCGCCACCAGGTGCACGGTCGTACCCGGCTCCGGGTGCGCCGCCTCGGGGAGGACGCGGACGGTGTACGAGCCGTCGTCGGCGGCCGTCCACTCCACCGGCGGGGCGCCGGGCGTACGGGCGCTGCGGCTGACCACGCGGATGCGCTCGGCGACCACGAAGCAGGCCAGCAGGCCGATGCCGAACCGGCCGAGGAACCCCGAGCGGGTCTCCTCCAGCCCCTCCGCCCGCTTGGAGCTGCGGCCGATGGTCGCCAGCAGGGTGTGCACGTCCGCCTCGGTGAGCCCGATCCCGCTGTCCTCCACCCTCAGCCCGCCCCGCCCGTCCGGGAAGAGCCGCACCCGCGCCGGGGCGCCGGGCTCCTCCGCCCTGCGGGCGGTGACGGCGTCCACGGCGTTCTGGAGCAGCTCGCGCAGATAGACCTTGGGGCTGGAGTACAGGTGCTGGGAGAGCAGGTCCACCAGACCGCGCAGGTCGACCTGGAAGGTGTGCGGAGGGGACGGCTCGAAGGCCGGGGATGACTGGGAGTTCTGGGAGTCCATCGTCACGGCGCCGGTGGAGGGAGCTTCGCGCGGCGCGGGGTCGGGCGGTCGGGTGCCGTGGGGGCGATGACCGCGGGGGGATGGCCGGAGGCGCGTCATCCTAGGCCCGAAGGCCCGAGCTGACCAGGGACTTCGGGGATATCGCCAGGACCGGGCGGAGCCACCTGTACGGCGATGTCGGTGGTGTGGTGTGCAATGGATCTCGTGCCCGCACTGCGAGAACCCCTGAAGAAGGTGCTCGGTCCCGCCACCGCGAAGGTGATGGCCGAGAACCTCGGCCTGCACACCGTCGGCGACCTCCTGCACCACTACCCCCGCCGGTACGAGGAGCGCGGCCAGCTCACCCACCTCGCCGACCTGCCCATGGACGAGCACGTCACCGTGGTCGCCCAGGTCGCCGACGCCCGGCTGCACAGCTTCGCCTCCTCGCGCGCCCCGCGCGGCAAGGGCCAGCGGCTGGAGGTCACCATCACCGACGGCAGCGGCCGACTCCAACTGGTCTTCTTCGGCAACGGCGTGCACAAGCCGCACAAGGAACTGCTGCCCGGCACCCGCGCGATGTTCTCCGGCAAGGTCTCCGTCTTCAACCGCCGCCTCCAACTCGCGCACCCCGCCTACGAATTGCTGGACAAGGACGCCGAGGACGGCGACGAGGCCGTGGAGAGCTGGGCCGGCTCCCTCATCCCGATCTACCCCGCCACCGCCAAGCTGGAGTCCTGGAAGATCGGCAAGGCGGTGCAGACCGTGCTGCCCAGCGTCCAGGAGGCCGTCGACCCGCTCCCCGGCTCGCTGCGCGAGGGACGCGGCCTGGTCGAGCTGCCCGAGGCCCTGATCAAGATCCACCGCCCCGCCACCAAGGCCGACATCGCCGACGCCCGCGCCCGCCTCAAGTGGGACGAGGCGTTCGTCCTGCAGGTCGCCCTCGCCCGCCGCCGCTACGCCGACACCCAGCTCCCCGCCGTCCCGCGCCGCCCCCTCGCCGACGGCCTCCTCACCGCCTTCGACGCCCGCCTCCCCTTCACCCTCACCGAAGGCCAGCAACGCGTCACCGCCGAGATCTTCGCCGACCTCGCCACCTCACACCCGATGCACCGGCTGCTCCAGGGAGAGGTGGGGTCGGGCAAGACGATGGTGGCGCTGCGGGCCATGCTCGCCGTCGTCGACGCCGGGGGGCAGGCGGCGATGCTCGCGCCGACCGAGGTGCTCGCCCAGCAGCATCACCGGTCCGTCACCGAGATGATGGGGGAGCTGGCCGAGGGGGGCATGCTGGGCGGGTCGGAGCACGGGACCAAGGTGGTGCTGCTGACCGGGTCGATGGGCGCGGCCGCGCGCAGGCAGGCGCTCCTGGACATCGTCACCGGTGAGGCGGGGATCGTCATCGGCACCCATGCCCTCATCGAGGACAAGGTCCAGTTCCACGACCTCGGCCTGGTCGTCGTGGACGAACAGCACCGCTTCGGCGTCGAGCAGCGCGACGCCCTGCGCGGCAAGGGCAAGCAGCCCCCGCACCTGCTCGTCATGACGGCCACCCCGATCCCGCGCACGGTCGCGATGACGGTCTTCGGCGACCTGGAGACCTCGGTCCTGGACCAGCTCCCGGCCGGCCGCTCCCCGATCGCCACCCATGTCGTCCCGGCCGCCGACAAGCCCCACTTCCTCGCCCGCGCCTGGGAACGCGTCCGCGAGGAGGTGGAGAACGGCCACCAGGCGTACGTCGTCTGCCCCCGCATCGGCGACGAGGACGAGAGCGCCGCCGAGAAGAAGGCCACCGAGGGCGACAAACGGCCCCCGCTCGCCGTCCTCGACATCGCCGACCAGCTCGCCCGGGGCCCGCTGAAGGGCCTCAAGGTCGAGGTGCTGCACGGCAGGATGCACCCCGACGACAAGGACGCCGTGATGCGCCGCTTCGCCGCCGGGGAGACGGACGTCCTGGTCGCCACCACGGTCATCGAGGTCGGCGTCAACGTCCCCAACGCCACCGCGATGGTCATCATGGACGCCGACCGCTTCGGCGTCTCCCAGCTCCACCAGCTGCGCGGCCGCGTCGGCCGTGGCTCCGCCCCCGGCCTCTGCCTGCTGGTCAGCGAGATGCCCGAGGCCAGCCCCGCCCGCCAGCGCCTGAACGCCGTCGCCTCCACCCTCGACGGCTTCGAACTCTCCCGCATCGACCTCGAACAACGCCGCGAGGGCGACGTCCTCGGCCAGGCCCAGTCCGGCGCCCGCACCAGCCTCCGCGTCCTGGAGGTCATCGAGGACGAGGAAATCATCGCGGAGGCAAGAGAAGAAGCGACGGCGGTGGTAGCGGCGGACCCGGAGCTGGCCCAGCTCCCGGGCCTACGCACAGCCCTGGAAGCCCTCTTGGACGAGGAGAGAGAGCAGTACCTGGAAAAGGGCTGAGGTGTGTGCCTTCAGGGGCGCGGGGCTGTGTCCATATGCGGCTCCGCCGCGTGGGCGCGACCAGCCCCAACGGACCCGCACCCGCCAACGCACCACAAGACCCCCCACCACCTGCGAAAATAAAAGAACGCCCCCGCAGAAGAAGGACCCCTCACATGACCCGCGTGATCGCCGGCACAGCAGGCGGACGGCGCCTCTCCGTGCCACCCGGCACAGGAACCCGGCCCACATCCGACCGCGCACGCGAAGCCCTCTTCTCCACCTGGCAGTCCCTCCTCGGCGCCCCCCTCAACGGCGAACGAGTCCTCGACCTCTACGCCGGCTCAGGCGCCGTCGGCCTGGAGGCACTGAGCCGCGGCGCCGCCCACGCCCTCCTCGTGGAGGCCGACGCCCGCGCCGCGCGAACCGTCCGCGACAACGTCCGCACCCTCGGCCTCCCCGGCGCCGAAGTGCGGGCGGGCAAAGCGGAACAAGTCATCCGTACCGCACCCCCCGCCACCCCCTACGACCTGGCCTTCCTCGACCCCCCGTACGCCGTCTCCGACGACGATCTCCGCGAGATCCTCCTCACACTCCGCTCCGGGGGCTGGCTGACCGAAGAAGCCCTCGTCACCGTGGAGCGCAGCACCCGAGGGGGCGAATTCCACTGGCCGGAGGGGTTCGAGCCGATCCGGTCCCGTCGTTACGGCGAGGGAACGTTTTGGTACGGTCGCGCCGCCTCACCGTGCGAAGACGCACGATGACCGGACCCGAGAGCGAGGGATCTCCCGTGCGCCGCGCCGTCTGTCCCGGATCGTTCGACCCGATCACCAACGGACATCTCGACATCATCGCCCGCGCCTCCCGCCTGTACGACGAGGTGTTCGTCGCGGTGATGATCAACACCTCCAAGAAGGGCCTGTTCGACGTGGACGAGCGGATCGGCCTGATCCGCGAGGTCACCGCCGAGTACGCCAACGTCCGCGTCGAGGCCCACCACGGCCTCCTCGTCGACTTCTGCAAGGACCGCGACATCCCCGCCATCGTCAAGGGCCTGCGCGCGGTGAGCGACTTCGACTACGAGCTGCAGATGGCCCAGATGAACAACGGCCTCACCGGCGTCGAGACGCTGTTCGTGCCCACCAACCCCACCTACAGCTTCCTCTCCTCCTCCCTGGTCAAGGAGGTCGCGGCCTGGGGCGGCGACGTCTCCCACCTGGTGCCCCCGCAGGTGCTCGCGGCGCTCGGCGACCGGCTCCGCAAGGACTGACGTCCCGGGGAGGCGACCGGGCGAGGTGACAACCCGTCACCCGGTGTCGGGCGGCCGCCCCATGGCCGTACAGTCGTCCCGTCCGTCTCCAACACAGCAGTAGAGAGTGGCGAGCCAGGTGGACGTCCAGAACAAGCTCGACGAGATCGTCTCGGCGGTCTCCGGTGCCCGGTCCATGCCGATGTCGGCCTCCTGCGTGGTCAACCGCGCGGAACTGCTCGCGCTGCTGGAAGAGGTCCGCCAGGCGCTGCCCGGCTCCCTCGAACAGGCCCAGGAGCTGATCGGGGGCCGCGAGCAGATGGTCGAGCAGGCCCGCCAGGAGGCCGAGCGGATCATCGAGACCGCGCACGCCGAGCGCGGCAGCCTGATCGCCGGCACCGAGGTCGCCCGCCACTCCCAGGCCGAGGCCGACCGCATCCTGGCCGAGGCCCGCGCCGAGGCCGAGCAGGTCCGCGCGGACGCCGACGACTACGTCGACTCCAAGCTCGCCAACTTCGAGGTCGTCCTCACCAAGACCCTCGGCTCGGTCGGCCGCGGCCGCGAGAAGCTGCTCGGCACCGGCCCCGGCCTGGACGAGCACGGCTACGAGGACGAGGACGCCCCCGAGCGCAGCCAGGACCCGGAGACCCTGCGCCACGACGCGGACGCCTACGTCGACGTCAAGCTCGGCGCCTTCGAGGCGGTGCTCGCCAAGACGCTGGAGGCCGTCCACCGCGGCCGGCAGAAGCTGCACGGCCGGATCGCCACCGACGACCTCGGCGCCCTCGCGGACGACACCACGACCTTCCAGCACTCCAGCGACGCCGACTACCTGGCCGACCTCGCCGCCCTCGCCGACACCCCGCCCACCCCGGCCCAGCGCACCCCGGCCCCGGCCCCGGCCCCGGAACCCTTCCAGGAACCGGCGTACGAGCAGCAGGAGGCGTACGGCTACCAGCAGCCCGACGCCTACCCGGCGGCCTACCCCGCGCAGCCCGGCTACGCCCCGCAGGAGGCGTACGGCTACCAGCAGGACCCGTACGCGGCCCCCAACGGCTACGCCCCGCAGGCAGAGGGCGCCTTCCACGGCTACGACGCCCAGCAGGCGCTGTACGACCCGAACCAGCAGCAGGGGCAGCAGCAGGGCCAGGCTCAGCAGGACTACGCCCTGGACGAGACCAGCCTCTTCGACACGGGCATGATCAGCGCGGAGCAGCTCCGCGCGTACGAACAGGGCCGCGGGCTGTAGTCGCGCGGGACCCGATTGGGCCCTGAGCGAAAGGTCCAGTATCCTGGCTGTTCGGTCGCGTGTATCCCCGCGATCAGCGCTGCCCGGAACACCGTCGGGCCGCGTCCCTCCTAACTCGGACCGAAAGCAGGAATGGCTTCCAACGCACGTCTCGACCACCGCAACCCTCTCGTGATCGACACCCACGAGCTGGGCCGGCGGCCTGGTGCGATGCAGCGCCTGACCCGTGAGGTCGACGCCCCCCGGGACCTCGGTATCGAGGGCGTCGTCGGAGTGCCGGAAGGCGCCCCGCTCGAGCTGGACCTCCGTCTGGAGTCGGTCATGGAAGGGGTGCTTGTCACAGGCACCGCCCGTGCATCGGCGAAGGGGGAGTGCGTAAGGTGTCTGGAGCCGGTCGGGCTGGAGCTCGAAGCGGACTTCCAGGAAATGTTCTCGTACCCTGACGCCGACGACCGTGGCCGCGTGATCGCGGAACCGGGCGACGACGCCGAGGACGACGAGGACAGGCAGTACATCGAGGACGGCTTGATCGACCTCGAACCTCTGCTGCGGGATGCGGTGGTGCTCGCACTGCCGATGCAGCCGGTGTGCCAGGACGACTGTCAGGGCCTGTGTTCCGCGTGCGGAGCACGGCTCACGGACGACCCGGACCACCATCACGACGCCGTCGACATTCGTTGGGCGGCATTGCAGGGACTCGCCGACACCATGTCGGACGGCGAGAAGGACGAGATGAGCGGCGACGTGCCTCGATCAGCACGTGCCGACGAGAAGCAGGAGAAGTAGCCGTGGCTGTTCCGAAGCGGAAGATGTCGCGCAGCAACACGCGCCACCGCCGGTCGCAGTGGAAGGCTGCGGTCCCCACCCTGGTTGCGTGCGAGCGCTGCCACGAGCCCAAGCAGCAGCACATCGCGTGCCCGTCTTGCGGCACCTACAACAAGCGCCAGGTCCTCGAGGTCTGAGCGGCCGGTGAGAGGCACTGTGTCCACTGCCAAGAAGGTGGAAGACGCCGAAGCCAACGCTTCCCGCCGACGCGGGAACGGCAAGGCGGAGAACATGGCCTCGTCCCACACGCTTCTGGAAGGGCGGCTCGGCTATCACGTCGAGTCCGCCCTTCTGGTGCGTGCGCTGACCCACCGTTCCTACGCGTACGAGAACGGCGGTCTGCCGACGAACGAGCGGCTGGAGTTCCTCGGGGACTCCGTGCTCGGTCTCGTCGTCACGGACACGCTGTACCGCATCCACCCCGACCTGCCCGAAGGCCAGCTGGCCAAGTTGCGGGCCGCGGTGGTCAACTCGCGTGCGCTGGCGGAGGTCGGCCGTGGCCTCGACCTGGGTTCCTTCATCCGGCTCGGCCGTGGTGAAGAGGGCACGGGCGGCCGGGACAAGGCGTCCATCCTCGCCGACACCCTGGAAGCGGTGATCGGCGCGGTCTATCTCGATCAGGGCCTCGACGCGGCGTCCGAGCTGGTCCACCGGCTCTTCGACCCGCTGATCGAGAAGTCCTCGAACCTCGGAGCCGGCCTGGACTGGAAGACCAGTCTCCAGGAGCTCACCGCGATGGAGGGGCTCGGCGTGCCCGAGTACCTGGTCACGGAGACCGGTCCCGACCACGAGAAGACCTTCACTGCTGCTGCCCGCGTCGGGGGCGTCTCGTACGGCACCGGCACCGGCCGCAGCAAGAAGGAGGCGGAGCAACAGGCCGCCGAGTCCGCCTGGCGGGCCATCAAGGCCGCCGCGGACGAGCGCGCCAAGACGGCGAAGGCCGTCGAGGCCGAGGCCGCCCCGGACGACGCACCGTCGTCCGCCACCGCCTGACCGAGCACATCCCGAGCGCCCGTCCCCGTCCGTCGGGGGCGGGCGCTCGGTTCTTTCCCAACGGTTTTCCACAGGGGGTTTTGGATGCCCGAGTTGCCCGAGGTCGAGGTCGTCCGGCGGGGTCTTGAGCGGTGGGTCGGCGGGCGTACCGTCGCCGAGGCCGAGGTGCTGCATCCGCGTGCGGTGCGGCGGCATCTCGCGGGGGCCGACGACTTCGCGCACCGGCTGAAGGGGCACCGGTTCGGGACGCCCAGCCGGCGCGGCAAGTACCTGTGGCTGCCGCTCGCCGACACCGGGCAGTCCGTCCTCGCCCACCTCGGGATGAGCGGCCAGCTGCTGGTGCAGCCGCACGCGGCGCCGGACGAGAAGCATCTGCGGGTACGGGTCCGGTTCGCCGACGAGCTGGGCACCGAGCTGCGTTTCGTGGACCAGCGCACCTTCGGCGGGCTCTCGCTGCACGACAACACCCCCGAGGGCCTGCCGGACGTGATCGCGCACATCGCCCGCGACCCGCTGGACCCGGTCTTCGACGACGAGGTGTTCCACCAGGCCCTGCGGCGCAAGCGCACCACGATCAAGCGGGCCCTGCTGGACCAGTCCCTGATCAGCGGCGTCGGCAACATCTACGCGGACGAGGCGCTCTGGCGCTCCCGCCTGCACTACGAGCGCCCCACGGCCACCTTCACCCGCCCGGTCACCGCCGAACTCCTCGGCCACGTACGGGACGTGATGAACGCGGCCCTGGACGTCGGCGGCACCAGCTTCGACAGCCTGTACGTCAACGTCAACGGCGAGTCCGGCTACTTCGACCGCTCCCTGGACGCCTACGGCCGCGAGGGCCTGCCCTGCCGCCGCTGCGGTACGCCGATGCTGCGGCGCCCGTGGATGAACCGGTCCAGCTACTTCTGCCCGAAGTGTCAGCGGGCGCCGCGCGTCTCGTCGTAGCGGGCGCGGGCGGCGAGGACCTCGTCCATGGCGCCCTCCACGCAGTCGATGAGGGCGAGCAGGCGCTCGGCGACCCGGCGGCCGAGGTCGGTGAGCTGGTAGTCCACGCGGGGCGGGTTGACCGGCTGCGCCTCCCGGTGCACCAGCCCGTCCCGCTCCAGCGCCTGGAGTGTCTGGGACAGCATCTTCTCGCTCACCCCGTCCACCCGCCGCCGCAACTCGTTGAACCGCAACGACCCCTCGTACAACGCCCCCAACGCGAGCCCACCCCACCGCCCGGTGACATGTTCCAACGTCCCCCGCGACGGACACGCCCTGGCGAACACGTCGAAACCACACTCCGCGCCCGGCTGCCCCTGAATACTCCCGCTCATGCGGCAAGGGTAGGCGAGCGGGACGCTAACCGCCAGGTTGCACTAACCTCTGGTTAGCGTTGGGTCCCCGCTATGAGAGATGCGGCAGACTGGCTCGACGAAGAGGACGGACGTACGCGATGTCGCGTTCGCCGGAGACCGTTGCCGTCAGCCGTTGGTGCGGAGATCACGCTCTCGAAGCATCCAGAAGGCCAAGAGCGCCACGGTGAATATCAGCACGAAGTTGACTGCGTCCACGATCATGGCGACGGAGTATGGCGCGTGCAGCAGGTGCGGCACCTTGGCGCCGATCGACTCCACGCCCATGAGCAGGGGGAGCCAGGCCGCGAAGAAGCGCCTGCTCCGGTCGGGACTTGCCCCCTTTCGGACCTTGGTCCGCTCCCACCACCAGCCGCCGAGACTCATGAGGACCAGCGCACACCCCAGCGCCAATACGGACCAGTCCATAAAGCCGAGCATCACATCAGTAGCCGAAGTCCTGGGTCCACCAAGGGCCGCCCGTGGCCATGTGGACTCCTACGCCGAGGGTTTTGAAGTCGCAGTTGAGGATGTTGGCGCGGTGGCCGGGGCTGTTCATCCAGGCTTCCATGACGGCGGCGGCGTCGGACTGGCCGCGGGCTATGTTCTCGCCGCCGAGGCCCGTTATGCCGGCCTTCGCGGCGCGGTCCCAGGGGGTGGCGCCGTCGGGGTCGGTGTGGTCGAAGAAGTCGCGGGCGGCCATGTCGCCGCTGAACGCCTCGGCCAGCCCGGTGAGGGCCGAGTTGGCCGCGACCGGGGTACAGCCGACCTTCGCCCGCTCGACGTTGACCAGTCGCAGCACCTCCGCCTCGGCCGCCGCCTGCGCGGACACGGTGACCGGAGCGGAGGCCTGGGGGGCCTTCGGCTCGGGGGCCGGGGCCTTGGTCTGGGACTCGCTCGGCTCCGGGTCGGGCTTGGGGTCGGCGGCCGGCTTGGAGGGGGCCGGTTTGGCGGGCGCCGGGGCCTGGGAGGTGGGGGCCGACGCCGGGGCGGACGGGGCCGGGGACGCCGGGGCGGTGCGCTGCCCGCCGCCCGTGGCGGGGGAGCCGGGGGTGCTCGGGGTGTCCGCGCTGCCGGAGGCACCGCCCTGCTCGCTGGCCGCGTTGCCCGGGGCGCCCACCGCCTGCACGGTCTCGCCAGGGCCGCTGCTGGTGCCGCCGAGCCGGTAGTTCTGCAGACCGGGCACCGCACCGGTGGCGACCGCCGCCGTGCCGAGGGCGACGGCGGCGGAGACACCCAGCAGGCCCGTACGCACCGGGGTCGCGGCCTTCTTGGCGCGCCGGTGGCCGCGCTGCTTCGAGCCGGCCGTCGCGGCGAAGTCGGCCTCCAGGGCGCGGCGCTCGTCGTCGGTGGCGTACAGATAGTCCGTGCTGCGGGCTGCGGTCGCCGCGTACGCCTGCGGCCGCTGGTACGACGCGGTGCCCCTGGGTTCGTACGACTCCGGCTCCGTGATCGTGGTGCCGGATCGTCGATGGCGTCCCATGCCCTGCCCCATTCCTCGTTCTCGCGGTCGGCCGACGCCGGGTTGCGGCGGTTTCCCCCCGGCCGATCCAACTCACTCGATCGAGTGAGTTTTAGATGAGAGTCATTGGACCGGGACGGTACCGCATGCCACTGGGGCAGGGTGTGCCTCGCGGGACATCCGGCGGTTAGGTTGCAGCCATGAGTGAGGAAGTACGGCTGGTGGCCTGGGTACGCGGACGGGTCCAGGGAGTGGGTTTCCGCTGGTTCACGCGTGCCAGGGCGCTGGAGATCGGCGGGCTGAGTGGTTTTGCTCTCAATCTGGCCGATGGACGGGTCCAAGTGGTCGCCGAGGGTCCCCGCGAGGGCTGCGAGGGGCTGCTCGACTGGCTCCAGGGTGACGACACGCCCGGACGTGTCGACGGCGTCACCGAGATCTGGGACACACCCCGGGGCGGATACGACAGCTTCGCCATCCGCTGACCCGGCACCCGCGAGACCCCTCGGAGCCCCCTCCGGAGGGGTCCCGCGCAGGGGCCCCGGGAGCGGAAAGAGGCTGGTGGTTGCCAAGAACGGCCGTACGTGGCAGGCTCCCGAGGTACACCTGATCGTCACGCCCCGAGGGCCCCGTACCAGCAGCCGCGCCGCCGTCCACCGGCCGCGCGCGACGGGTTCGCCCCCCAATACGGGGTGTGATCGTGTTGACCGTCAAACTTTTTGGTGAGACGCTGAAAGCCCCGCGCATCTTGGCTGTTTGGCATGGCGAACGGCAGTGCAACACCAGCGTGTGCCAGGCATGCCGGGTGCGAATCCCTCACGACCCAACCGCTTCGGTCGGTCACTCAGTGTGGAGGACCATCCATCATGGCAAAGGCGCTTCTCGGTTACGTCGGCGGCTCCGACCCGCGACTCCTCGCCGAGATGCGACGGCTCCAGCAGCGCGTACAGGATCTGGAGTCCGAGCTCACTCGGATTCAGTCGGAGAACGACGCGCTCACGGCTGCCGCTTCTCAGGACAGGATCATGGAGAGCATCGACGCACACCAGGCGGAGCCTGCGCTCACCTGATCACCGCATCGCTCCACGACAGCAGTCGCTTCAAGCAGACCCGGACGGCGAAGCCCGCACGTCCGAGTCCACAGGGACGCCTCGGCGTCCCTCAGTTCTTTCCCCCGCGCATCCTTTCAGGCTCTTCAACACTTGGTGTGCCCTTCGTGCACTTGGGCGAAACCGTGGGGTTGCGAGTGTTCATGGAGTGAGATACCACCTGCCCGGTAAAGTCCGGATGCGTGCATCTCAAGGCCCTGACCCTCCGCGGCTTCAAGTCGTTCGCCTCCGCGACCACGCTCCGCTTCGAGCCGGGCATCACGTGCGTCGTCGGCCCCAACGGCTCGGGCAAGTCCAACGTGGTGGACGCGCTGAGCTGGGTCATGGGCGAGCAGGGCGCCAAGTCGCTGCGCGGCGGCAAGATGGAGGACGTCATCTTCGCCGGTACCACCGGCCGTCCGCCGCTGGGCCGCGCCGAGGTGTCCCTCACCATCGACAACTCCGACCGCGCGCTGCCCATCGAGTACGCCGAGGTCACCATCACGCGGACGATGTTCCGCAACGGCGGCAGCGAGTACCGGATCAACGGCGACACCTGCCGCCTGCTGGACATCCAGGAACTCCTCTCCGACTCCGGCATCGGCCGCGAGATGCACGTCATCGTCGGCCAGGGCCGGCTCGACTCCGTCCTGCACGCCGACCCCATGGGCCGCCGTGCCTTCATCGAGGAGGCCGCCGGAGTCCTCAAGCACCGCAAGCGCAAGGAGAAGGCGCTGCGGAAGCTGGAGGCGATGAAGGCCAACCTCGCGCGCGTGCAGGACCTCACCGACGAACTCCGCCGCCAGCTCAAGCCTCTCGGCCGCCAGGCCGCCGTCGCCCGCCGCGCCGCCGTCATCCAGGCCGACCTGCGCGACGCCCGCCTCCGCCTCCTCGCCGACGACCTCGTACGGCTCCGCCAGGCACTCGGCGCCGAGATCGCCGACGAGGCCGCGCTGAAGGAACGCAAGGACACCGCCGAACGCGAACTCCGCCAGGCCCTCCAGCGGGAGGCCCAGCTGGAGGACGAGGTACGCCGGCTCGCGCCCCGCCTCCAGCGCGCCCAGCAGACCTTCTACGAGCTGTCCCAGCTGGCCGAGCGGGTACGCGGCACCGTCTCGCTCGCCGAGGCCCGCGTCCGCAGCGCCACCTCCGCGCCCCCCGAGGAACGGCGCGGCCGCGACCCCGAGGATCTGGAGCGCGAGGCCGCCCGGGTGCGCGAACAGGAGGCCGAGCTGGAAGCCGCCCTGGAGGCCGCCCGGCACGCCCTCGACGACACCGTGGCCCACCGCGCCGAGCTGGAGAGCGCGCTCACCGCCGAGGAACGGCGCCTCAAGGACGTCGCGCGGGCCATCGCCGACCGCCGCGAGGGACTCGCCCGGCTGTCCGGCAAGGTCGGTGCCGCCCGCTCCCGCGCCGCCTCCGCCCAGGCCGAGATCGACCGCCTCGCCGCCGGCCGCGACGAGGCCCAGGAACGCGCGGTCCACGCGCAGGAGGAGTACGAGACCCTCAAGGCCGAGGTCGAGGGCCTCGACGCGGACGACGCCGACCTCGCGGAACGGTACGAGGCGGCCCGGCTCCGGCTCGCCGACGCGGAGCACGCGCTCGCCGCCGCCCGCGACGCGGTCACCGGTGCCGAGCGCGAACGGGCCGCCCTGCGCGCCCGGCACGACGCCCTCGCCCTGGGCCTGCGCCGCAAGGACGGCACCGGCGCCCTCCTCGCCGCCCGCGACCGGCTCACCGGCATCCTCGGCCCCGCCGCCGAACTCCTCACCGTCACCCCCGGCCACGAAACGGCCCTCGCCGCAGCCCTCGCCACCTCCGCCGACGCCCTCGCCGTCACGACCCCCGCCGCGGCCGCCGAAGCGATCCGCCACCTCCACAAGGAGGATGCGGGCCGAGCGTCGCTGCTGGTGGCCGGAGGCCCGCCCCCCGTTCCCGGCACCACCGAACGCGGCGGCCTGATCGCGGGCCAGCGACGGCCGGACCTCGCCGTGGGCGCCGTCCGGCCGGGCGAGACTTCGGCTTCGGTCGAGCGCGATGCGGGCCTCCCCGGTCCCACCTTGGGCGAGGACGCGCGCGGGTTCGGGGACGGGTCGGGTGCGGTAGGAGAGAGGCTTGCTGCGGGGGGCGGCCGGTCGGCCGAGTCTTCGGCTTCGGTCGAGCGCGCCGCAGGCGTCCCCGCTCCCGCCTCCGGCGCGGCGGGGGACGGTGGCTCGGCCGGGTGGGACGCGGGTGGTTTCGGTGACGGGCCGCAGGACGGGTTGCCGGTCGGGTCTTCGGACCCCGTCGGTGGCTCCGTCGGGACTGCCCCCGCCGATCCCCGTACCCCGGCCCCCGCCCCCGGCGGCCACTCCTTCGCGGCCGATCTCGTGCGCGCGCCCGTCGAGCTGATGGGTGCCGTGCGGAGGTTGCTGCGGGGGGTCGTCGTGGTGGGGACGCTGGAGGAGGCGGAGGGGGTGGTGTACGCGCGGCCCGAGCTGGTGGCGGTGACCGCCGAGGGGGATCTGCTCGGTGCCCACTTCGCGCAGGGCGGTTCGGCCGGGGCGCCCAGTCTGCTGGAGGTGCAGGCGTCCGTGGACGAGGCGGCCGGCGCCCTGACGGAGCTGGCCGTGCGCTGCGAGGAGCTGGCGCGGGCGCACGAGGAGGCGGCCGGGACGCGGGCCGAGGTGGCGGCGCTCGTGGAGGAAGTGGGGGAGCGGCGGCGGGCCGCCGACCGGGAGAAGTCGCACGTCGCCCAGCAGCTCGGGCGGCTCGCCGGGCAGGCGCGCGGCGCCGCGGGGGAGGCCGAGCGGTCGGTGGCGGCCGCCGCGCGGGCGCAGGAGGCGCTGGAGCGGGCCGTCGCCGAGGCGGAGGAGCTGGCCGAGCGGCTGGCCGTCGCCGAGGAGATGCCGGCCGAGGAGGAGCCCGACACCTCCGTACGCGACCGCCTCTCCGCCGACGGGGCCAACGCGCGGCAGACCGAGATGGAGGCGCGCCTCCAGGTCCGTACGCACGAGGAGCGGGTCAAGGGGCTCGCCGGGCGGGCCGACTCGCTGGACCGGGCGGCCCGCGCGGAGCGCGAGGCACGCGCGCGTGCGGAGCGGCGGCGGGCCCGGCTGCGGCACGAGGCGGCGGTCGCCGGGGCGGTCGCGGACGGCGCCCGGCAGTTGCTGGCCCACATCGAGGTCTCCCTCGCCCGCTCCCGGCGCGAGCGCGACGCCGCCGAGGCCGCGAAGGGCGTCCGCGAACGCGAGCTGTCCGACGCACGCGGTACGGGACGTGAACTCAAGGCCGAACTGGACAAGTTGACGGACTCGGTGCACCGGGGCGAGGTGCTCGGCGCGGAGAAGCGGCTGCGGATCGAGCAGCTGGAGGCCAGGGCGCTGGACGAGCTCGGGGTCGAGCCGGAGGGGCTCGTCGCGGAGTACGGCCCGCTTCAGCCGGTGCCGCCCTCGCTCCCGGCGGACGGTGAGGAGCTGCCGGAGGACCCCGGGCACCCCCGTAACCAGCCGCGTCCTTTCCACCGTGCGGAGCAGGAGAAGCGGCTGAAGGCGGCCGAGCGGGCCTACCAGCAGCTCGGCAAGGTGAATCCGCTGGCGCTGGAGGAGTTTGCGGCGCTGGAAGAGCGGCACAAGTTCCTCAGTGAGCAACTGGAGGACCTGAAGAAGACGCGGACGGATCTGCTGCGGGTGGTGAAGGAGGTCGATGAGCGGGTCGAGCAGGTCTTCACCGAGGCGTTCCGGGACACCGCGCGCGAGTTCGAGGGCGTCTTCTCCCGGCTCTTCCCCGGCGGCGAGGGCCGGCTGGTGCTGACCGACCCGGACGACATGCTGGCCACCGGTGTGGACGTGGAGGCACGGCCGCCCGGGAAGAAGGTCAAGCGGCTGAGCCTGCTGTCCGGCGGGGAGCGGTCGCTGACGGCCGTCGCCATGCTGGTGGCGATCTTCAAGGCCCGCCCCAGCCCGTTCTACGTCATGGACGAGGTCGAGGCGGCCCTGGACGACACCAACCTCCAGCGGCTGATCGGGATCATGCGGGAGCTGCAGGAGAGTTCGCAGCTGGTGGTGATCACGCACCAGAAGCGCACGATGGAGGTGGCCGACGCGTTGTACGGCGTCTCGATGCAGGGTGACGGTGTGTCCAAGGTCATCTCGCAGCGGCTGCGCTAGCCGGCCTTTCAAGATCAAATAGGCGCGCGTTTACTTCTTGAACAACTTCAGCGCTTGCGTATCTCTTAAGTCACAGCCATCCAAGTATTGACTTCGGAACTTGAAGGCATAGTCTCTGCAGCGTTGCTTTTACCTTCAGGTGTAAGTGGCGCCAAGTTGTGCGCCACTGGAACCTGGAAGGGCTCGCCCCCACCCGGCAGCGTTGCCGTGGCCCGAGGAGTTACACGTGACCAGCACAGCGCAGGCACCCCAGCCAGGAGCCAGGTCGGCTCATCCCGAACATCTCGGGCACGTCATCTTCATCGCGGCCGCGGCCGCGATGGGTGGTTTCCTGTTCGGCTACGACAGCTCCGTGATCAACGGTGCCGTCGAGGCCATCCGGGACCGTTACGACGTGGGCTCGGCCGCCCTCGCCCAGGTCATCGCCATCGCGCTGATCGGCTGCGCCATCGGCGCCGCCACCGCCGGCCGCATAGCCGACCGGATCGGCCGTATCCGCTGCATGCAGATCGCCGCCGTCCTCTTCACCATCAGCGCGGTGGGCTCCGCCCTTCCGTTCGCGCTGTGGGACCTCGCCTTCTGGCGCATCATCGGCGGTTTCGCCATCGGTATGGCCTCGGTCATCGGCCCGGCCTACATCGCCGAGGTCGCCCCGCCGGCGTACCGCGGCCGGCTCGGTTCCTTCCAGCAGGCCGCGATCGTCATCGGCATCGCCATCTCCCAGCTGGTCAACTGGGGCCTGCTGAACGCCGCCGGCGGCGACCAGCGCGGCAAGCTGATGGGTCTCGAGGTCTGGCAGGTCATGCTGGGCGTCATGGTCATCCCGGCCGTCCTCTACGGCCTGCTCTCCTTCGCGATCCCCGAGTCCCCGCGCTTCCTGCTCTCCGTCGGCCGCCGCGAGCGCGCCCGCGAGATCCTGGCCGAGGTCGAGGGGAAGGGTGTCGACCTCGACGCGCGCGTGAACGAGATCGAGCACGCGATGAAGTCCGAGCACAAGTCGTCCTTCAAGGACCTGCTCGGCGGCAGCTTCTTCTTCAAGCCGATCGTCTGGGTCGGTATCGGCCTCTCGGTCTTCCAGCAGTTCGTCGGCATCAACGTCGCGTTCTACTACTCCTCCACGCTGTGGCAGTCGGTCGGTGTCGACCCGACGGACTCGTTCCTGTACTCCTTCACGACGTCGATCATCAACATCATCGGCACCGTGATCGCCATGATCTTCGTGGACCGGATCGGCCGTAAGCCGCTGGCCCTCATCGGCTCGGTCGGCATGGTCATCGGTCTCGCGCTGGAAGCCTGGGCGTTCTCGTACCACCTCGTCGACGGCAAGCTGCCCGCCACGCAGGGCTGGGTCGCGCTGGTCGCCGCCCACGTCTTCGTCCTCTTCTTCGCGCTCTCCTGGGGCGTCGTGGTCTGGGTCTTCCTCGGCGAGATGTTCCCGAACCGGATCCGCGCCGCCGCGCTCGGTGTCGCCGCGTCCGCGCAGTGGATCGCCAACTGGGCCATCACCGCGAGCTTCCCGTCGCTGGCCGACTGGAACCTCTCCGGTACGTACGTGATCTACACGGTCTTCGCCGCGCTCTCCATCCCGTTCGTCCTGAAGTTCGTCAAGGAGACGAAGGGCAAGACCCTGGAAGAGATGGGCTGACCGCCCCCCTGATCCGAGGAGAGGGGCCAAGTCCCCGCTGCCCCTCCCCTCGCACCCCCACCGCCCCCACCCCGGCCACTGCCGGGGGTGGGGGCGGTGTTGTGTCTCGCGCTCGTGTCTCGCGGCGCCGGGCAGAACGGCTCAGCCA
The DNA here is from genome assembly GCF_004328625.1 of Streptomyces seoulensis. Taxonomy (NCBI): domain Bacteria; kingdom Bacillati; phylum Actinomycetota; class Actinomycetes; order Kitasatosporales; family Streptomycetaceae; genus Streptomyces; species Streptomyces seoulensis. The sequence goes on from NZ_CP032229.1 coordinate 4,506,233, forward strand.
GTCGCGCGCGGTGGAGGCGGTCAGCCCCCAGATCCCGTCGGAGAGCAGCTGCGGCAGGGCGCCGGCCAGGCCGAGCAGCAGCATCTGGATGCCGACGCGACCGGCCTCGCGGTCGGCGAACCGTGGCAGCACCGAGGTCGGGAAGACCACGCTCTTCGGGTTCGTCACCCCGGCCCGGACCGAACCCCCGACGCCCCCGGCGGACAACGGTGCGCCGAGGGCCGTCGTCACCGCCCGCCCGGAGCGCCTTCACCCCGAGGCGGACCAGACAGGCGGCGCCGGCCGGCTTGACGGCGTCGAACAGCGGCACCGACCTCGCGACCACGCCCCCGACTCCGATGCCGGGGCCGGCGAGGGGACCCGGGGGCTAACCGGCCAGAAATTCCTCCAGCACCGCGCTCAGCTCGGCGGGCGCGTCCAGCGCGACCAGATGGGCGGCCGAGGCGAACTCGGTCAGGGTGGCGCCGGTTATCTCCGCGGCGTAGCGGCGGGCGATGTCCTGGAAGTCGGCGACGTCGAGCTTGCCGACGCCCACCAGCACGGGGACGGAGACGGCGGCGAGATCGCCGGAGCCGGGGCCCTCGGAGTACCGGCCCACGGCGTCCTGGTTCACCAGCGACGTCCGCAGCGGGCCGCGGAGCTGGTCGGCCAGTCCGTCGGCCACGTCGTCCCAGCCGCGAGCCGGACCGCGCAGCCACATATCCAGATTGACCGCCACGGCCGCGTCGAAGTCGCCCGCCTCCAGGGCCGCCGTCTCGGCCTCGTCGTACGCGATCATCTCCGCGGACCAGGAGTAGCGCGGCCACGGCGCCGAGAACATCGCCAGTGAGCGCACCCGCTCCGGGTGGGCGAGTGTGAAGTCCAGGGCCACGCGACCGCCCCAGGACGCGCCCACGAGCCGTACCCGCTCGTGCCCGAGGTGGTCCAGGAGACGGCACAGGTCGTCGGCCTCGCGGAACGGCCCCGTCGGGAGCCCGGACGCGCCGAAGCCGCGCAGGTCGTACCGGATCACGGTGTGCCGGGCGGCGAGAGCGGGCACGACCGCGTCCCACATGCGGTGATCGGCGACACCGGCGTGCACGAGCACGACGGGCGGGCCGTCACCGGCGATGTCGTAGGAAAGATGGCCGAGATCATCATTGAGCGTGAGCATGCGCGGATGATCGCAGTGAACCGGGCGCGCGGGCCATCGGTATACGGGCGGAAGCCCCCTCCGGCACGGCTCGTCCGGAGGGGGCTTCGGAGGCTGTCGGTCAGACCGCGGCCGGGACGCGCTCCTCGGTGGGAGCCGCCTCGGGCTCGGCGGGCGCCGGCATCGCGGGCTTCGGCAGCAGCAGGTACAGCGCGGCCGAGATGACGATCGCCGCGATCCAGCCCAGGCCGTACTCGCCGACGGGGTTGTTCGTCGCGAGGGGGCCGGTGAACCAGTCCGAGGTGGTGAAGAGGAGGCCGGAGATCAGGCCGATGGCCCAGGAGGACACCGCGGCGGGGGAGAAGCCGCGCCGGTACCAGTAGGCGCTGGTGCGGGTCGTGTCGGCGAGGGCGCGGGGGTCGTACTCCTTGCGGCGGAGCATGTCCGCGCCGAAGACGCCGGTCCAGGCGGAGAAGGCGACCGCGAGCATGGAGAGGAAGGCGATGAAGGAGCCCATGAAGCTGGACGCCACCAGCATCAGCACCCCGCCCAGCGCCAGCGAGATCACCGCGTTGACGGAGACCGCCCAGTGGCGCGGAATCCGGAAGCCGAGGGTCTGTGCGGTGAAGCCGGCCGAGTACATGGACATCGAGTTGATCAGCAGCATGCCGATGACCGCGATCAGCAGATACGGCACGGCGAGCCACAGCGGCAGGATCGTGCCGAGGAAGGACACCGGGTCGGACGCCGAGGCCAGGTCGGGGGTGCCCACCGCCATCACCGCGCCCATGAGGACCAGGGGCAGTACGACGATGCCCGCCCCGCCGACCGTCTGCCCGACGATCGCCCGCGAGGACGCCGTACGCGGCAGATAGCGGGTGAAGTCCGGCGCGGACGGAATCCAGCTCACCCCGCCCGCGGCGATCATGCCGACCGCGGTGATCAGCGAAGCCGTCGACCCGGCGCCCCCGTGCATGACGCGCGACCAGTCGGTGTGCACGGCGAGATACCCCAGCACCAGCACCGAGAAGACGCCGAAGAGGTACGTCGCGTACTTGCTGCACTTCTGCACCGCGCTGATCCCCAGCCCGGAGATCACGAACGTGGCGATCACGAAGAGCAGCAGCGTCACCAGGTCCAGCACGCCGCTGGCCTTGATGCCCAGAGCGACGTCCAGGATGGTGAGCAGCGCGTACGCGCCGGTCACCGCGTTGATCGTCTCCCAGCCCCAGCGCGCGACCCAGATCAGCGACCCGGGCAGCAGGTTGCCGCGCTGGCCGAACACCGCCCGCGACAGCGCCATCCCCGGCGCGGCCCCCCGCTTGCCGGCGATCCCGATCAGCCCGACCAGACCGTAGGAGACGACGGGCGCGACGGCCGCGACGACGAGGGCCTGCCAGAAGTTCAGGTGGTACGCCACGATCAGGCTCGCGCCCATCGTGAGCAGCAGGACGCTGATGTTGGCCCCCACCCAGGTGGGGAAGAGCCCGCGGGTGCGCGCGGTGCGTTCATGATCGGGGACCGGCTCGATGCCACGGGTTTCCAGCGCGCCCTCGCGCGCGGCCGTCTTGCTCATGGAGGGGGAGTGTCCTAGCGGTGGGGGACGAGGACGACGGGCTCGACGCGCGGAGCGGAGCCGAAAGTCATCGTAGTTTAATCCGACTCCACCGCTCCTGTGGCATTTGTCTCCTGGGGGAAATGCCAGGGGCGCGGAAGCCCTTTCGTGGGATACACCATGGCCGATACTGGTCGGGTTATGGAAACCATCATCCTTGCTGTAGTCATCGCCGTGGTCGTGCTCGGCGCTCTCGGCGGGCTCCTCTACACCAGCAGGCTCAAGAAGCCGCTGCCGCCGCCCCCGCCGAGCAAGCCCGACCTGACCGCGCCCCCGGCCGAACCGCACGTAGGCGACGAGGCCGAGACCCCGCGCGACGAACAACGCCGGACCATCGAGGAGGTGGACCTGCCGGGCGGCGGCGCCCCCACCACCGTCGAGGAACCCCCCGCCGCCGAGACCGCTCCCGAGATCGAGATCCCGGAGCCCAGCGCCGGACGCCTCATCCGGCTGCGCACCCGCCTCTCCCGTTCCCAGAACGCCCTCGGCAAGGGCCTGCTCACGCTGCTCTCGCGCGAGCACCTGGACGAGGAGACCTGGGAGGAGATCGAGGACACCCTCCTCACCGCCGACGTCGGCGTCCAGCCGACCCAGGAACTGGTCGAGCGGCTGCGCGAGCGCGTCAAGGTGCTCGGCACCCGCACCCCCGAGGAACTGCGCGGCCTGCTCCGCGAGGAGCTGCTGAAGCTCGTCGGCACCGACATGGACCGCGAGGTCAAGACCGAGCCGGAGAGCCGTAAGCCCGGCATCGTGATGGTCGTCGGCGTCAACGGCACCGGCAAGACCACCACCACCGGCAAGCTCGCCCGTGTCCTGGTCGCCGACGGCCGCACCGTCGTCCTCGGCGCCGCCGACACCTTCCGCGCCGCCGCCGCCGACCAGCTCCAGACCTGGGGCGAGCGCGTCGGCGCCCACACCGTGCGTGGCCCGGAGGCCGGCGACCCCGCCTCCGTCGCCTTCGACTCGGTGAAGGAGGGCAAGGAGATGGGCGTCGACGTGGTGCTCATCGACACCGCCGGCCGCCTGCACACCAAGACCGGCCTCATGGACGAGCTGGGCAAGGTCAAGCGCGTCGTGGAGAAGCACGCCCCGCTGGACGAGGTGCTGCTGGTGCTCGACGCCACCACCGGCCAGAACGGCCTGGTGCAGGCCCGCGTCTTCTCCGAGGTCGTGGACATCACCGGCATCGTGCTCACCAAGCTCGACGGCACCGCCAAGGGCGGCATCGTCATCGCCGTGCAGAACGAGCTGGGCGTGCCCGTCAAGCTCATCGGCCTCGGCGAGGGCCCCGACGACCTGGCGCCGTTCGACCCGGAGGCGTTCGTCGACGCGCTCCTCGGTGACTGACCCCCGCCATCCCGACCACGACCACGGCGAAGCGCCCGCCCCCAGCAGAACCGGGGGACGGGCGCTTCGCCGTGAAGGGAGCCTGCGCTACGCCGGGGCGGCCGAGCGGTGCGCCACATAGGCCAGCGTGCCCAGCAGCAGCCGGGCCGCCGGCGGACGCGCCGCCCCGTCCAGCACCGGCGGCCGGAGCCAGCGCACCGGGCCGAGGCCGCCCCGGTCCGAGGGCGGGGCGGTGATGTACGTACCCGGGCCGAGGCCGCGCAGGTCCAGCGCCCCGGGGTCGTCCCAGCCCATGCGGTACAGCAGGTGGGGCAGCTCGGCGGCGGTGCCGGGGGAGACCAGGAAGTGCGCGCGGCCCTCCGGGGTCGCGGCGACCGGACCGAGGGGCAGCCCCATCCGCTCCAGCCGCACCAGCGCCCGGCGCCCCGCTGCCTCCGCCACCTCGATCACGTCGAACGCCCGGCCCACCGGCAGCATCACCGAGGCGCCCGGCACCTCGGCCCACGCCCGGCTCGCCTCGTCCAGCGTGGCGCCCGCGGGCACCCGGGGCGCGAAGTCCAGCGGATGCGCGCCCGGCTGGCGGCAGTCGGCACGCCCGCAGGAGCAGGCGCCGTGCGAGGCGCGCGCCCCCGGCACCACGTCCCAGCCCCACAGGCCGGTGAACTCGGCGGCCGTGGTGCATTCCGGCGTGCGGCCGCGCCGACGCGTGCCGGAGCGGATCTCCCGGATGCCGCCGATCGTGAAGCCCATGCCCCCTCCAACGGGTCAGCGCGCCGGTGGTTACGAAACGGAGCGAGAGGGATGCGGAACGTGACTCCTCGACTCCCGCTTTCCCTCACCTCTACCGGGACAAGGCGGCGCATCGCGGCACGAACGGTGGTGAACGGGACTTCGCGCGCCCCCACGCGCTTCCTTCCGCCCACTGTCGGTCGTCCGGTGTCAAGTGAAGCGCGCGGCGGTCATCGTGAGTTCATTCGAAGGGGTGGCGAATGGTGGCGTTTCAAGGATCGCCGTGGCTGGAAGGGTGATCGTGGGATTACTGTGAGTGTGCGAGTCCCGGGGGCACATGCACTCATGGGTATGCCGGAGGCAAGCCGTCAGCTCGTTCGAAGGGTGAGAACCACCGGACGAGCGGCCCCGTCCACCGGCATTCTGATAGGGCTTGGCGCATCCGGCGACAGGTGGATTCAGGGAATGGGGGCGTTCCAGTGGGCGGCAACGGCGGTGGCGGGACGAACGCTGACAAGCGCCCCAACGACCTGCTCGGCTCGTGGTTCGTGCGCAGCGGATGGTCCAAGGGGGAGCTGGCCCGCCAGGTGAACCGCCGGGCCCGGCAGCTCGGCGCCAACCACATCTCCACCGACACCTCCCGCGTCCGCCGCTGGCTGGACGGCGAGAACCCGCGCGAACCGATCCCGCGCATCCTCTCCGAGCTGTTCTCCGAGCGGTTCGGCTGCGTCGTCTCCGTCGAGGACCTCGGCCTGCGCGTCGCCCGCCAGTCGCCCTCCGCGTCCGGCGTCGACCTGCCCTGGACCGGCCCGCAGACCGTCGCCCTGCTCAGCGAGTTCTCCCGCAGCGACCTGATGCTCGCCCGGCGCGGCTTCCTCGGCACCTCCCTCGGCCTCTCGGCGGGCCCCGCGCTCATCGAGCCCATGCAGCGCTGGCTGGTGCCCACCCCCGCCGCGCAGGCCCCGCCCGAGCCCGACCCGCTGCACGAACCCCGCAGGCCCGGCCGGCTCTCCCGCCCCGAGCTGGAGCTGCTGGAGTCCACCACCAAGATGTTCCGCCAGTGGGACGCCCAGTGCGGCGGCGGCCTGCGCCGCAAGGCGGTCGTCGGCCAGCTGCACGAGGTCACCGACCTCCTCCAGGAACCCCAGCCCGAGGCCACCACCCGCAAGCTGTTCAAGGTCGCCGCCGAACTCGCCGAACTCGCCGGCTGGATGTCGTACGACGTGGGGCTCCAGCCCACCGCGCAGAAGTACTTCGTGCTCGCCCTGCACGCGGCCAAGGAGGCCGGGGACAAGCCGCTCGGCTCCTATGTGCTCTCCAGCATGAGCCGCCAGATGATCCACCTCGGCCGCCCCGACGACGCCCTCGAACTCATCCACCTCGCCCAGTACGGCAGCCGGGACTGCGCCAGTCCGCGCACCCAGTCCATGCTGTATGCGATGGAGGCCCGCGCCTACGCCAACATGGGCCAGCCCGGCAAGTGCAAGCGCGCCGTCCGCATGGCCGAGGACACCTTCGCCGACGCCGACGACTGGGACGACCCGGACCCCGACTGGATCCGCTTCTTCTCCGAGGCCGAACTGCACGGCGAGAACTCGCACTCCTTCCGCGACCTCGCCTATGTCGCCGGCCGCAGCCCCACCTACGCCTCGCTCGCCGAGCCGCTGATGGAGCGCGCCGTCGACCTGTTCGCCAAGGACGGCGAACACCAGCGGTCCTACGCGCTCAACCTGATCGGCATGGCCACCGTGCACCTGCTCCAGCGCGACCCCGAGCGGGGCAGCGCCTACGCCTCCCAGGCCATGGAGACCGCCCGCAAGGTCCGCTCGGAGCGGGTCAACACCCGTATCCGCAAGACGGTCGGCGCGGCCGTGCGGGACTTCGGGGACCTCTCCGCCGTCGTCGACCTCACCGAACAGCTCGCCGTCGACCTCCCGGAGAGCGCCGACGCGGGCTGAGAGGCCCGCACCACCTCATGCCCCGGCCGCGGCCGGTCCTCCCGAACTGCCCGACTCGGCTCCCCCATGCCAGGTCATCGAGAGGCCGGACGCGGCCGGCTCACGTATGCCCCCGCCCGCCTGTCGCTCCGGCGGACCCGGCGCCGGTTGCGCCACGATAACGACCGGTGTGCCCGGCAGCGGGCAGTTCATGGAGGCGTAACACACCAGGTGCCTTCGTCACCCCCGTGAAACAGGCGGGCGCCCCGGTCGAAACCGCGCTGCGTCAGTCTCTGGCGCATAACCGGCCCACCCCTCACTTGACCGGACCGCTCAGGCACCGCCCGCACGGGGCCGTACAACCGATGAGGAGACGCCGATGGCAGCAGCCATCACGCTTGCCGCGGAGGCACCCAGACTGTCCTCCGCGAACACAGGCTTCATGCTGATCTGTTCCGCCCTGGTGCTGCTCATGACACCGGGCTTGGCCTTCTTCTACGGAGGCATGGTCCGCGTCAAGAGCACCCTGAACATGCTGATGATGAGCTTCATCAGCATCGGGATCGTCACCCTCCTCTGGGTGCTCTACGGCTTCTCCCTGGCCTTCGGCTCCGGGTCGGCCTTCATCGGCTGGAACGCCGACTGGCTCGGACTGAGCCACATCGGGCTGACGGAACTCTGGCCGGGCTACACCATCCCGGTGTTCGTCTTCATGGTCTTCCAGATGATGTTCGCCATCATCACCCCGGCCCTGATCAGCGGAGCCCTCGCCGACCGGGTCAAGTTCTCGGCCTGGGCCCTGTTCGTCGCCCTGTGGGCCACGGTCGTCTACATCCCGGTCGCCCACTGGGTCTGGGCCTCCGACGGCTGGGCCTTCAAGCTCGGCGTGATCGACTTCGCGGGCGGCACCGCCGTCCACATCAACGCCGGTGCCGCCGCCCTCGGCGTCATCCTGGTCATCGGCAAGCGCGTCGGCTTCAAGAAGGACCCGATGCGCCCGCACAGCCTGCCGCTGGTCATGCTCGGCGCCGGACTGCTGTGGTTCGGCTGGTTCGGCTTCAACGCCGGCTCCTGGCTGGGCAACGACGACGGCGTGGGCGCGCTGATGTTCGTCAACACCCAGGTCGCCACCGCCGCCGCCATGCTGGCCTGGCTCGCCTACGAGAAGATCCGCCACGGCGCCTGCACCACCCTCGGCGCGGCCTCCGGCGCCGTCGCCGGACTCGTCGCGATCACCCCGTCGGGTGGCGCCGTCTCCCCGCTCGGCGCGATCGCCGTCGGCGTCATCGCCGGAGTCGCCTGCGCCGCCGCCGTCGGCCTGAAGTTCAAGTTCGGGTACGACGACTCCCTCGACGTCGTCGGCGTCCACATGGTCGGCGGCATCGTCGGCTCCCTGCTCATCGGCTTCTTCGCCACCGGCAAGGGCCAGTCCGACGCTGCCGGCGTCTTCTACGGCGACCACTCCTTCGACCAGCTCTGGAAGCAGTGCGCCGGCGTCTTCGCCGTCCTCGCCTACTCCCTGCTGGCCTCCGCCGTCCTCGCCTTCCTCCTCGACAAGACCCTCGGCATGCGGGTCCCCGAGGACGAGGAGGTCTCCGGCATCGACCAGTCCCAGCACGCCGAGACCGCGTACGACTTCAGCGGCACCGGTGGCGGAGTCGTCGGCGGCTCCACGGCCCAGGCGCTCGCCGCCGCGAAGATCAAGAAGGTGGACGCATGAGGCTCATCACGGCGGTCGTCAAGCCGCACCGGCTCGACGAGATCAAGGAGGCCCTCCAGGCGTTCGGTGTACACGGACTCACCGTCACCGAGGCCAGCGGTTACGGCCGCCAGCGCGGGCACACCGAGGTCTACCGGGGCGCCGAGTACACCGTCGACCTCGTCCCCAAGATCCGCATCGAGGTGCTCGCCGAGGACGAGGACGCCGAGCAGCTGATCGACGTCATCGTCAAGGCCGCCCGAACCGGCAAGATCGGGGACGGCAAGGTCTGGTCCCTGCCGGTCGAGACCGCCGTCCGCGTCCGCACCGGTGAGCGCGGCCCGGACGCGCTCTGAGCACGAGGAAAGACAGGAGTCGCTGGGTGACGCGCACGGATGACCGTAAAGAAGCCGACGACACGGGACCCAGCGGCTACGCGGCGGCCCGGCTGCACCTCCTCTCCGAGGGGGTGCAGTCCGGGCCGCCGCGCCGTACCGCCCTCGCCGGACTCACCGACGACTGGCTGACCGGCCTCTTCACCGCCGCCGCCCCCGCCGCCAAGGGCGTCTCCCTGGTCGCCGTCGGCGGCTACGGACGCGGTGAACTCTCCCCCCGCAGCGACCTCGACCTGCTGCTTCTGCACGACGGCGCGGACCCCGCCGCCGTCGCCGCCCTCGCCGACCGGCTCTGGTACCCCGTCTGGGACCTCGGCATCAGCCTCGACCACTCCGTACGCACCCCCGCCGAAGCCCGGAAGACCGCGGGCGAGGACCTCAAGGTCCAGCTCGGCCTGCTCGACGCCCGCCACCTCGCCGGCGACCTCGGCCTCACCGCCGGACTGCGCACCGCGATCCTCGCCGACTGGCGCAACCAGGCCCCCAAACGCCTCCCCGAACTCCAGGAACTCTGCGCCGAGCGCGCCGAACGCCACGGCGAACTCCGCTTCCTCCTCGAACCCGACCTCAAGGAGGCCCGCGGCGGACTCCGTGACGCCACAGCCCTGCGCGCCGTCGCCGCCTCCTGGCTCGCCGACGCGCCCCGCGAGGGCCTCGCCGACGCCCGCCGCCGCCTCCTCGACGCCCGCGACGCCCTCCACCTCGTCACCGGCCGCGCCACCGACCGCCTCGCCCTCCAGGAACAGGACCAGGTCGCCGCCGAAATCGGCCTCCTCGACGCCGACACCCTGCTCCGCCAGGTCTACGAGGCCGCCCGCGTGATCTCGTACGCCGGTGACGTCACCTGGCGCGAGGTCGGTCGCGTGCTGCGCGCCCGCGCGGTGCGGCCCCGGCTGCGCGCCATGCTCGGCGGCGGCAAGCCCGTCGCCGAACGCTCGCCCCTCGCCGAGGGCGTCGTCGAGCAGGACGGCGAGGCCGTCCTCGCCCGCACCGCACGGCCCGAACGCGACCCCGTGCTGCCCCTGCGCGCGGCGGCCGCCGCCGCGCAGGCCGCCCTCCCGCTCTCCCCGCACGCCGTACGGCGCATGGCCGCCACCGCGCGCCCCCTGCCCACGCCCTGGCCCGCCGAGGCGCGCGAGCAGCTGATCACCCTGCTCGGCTCCGGGCGCCCCACCGTCGACGTCTGGGAAGCGCTGGAGGCCGAGGGCCTGATCAGCAGGCTGCTCCCGGACTGGGAACGCGTCCGCTGCCGGCCCCAGCGCAACGCCGTCCACCTCTGGACCGTCGACCGGCACCTCATCGAGACCGCCGTCCGCGCCTCCGCCCTCACCCGCCGCGTCAGCCGCCCCGACCTGCTCCTCGTCGCGGCCCTGCTGCACGACATCGGCAAGGGCTGGCCCGGCGACCACTCGGTGGCAGGCGAGATCATCGCCAAGGACGTCGCCGCCCGGCTCGGCTTCGACCGCGCCGACGTCACCGTCCTCGCCACCCTCGTCCGGCACCACCTGCTGCTGGTCGAGACCGCCACTCGGCGCGACCTCGACGACCCCGCCACCGTCCGGGCCGTCGCCGACGCCGTCGGCAGCGAGAGCACCCTGGAACTCCTGCACGCCCTCACCGAGGCAGACGCCCTCGCCACCGGCCCCGCCGCGTGGTCCACCTGGCGCGCCTCCCTCGTCACCGACCTCGTCCGCCGCGCCGCCGCCGTGCTCGCGGGCGAGCACCCCGGTACCGAACCCGAGCCGGGCGCACCCACCGCCGAGCAGGAACGCCTCGCCATCGAGGCGCACCGCACCGGCGGACCCGTCTTCGCCCTGCGCGCCCAGGCCGAACCAGGCCCGCCGGAGGAATCCGCCGAGACGGGCGAGCCGCTCGGCGTCGAGCTGCTCATCGCCGTCCCCGACCAGCCCGGCGTCCTGCCCGCCCTGGCCGGGGTCCTCGCCCTGCACCGGCTCACCGTCCGCACGGGCGGGCTGCGCACGCTGCGGCTGCCCGACGACGTCGACGCCTCCGGCGACGGCTCCGTCCTGCTGCTGGACTGGCGGGTCGCCGCCGAGTACGGCTCGCTGCCACAGGCCACCCGGCTCCGCGCCGATCTCGTCCGCGCTCTCGACGGCTCCCTGGACATCGCGAGCCGCCTCGCCGAACGCGACGCCGCCTACCCCCGCCGCCGCGGCCGCACCGCCCCGCCCCCGCGCGTCACCGTCGCCCCCGCCGCCTCCCGCCACGCCACGGTCATGGAGGTCCGCGCCCAGGACGCCCCCGGCCTCCTCTTCCGCATCGGCACGGCCCTGGAGAAGGCGGCGGTCCGGGTACGGAGCATGCACGTCAGCACGCTGGGGGCCAACGCGGTCGACGCCTTCTACGTCACCAGCGGCACCGGCGCCCCCCTGCCCCCGGAGGACGCCACGGCGACGGCCCGCGCGCTGGAGGAGGCGCTGCGCGCCTGAGAGACAGGTGCCGGAACTCCCCGCCCGCCGGGTGCGACGGGCGGGGACGAATCGCTTGCGCGGCCGGATACCCTGGAGGGCAGCCCAAAACGACTCCAACCCCGAGGACCGACGCCGCCGTGTTCGATACTCTCTCCGACCGCCTGTCAGCGACTTTCAAGTCTCTCCGGGGCAAGGGTCTGCTGACCGAGGCGGACGTCGACGCCACGGCACGCGAGATCCGCATCGCGCTCCTCGAAGCGGACGTGGCCCTGCCTGTAGTCCGGTCGTTCATCAAGAACGTCAAGGAACGCGCGCTCGGCGCCGAGGTCTCCCGGGCGCTGAACCCGGCCCAGCAGGTGCTCAAGATCGTCAATGACGAGCTGGTCACCATCCTGGGCGGCGAGACCCGCCGCCTGCGCTTCGCCAAGCAGCCGCCGACCGTGATCATGCTGGCCGGTCTCCAGGGTGCCGGTAAGACCACGCTCGCGGGCAAGCTCGGCCGCTGGCTGAAGGAGCAGGGCCACTCCCCGCTCCTCGTCGCCTGCGACCTCCAGCGCCCCAACGCCGTCAACCAGCTCAGCGTCGTCGCCGAGCGCGCCGGTGTCGCGGTGTACGCCCCCGAGCCGGGCAACGGCGTCGGCGACCCGGTCAAGGTCGCCAAGGACTCCATCGAGTTCGCCAAGGCCAAGGTCCACGACATCGTGATCGTGGACACCGCCGGCCGCCTGGGCATCGACCAGGAGATGATGGCGCAGGCCGCGGACATCCGCGACGCCGTCTCCCCGGACGAGATCCTCTTCGTCGTCGACGCCATGATCGGCCAGGACGCGGTCAACACCGCCGAGGCGTTCCGCGACGGCGTCGGCTTCGACGGCGTGGTGCTCTCCAAGCTCGACGGTGACGCCCGTGGTGGTGCCGCCCTGTCGATCCGGCAGATCACCGGCAAGCCGATCATGTTCGCCTCCAACGGCGAGAAGCTGGACGAGTTCGACGCGTTCCACCCCGACCGGATGGCCTCCCGCATCCTCGACATGGGTGACCTGCTCACCCTGATCGAGCAGGCGGAGAAGACGTTCAGTCAGGAAGAGGCCGAGAAGATGGCCTCGAAGCTGGCGTCGAAGAAGGGCCAGGACTTCACCCTGGACGACTTCCTGTCCCAGATGGAGCAGGTCAGGAAGATGGGCAGCATCAGCAAGCTGCTCGGCATGCTCCCGGGCATGGGTCAGATCAAGGACCAGATCAACAACATCGACGAGCGGGACGTGGACCGCACGGCCGCCATCATCAAGTCGATGACCCCGGCCGAGCGCACCGACCCGAACATCATCAACGGCTCCCGCCGGGCCCGTATCGCCAAGGGTTCCGGTGTCGAGGTCAGCGCGGTGAAGAGCCTGGTCGAGCGGTTCTTCGAGGCGCGCAAGATGATGTCCCGCATGGCCCAGGGCGGCGGGATGCCGGGCATGCCGGGGATGCCGGGCATGGGCGGCGGCCCCGGCCGCACCAAGAAGCAGCCCAAGAAGGCCAAGGGCAAGCAGCGTTCGGGCAACCCGATGAAGCGCAAGCAGCAGGAGCTGGAGGAGGCCCAGCGCCGCGAGGCCGCCGCGCAGGGCGGCAACGCGCTCGGTCTGCCCCAGCAGGGCGGCCAGGACTTCGAACTCCCCGACGAGTTCAAGAAGTTCATGGGCTGACAAAGGTCGCTGACACCGGTCCCGTACGTGCCGAGGGCGCCCCTTCTCCGTGAGGGGGCGCCCTCGGCACGTCGGGGTGTGCCCGTTGGGGCCTGTCTTCCGGATCTTGCCGGGGTCGCGGGCCCTGGCACGCACATCTGCCGCGTTGTCGTCGGTCGCCGACACCCCCACGCTCGGCTGCGCTCGCGCGGGGGGACCCCCATCGCGTCGACGCCCTCCTCCGCCTTGCAGCTGCACGCACCAGACCCCGCTCGGGTCGGCCGAGAAGCACCCTCGGCCCGAGCCGGCCTGATCCGGAAGACACCCCCTAGGCCGTGTCCGGAAAGTGGCGCCTGGCTCGCGACGCCTGGCACGTTGCCCCAAGCTCTGCGAGCAGGGGGGACCCCCAGCGGCGTTGTCGGGATCGTCCTCGTACGCCCAGTACGAGGGCGACCCTCCGCCTTGCGGGCGCACGCACCAGACGCCGCGAGCCCTGCCCTCCGGGCAGACGGCGCCACTTTCCGGACACGACCTAGGTGTATTGATCACGAGCGTTGTTAACGCAGGCAGGGCTTGATCATGGCGAAGGCCCCCGTGTGTGGTGGAGGTGTCGAATCTTCACCGCACGGAGGCCTTCGTGTCCCACCGTAATGCCCGGCTGACCGTTCACGGCAGGCGACTGCTCGTCGAACGTGTCCGCTCCGGCCGTCCCGTCGCGCATGTCGCCGCCGAGATGGGCATCTCCCGTCCCACAGCCCACAAGTGGATCCGGCGCTGGCACTCAGAGGGCGAGAGCGGACTCCTCGACCGCTCCAGCCGTCCCCGCACGACACCGCACCGGACCGCAGCCGCCACCGAGGCGCAGGTCTGCAGGCTGCGACAAGAGCGCAAGCTGGGCCCGGCACGCATCGGGCCGGTCCTGGGCCTGCCCGCCTCCACCGTGCACCGCATCCTGCTCCGGCACGGCCTGAACCGCCTGGCGTTCATCGACCGCCCCACCGGGCAGGTCATCCGCCGCTACGAACGCGCCCGTCCCGGCGAGCTGGTCCACGTCGACGTCAAGAAGCTCGGCCGCATCCCCGACGGCGGCGGCCACAAGGTGCTGGGCCGGCAGGCCGGCCGGGCCCGGCGCAACAGCGTGGGCTTCGACTACATCCATTCCGCCGTCGACGATCACTCCCGCCTGGCCTACAGCGAGGTCCACGCGGACGAGAAGGCCCTCACCTGCGCCGACTTCCTACGGCGGGCCGCAGCCTTCTTCGCCGAGCACGGCATCACCCGCATCGAGCGGGTCCTGACCGACAACGCCTGGCCCTACCGCAAGAGCTTCGCCTGGCAACAGGCACTGGCCGACCTCGGCGCGGCCGGCAAACTCACCCGCATCTACCGGCCGCAGACCAACGGCAAGGTCGAACGCTTCAACCGCACCCTGCTCGACGAATGGGCCTACCAGCGGCTCTACACCACCAACACCGAACGCACCGAAGCTCTGACAGACTTCCTCCACACCTACAACCACCACCGCTGCCACACCGCACTCGGCGGCCACCCACCCATCAACCGTGTGAACAACCCTGCGGGTCAATACACCTAGGGCACGCGGGCGATCAGGTAGCGGAAGACGTTCGGCATCCAGACCGTGCCGTCCGGGCGCCGGTAGGGGTGCAGGGACTCGGTCAGTTCCTTGCCGACCTGCTTGCGGTCGGTCGCCGCGATCGCCGCGTCGAACAGCCCGGTCGACACCAGCCCGCGTACCGCGCTGTCGGTGTCGGCGTAGCCGAAGGGGCAGGCCACCCGGCCGGAGCCGTCGGGCCGCAGCCCCGCGCCCCGGGCGACCTCCTCCAAGTCGTCCCGGCGGGCCGGGCGCCAGGCGCCGCGCAGCGGTTCGGCCAGCTTGGCGGCGACCCGGAGCACGGTGGAGGTGGCGCACCGCTCGGGCGGGCCCCAGCCGGCCAGCACCACGGCGGCCCCGCGCGCGGCCAGCGGCAGCGCGGCGGCGAGGGTGTCACCGAGGTCACCGGAGTCGTCGAGGGCGCCGACCGTCTCGTAGGCGGTCACGAGGGTGTACGGGGATGAGTCGTCGTCGGCCGCGTCGGCGGGGGAGTCCCCCTGCACGAGCCGGGCGTCCAGGGGTCCGTCCGGGTCAAGGCGTTCCCGGGCGAGGGCGAGGTGTTCGGGGCGGGAGTCGACGCCGGTGACGGCCGCGCCCTTGGCCGCCGCCAGCAGCAGGGCGAGCCCGGAGCCGCAGGCCAGGCCCAGCAGGCGGGTGCCCGGTCCCACTTCGAGGCGCTCGTGGACGGTCTCGTGGAGCGGCAGAAGCATCCGCTCCTGGATCTCCGACCAGTCGCGCGCGCGTTTGCGGGGGTTCACGCGGGGTGGTGCGGAACCCGCGTGGGCCAGGTGCTCCCGCACGAGCGTAGGTGTCATAGGTAGCGCCCCAATCCGCCGGCTGTCCGTCGCTGTGCCCGGTCTGTGGCCCCCGTGTGCCGTGCGTGCGCACTTTCCACGTATGCCAGGTAACTCCCGGCTCGCCGAGTCGTCCAGTGGGTGTGGGGCCCTGCTTGCCGCCGGTTGGCGCGTGTGGCTCGAATTCACGCCCCCGCAACGCTGCCGCGCACCACCGGGTGCGGGGCGGCTCGGGGCACCCGGTAACGTGCGGGTTCCGGCGGTGGCAGTAGCCCCCCGGACGCCGGTGGCCGTACGTGTGGCTACGCACCGGCTTGTGGGGGCTTGCGAGGCTTCTCCGTGAAACGGCGGACCCGCCCTCGTCAGGACGCATCAGCGACAACTGACGGGTAGGTGCAAATTATTTGAGATGCCCCGGAATAGGAACACAGCGGTACCCCCGCTCGTTGTCATTACGTGAGCACGACACAGACACCACCTGTTCTCGCCGCGGAGCTGGCGCAGGCGTGGGCCGACATTCAGCGGTACCACCCCGAGCTGCCCGACCTCGCCGCACCGGAATCACTGATCGGGGAGTCGTCGTCCGCGTGCGGGCACGAGCTCTCCTTCGAGCGGCTGCTGCACGAGGCGGTGCACGGCATCGCCGCCTCCCGCGGGGTGCGTGACACCTCGCGGGCCGGCCGCTACCACAACCGCCGTTTCCTCGCCGTCGCCGAGGAGCTGGGCCTGGACCACCCCGAGGAGCCGCATCCCAGCAGCGGGTTCTCGCTGGTCACGCTCAACCCCGAGGCCAAGCGGCGCTACCGTCCGACCATCGACCGGCTGCAGCGGGCGCTGAAGGCGCACACGGTGGCCACCTCCGCCGACACCTCGCGCACCTTCCGGGGTCCGGCCGCCCGGCACGGCTCCTCCGGAGGCGGGGTCCGGGTCAAGGCGGTCTGCGACTGCGGGCGCAACGTCCGGGTGGTCCCCTCGGTCCTGGCGCAGGCGCCGATCATGTGCGGCGGCTGCGGCAAACCGTTCCGCATCCCGGAGGCCGTGGCGGCGGCGAGCTGACAAGACGGCTGCTCGTGGCAGCCGTACGGATCAGCTTTCCTCCGTCGTGCGGGTGGGCGCCGACGTGGCGCCGGGCCTCACTCAGGCATGCCCAGGATCGCCGACCCCGTCCCGGAGTGCCCCGCAGGGTGTGGCACAATGGCTAGCTGTACTCGACAGTCGCACAGGACCCCTCTCTCCTCCGGCTGACGCGTCCATCGGGCACTCGGGTACCGCAACCCCACGCGGCAACTCCGCCGTGCCCAACACGTCAATCCAGGAGAACTCACTCCCGTGGCAGTCAAGATCAAGCTGAAGCGTCTGGGCAAGATCCGTTCGCCTCACTACCGCATCGTCGTCGCCGACTCCCGTACCCGCCGTGACGGCCGGGCCATCGAGGAGATCGGCAAGTACCACCCGACGTACAACCCCTCGGTCATGGAGGTGGACGCCGACCGCGTCGCCTACTGGCTGGGTGTCGGTGCGCAGCCGACCGAGCCGGTGCTCGCCATTCTGAAGAAGACCGGCGACTGGCAGAAGTTCAAGGGCGAGCCGGCCCCCGCGCCGCTCCTCGTGGCCGCGCCGAAGGCCGAGCGTCCGTCGTTCGAGGGCCTCGGCTCCGACGACGACAACAAGGGTGAGGCCATCACCCAGAAGAAGAAGGCTGAGAAGAAGGACGAGGCGGCCGCTGAGTCCGCCGAGTCGACCGAGGCCTGAGCAGCATGCTCGAAGAGGCGCTTGAGCACCTCGTGAAGGGCATCGTCGACAACCCCGACGATGTGCAGGTCGCCTCGCGTGACCTGCGCCGCGGGCGCGTGCTGGAGGTCCGGGTGCATCCCGACGACCTCGGTAAGGTGATCGGCCGTAACGGCCGCACCGCGCGCGCTCTGCGTACCGTCGTGGGCGCCATCGGCGGCCGCGGTGTCCGTGTCGACCTCGTCGACGTGGACCACGTCCGCTGACGCTTCATAGCAACCGGCTCGGGCCGGGGAGGGCCACTGGGCCGTCCCCGGCCCGCAGTCGTATGACAGGAGATCTGTACTCGTGCAGTTGGTAGTCGCACGCATCGGCCGTGCTCATGGCATCAAGGGTGAGGTCACCGTCGAGGTGCGGACCGACGAGCCGGAGTCCCGGCTCGCGCCGGGCGCCGTCCTGGCCACCGACCCGGCGTCCAGTGGGCCGCTCACCATCGCCACCGGCCGCGTGCACAGCGGCCGTCTCCTCCTGCGTTTCGAGGGCGTCAACGACCGCACCGGCGCCGAGGCGCTGCGCAACACGCTGCTGATCGCCGACGTCGATCCGGAGGAGATGCCGGAGGACGAGGACGAGTACTACGACCATCAGCTCATCGACCTCGACGTGGTCACCGAGGACGGCACGGAGGTGGGCCGGATCACGGAGATCTCCCACCTGCCCTCCCAGGACCTCTTCATCGTGGAGCGCCCGGACGGCAGCGAGGTACTGATCCCGTTCGTGGAGGAGATCGTCAGCGAGATCGACCTGGACGAGCAGCGCGCGGTCATCACGCCGCCGCCCGGCCTGATCGACGACCGCGCCGAGATCGCTTCCGCGCGCGACGAGGACGAGGGCGCATGAGGCTCGACGTCGTCACGATCTTCCCGGAGTACCTGGAACCGCTGAACGTCTCCCTGGTCGGCAAGGCCCGCGCGCGCGGCCGGCTCGACGTGAACGTCCACGACCTGCGCTCCTGGACCTACGACCGGCACAACACGGTCGACGACACCCCCTACGGCGGCGGCCCCGGCATGGTCATGAAGACCGAGCCCTGGGGCGACGCCCTGGACAGCGCGCTGGCGGACGGCTACGAGGTGGGCGCGCACAGCCCCGCCCTGATCGTGCCGACCCCGAGCGGCCGTCCCTTCACCCAGGAACTCGCCGTCGAGCTGTCGGAACGCCCCTGGCTGGTCTTCACCCCGGCCCGCTACGAGGGCATCGACCGCCGGGTCATGGACGAGTACGCGACCCGGATGCCGGTCTACGAGGTGTCCATCGGGGACTACGTCCTCGCGGGCGGCGAGGCGGCCGTCCTGGTGATCACCGAGGCGGTGGCGCGGCTGCTGCCCGGCGTGCTCGGCAACGCCGAGTCGCACCGGGACGACTCCTTCGCGCCCGGCGCGATGGCCAACCTCCTGGAGGGCCCGGTCTACACCAAGCCGCCCGAGTGGCGGGGCCACGGCATCCCGGACGTGCTGCTCAGCGGCCACCATGGCAAGATCGCCCGCTGGCGGCGGGACGAGGCGATGCGCCGCACCACCGCCAACCGGCCCGACCTGATCGAGCGCTGCGACCCCGCGACGCTCGACAAGAAGGACCGGGAGATGCTCTCCATCCTGGGCTGGTCCCCGGACCCGGAGGGCCACTCGTCCGGGCGATTTTGGCGCAGGAGCGAGGGCGTGGAACAATAGGGCGCTGTTGTGCGTCCGTCCGGCGTGCGCCCCTGCCACAGGGGGACACGACGCCCGTTCCGACCCGCACGGCCGACCTCTTCGAACATCTAGTTCCGTTGATGACCTGTGGCATCAGCGAAGAAAGCAGACGAAATGTCTCACCTGCTCGACACCGTCGACTCCGCGTCGCTGCGCACCGACGTCCCGGCCTTCCGCCCGGGTGACACCGTCAACGTGCACGTCCGCGTCATCGAGGGCAACCGCTCGCGTGTGCAGCAGTTCAAGGGCGTCGTGATCCGCCGCCAGGGTGCGGGCGTCCGCGAGACCTTCACGGTCCGCAAGGTCTCCTTCTCCGTCGGCGTGGAGCGTACCTTCCCGGTGCACACCCCGATCGTCGAGAAGATCGAGCTCGTCACCCGCGGTGACGTGCGCCGCGCCAAGCTGTACTACCTCCGTGAGCTGCGCGGCAAGGCCGCGAAGATCAAGGAGAAGCGCGACAACTGAGCGCCTGTCCTTCAGTCCGACGGGGCCGGATAGCATCTGGCCCCGATGGACACCGAAGCACAGCCCGCCGAACGCGACCGTTCCCGCCCACCCGGTACACCGGGTACGCGGGGCCGGTCGCGTTTCGCGTTGGCCCCGCTCGCCGAGCGCGTGCCGGGCGGCCGGTTCACCCTGGCCCTCCTCACCTGCCTCGTCTTCCTGCTGCTCCTGAGCACGTTCGTGGTGCGGCCGTTCGAGATTCCGAGCGGTTCCATGGAGCCCGGATTGAGGGTCGGGGACCGCGTACTCGTAAACAAGTTGGCGTACCGTTTCGGTGCCCGTCCGCGCCGCGGTGACGTGGTGGTGTTCGACGGGACCGACTACTTCGGGCACGCCGACTACGTCAAGCGCGTTGTAGGGGTGGGAGGCGACCATGTGGTCTGCTGCGACAGGGAGGGGAGGACCGAGGTGAACGGCCGCCCGGTCGACGAGACGGGATTCCTCCACCCGGGGGACAGCCCGTCCGACGTGCCCTATGACGTGGTGGTGCCCGACGGCCGCCTCTTCCTGCTCGGTGACCACCGTGCCCGCTCCAGCGACTCCCGTGACCACCTCGGCTCGCCCGGCGGCGGCATGGTCCCGGTGAAGGACGTGGTGGGCCGCGCCGACTGGATCGCCTGGCCGTACGGCCACTGGACGCGCATCGAGCGCCCCCGCGCCTACGCGCACGTACCTGCCGCGGAGGCCGCGCATGGGTAACCGGGCTAGGCCGCGCGGAGTCACCGGCGCGGCCGCCGACAATCCGCTGCCCACCGGCGCCCGCCGCACGTCCCGGCCGAGCGCCGGCCGTTCGCGGGCGGAGCGGCGCAAGCTCCAGCGCAAGGTGAAGCGCAAACGCAGACGTTCGGCGGTACGGGAGATCCCGCTGCTGCTAGGGGTCGCGGTGCTGATCGCGCTGGTGCTGAAGACCTTCCTGGTGCAGGCGTTCGTGATCCCGTCGGGCTCGATGGAGCAGACGATCCGGATCGGCGACCGGGTCCTGGTCGACAAGTTCACCCCCTGGTTCGGCTCCCGGCCGGCCCGTGGTGACGTGGTGGTGTTCCACGATCCGGGCGGCTGGCTGACCGGCGAGGAGACGCCGAAGAAGAACGACCCGGTCGTGGTCAAGCAGGTGAAGGAGGGGCTGACCTTCATCGGCCTGCTCCCCTCGGACAACGAGAAGGACCTGATCAAGCGGGTCATCGGGGTCGGCGGCGACCGGGTGAAGTGCTGCGACGCCGAGGGCCGGGTCACGGTCAACGGCGTCCCGCTCACCGAGGGCGCCTACATCTATCCCGGCAACGCCCCCTCCGCGACCTCCTTCGACATCACGGTGCCCAAGGGCCGCCTGTGGGTGATGGGCGACCACCGGGGCAACTCGGCCGACTCCCGCTATCACCAGAACCTCGCCTACGGCGGGACCGTCTCCGAGGAGTCGGTCGTCGGCCGGGCGATGTTCATCGGCTGGCCCTTCGCGCACTGGACGCGCCTGGAGCAACCTAAAACCTTCGCAAGCGTCACCGACGCGGCGTCCGGGGCGAGTGCGGCCGGTGCCCCGTCGCATAGGGTTGCCCCCTACGATCCGAACGGACTGACCCAGCTCCCGACCCCTGCGGAACTCCCGCTCGTTATGGGAGTGGTGGGCCTGCACCGTGCATGGGGCAGGCGGCGGCACAGAGTAAGGAGTTGGCGTGGGGGATGTGGCGGTTGGCGCACGGTCGGGGCACGACGGCGAGGAGCACCGCGGGCACCCCGTGGGGTCCGACGCCTCGGCCCCGGACGGCGCCGTGCACTCCGGGAACGGCTTCGCGGCGGCCGGTGACGGCACCCCGCCCGGGCAGCCCCCCCGGACCGACGAGGGCGGCGGCAGCGGCGGTGCCGCGCGCCGGCCGGAGAAGCAGCGCTCGTTCTGGAAGGAACTGCCGATCCTGGTCGGCATCGCGCTGGTGCTGGCCCTGCTGATCAAGACGTTCCTGGTGCAGGCGTTCTCGATCCCCTCCGACTCGATGCAGAACACCCTCCAGCAGGGTGACCGCGTCCTGGTGGACAAGCTCACCCCCTGGTTCGGCTCGAAGCCCGAGCGCGGCGAGGTCGTCGTCTTCCACGACCCCGGCCAGTGGCTGGCGGGCGAGCCGACGCCGGAGCAGAACGCGGTGCAGAAGGGGCTGAGCTGGATCGGCCTGATGCCGTCCGCCGAGGAGAAGGACCTGATCAAGCGTGTGATCGGGGTCGGCGGCGACACGGTCGAGTGCGAGGGCAGCGCCCCGCTGAAGGTCAACGGCAAGGCGCTGGACGAGCCGTACGTCTACCCCGGCAACACGCCGTGCAGCGTGGACGACCAGGGCGGCCAGTTCAAGGTCAAGGTGCCCAAGGGCTACATCTGGGTGATGGGCGACCACCGCCAGAACTCGCGGGACTCGCGGTACAACCAGACCGACGAGAACCACGGCATGGTGCCGGTCAAGGACGTCGTGGGACGCGCGATCGTGAAGGCGTGGCCCATCAACCGCTGGGGCACCCTGCCGATCCCGGACACCTTCGACCAGCCGGGCCTGGACAA